>CAZQSU010000050.1:0-23275 GCA_964595905.1 uncultured Iamiaceae bacterium
CCAGGTGGATGGCGTTCATGCCCGACAGACACACCTTGTTGATGGTGTTGGCCGGGACGTTCATGGGGATGCCGCCGTTGACTGCGGCCTGACGGGCGGTGATCTGACCGGCACCGGCCTGGAGCACGTGGCCCATGAAGACGTAGTCGACCTGCTCGCCGTCGATGCCGGCGCGCTCGAGCGCGGCCGTGATGGCGACGCCGCCGAGGTCTGCGGCGCTCAGCGAGGCGGCGGCCCCGGAAAGCTTGCCGATCGGAGTGCGGGCTCCAGCGATGATGACTGATCCGGCCATGGTCGATGCGTCCCCTGGTGAGTCGATGAAGTGTCGGTCCATCGTAGTGACCCTGCTCACGAATCGGCCACTGCGAGCCCCGATCCGATCGCCCGTGGACGTGGCCTTGGCCAGGGTCACGTCCACGACCTCCCAGCACGGGACCATGAAGCAACGTTGCAGGTCCTCGTCTCACCGTTGAGGTTTCGTCGATTTCCTTCACAGTCGGGCTCTGGGACGAGTCGCCGGCGCCGGTCGCGTTCTTCCCGACGCCCCACCTCCTCGTTCATCCCTCCACCCGGCCCGTTCTCACCGCCCGACCGGTCGAGGCGCGACTGCGAATCAGCCGTCCCGCTGCGCTCAGCGTGTTCTGAGCAAATGCGGTCGTCGACGGGCGCACGACTCAGGGAGTCCACCGACCGACCCGATCGAACCGACTGAAGTCGACCTGCATGCCCTTGATCGGGCCGAAGGCGAACTCGGTGGGTCGCGTGTCGTGCGCATCGGCCGGCAACGCCACGACCAAGAGGCCTTCGAACGGTTCACAGTGGGATGCGTTCGCCGAAGCGCCGGTTGCCGGATCGACACAGTCGGCACTCCTCCACGTGTAGATCCCCTCGATCGCGATCAACCAGACCTGCTGGTCGACATCTCTCCCCGGGCTCGGTGGGTCGTCGTCGACGTAGCCTTGGATCTGGGGCAGCGCCTTACCGTCGGGCCCGGTGAAGCGGGCCCGATTGGTCTGCCCGAGGGGCACCTTGACCATCGATATCCCGGTCACCTGTGCCACGAAGGGAAACGTCGAGGCTCCAACCCCCTTCACCTCTTGGGACGTCTGCCAGGTGGTGTCACCCCGTGCATCCGTCGACGGCGTCATGATCTCGGCGAGCTGTTGGTCGCTCAGCCGTGGACCGGCCGGATCCCAGTGGCCCCATTCGAAGGTCGGCGGCGACGAGGCTTTCCCACTACCGGCCGTCGGGTCTCCCGCTGCCTGAACACGGGTCGGGTCGGGAGTGCGCGTCACGGCGAAGGCTGTCGCGGCGACGATCAGCACGGCCGCGGCGACTGCCACGACGATCGTGACGCCCCTCGGGAAACGGCGTTGCCGCGCGTCGAGCGAGATGACCGGAGCTCCGAGGTCGGGCCAATCGTCGGGGACGGGTGCCTGGCGGGCCAGGTCGGTGAGGCCGTGCTCCAGACGATCTTCGAGGTCTAGGGACATGGATCTGCCTCCAGGGTCACCACGTGGTCGTCGGCGAAGTGTTTGCGGAGGGTGGCGAGTGCCCGACGCAGGTGGGTCTTGACCGTGCCGAGCGACAATCCGGTCGCTTCGGCGATCTCGGCGTCGGAAAGTCCGAGCCAGTAGCGGCACACCACGCAGACGCGCTGGTTGGCCGAGAGCCCATCGAGCGCCGTCGCGATGATCGCCCGGTCGTCCGCACCGCGCATCGGGTCGACGTCTGCGGCACGCGCCGCCCCGGTCGGATCGTGCCCGTGAGCACGACGCGGGCCATCCGCACCATTTTGGGTGCGTGTTCCGGACACCGGGTGTCCGGAACACGCACCCAAAACCCGGATGCGCACTCGGTGCAATCGGACTCGGCGCGCGAGCGAGGTGTGGTTCAGCGGGTGGCGCGGCGACGGAACCTCGTGAGCGCGAATCCGGCCACGACCAGCACGACACCGAGGATCACCCAAGCGGCGACGTCTGCGCCGGTCCTGGGCAGATGCCCCAACGGGAACCCACCCTTTCCGTGCGAACCGGTGCCTGCGGACGACCCGCCCGGCGACGTACCGTTGCCGCGCGATCCCGACTCCGGGGTGGTCGTCGTCGCACCGTTCGGAGTCGTCGGCGTCGTGGTCGTCGTCGAGGTCGGGTTCGTGACGGCGGGGTTCTCGAAGCGGGGTGCCAACGGCGCCGGACCGGGATCGGCAGGCATCGCCGGACCGGACGGCGGCAACACCGGGGCATCCGGCGGTGGCGCGTCGGGCGGCGCCGACTTGGTGGCGACCACGCCGAGATGGGCCACGGTCAGCAGCGGATCACCCGCGGGGGTCGACCCGCGCACGACGAGCAGATGATCGCCACTCGTGATCGATGCCGGGACCGAGAAGGTCACCTGCACTCGGCCGTCGTCCGCGGCCTTGCCGGTCGTGACCTCGTGGCCGTCGACCTCGACGGACACGTCCGAACCGTGGGCGTAGCCCACCCCCACAGCCCGCCACGCGCCGCCGGGAACGGCGTCGCCGGTGGCGGCGAGGTCCGGCAACGCATGCAGCGCGATCGGGAACGAGGCCATCGACGTCCCGTGCGGGTCGGCTGCTTCACACACCACGGTCGTCCAACCCAGTCGCATCATGGTCCCGGGGGCGGGGTGACAGCTCACGGCCGATCCGGCCCCGGCCGTCGGCAGGGCGTACGGGACCGGTGTGGGACCTTTGGGGTCGAACGTGGAGACGACCTCGACCTTGTCGGGAGCGTCGATGTGGGGTCCGGAGCCCGCACCGTGGGTGAGGTCGACCGAGGCGGTGACCGGGCCGGCCGTGGCGCACAGCCCCGCCCGGTCGCACACCTTGCGGGTGCCGGTCTCGGCGTGCGGGTCGCGGTGGCCCGCGCCGACACTCGTGGACAGGACGAACGAGGCGTCGGACGCATCGACCAGGCCCGACCCGCCGTCGCTCGCGGTGCACGGGATCCTCGCCTCGATGAAGTAGGCCGGCGCCGGCGCCGCACAGTGCCACGAGGGGGCACGACGATCGACGTGCACCCCGGTGATCGGACCGGCGGTCGCGCAGTTTCCGACCTCGTCGCACACCTTCACGGTGTCGGTCGACGCGGTGCCTTCGTGGCCGTCGGGCAGCGTCGCGGTCAATGTGACCGTGCCCGCCCCGGCGAGTCCCGAGCCGTCGGCATCAGCGACGGCACAGGAGATGGCCGCGTCGGGCGAATACCACCGGTCTTTGGCGTCACCGCAGGTGACCGTCGGTGCCTGCCGGTCGATGTGGATGCCGGTGACCGACTTCACCGTCACGCAGTTGCCGGCCACGTCGCAGACCTTCGAGGGTCCATTGGACGTGGTGGTGATCGACGACGAGGCCTTGCCGTCGGGGATCGTCGCGGCTTCGACGATCGTCGCCGGAGTTCCCGGGGCGAGGCCACTTCCCACGTCGGCCACATCGCAGGTGATCGTGAACGGCGCCGCACGCCAGGCGTCGAGCGGCTCGTGGTCGTCAGGCGTGCAGGTCACCGACGGCGGTGACAGGTCGACGTCCAGACCGGTGTAGGGACCAGCGGTCGAGCAGTTGCCGACGAGGTCGCACACGGTGCGTACGTCGGTCGCGGCGTCACTCGACGCGGTGCCCGCGGGCACGTCGGTGGTGAGCGTGAAGGACGCATCGGTCGCCTCGTTCAGACCCGAGCCGGCGTCGGTCGCGGTGCAGCTCACCTCGACCTGCGCGGACCGGGGGCCGGTGGGGGGTGCCGCGCAGGTGACCGTCGGCGCCTTCGTGTCGACCTTCACCGGACCGAACGGGCCGACCGTCGAACAGTTTCCGACCTGGTCGCAGATCTCGGCGCCCGGAATCGACATGCTCGCCTCGGTGCCCGGTGGTACGGCCACCGCGAAGGTGCGGGACGCGTCGCCGTCGTGGGCGAGACCTGAGCCGTGGTCGCTCGAGGTGCACGTCGTCGACGGTGCCGTGGCGCTCCACGCCCCGTCGGGTGCTCCACAGTGGACCACCGGTGGCTTCCGGTCGACGTGGACCCCCGATATCGGGCCGGCGGTCACGCAGTTTCCGGCGGCGTCGCACACCGGCCTGGAGTCGGTGCGCCGGTCGGCCGACTCCACCCCCTCGGGCGTCGAGGCCGACAGCGTGAAGGCCGCGTCGCCCGCCGAGGCGAGCCCCGTGCCACGGTCGGTGGCGGTGCACGGCACGTTCACCGTGGCGGCGTCGGACCAACCCGTCGGTGCCGGGTCACAGGTGACCTTCGGCGGTGCGGTGTCGCGGTTCGATGCGACGCCGCTCGCGGTCACGCTGAGCTCGAAGAACGACTCGGGGCCGTCGACCGAGATCAGGTACGTGGTGCCCGCCACCGGCGAGACCGGCCCGCCGTCGGCGCCGCCGTGCACCGGGGTCAGATCGCCGATGCCCAGCCCCGGGGTGCCGTCGGTGTCCGCGGCCCGGTACACCGCGACCCGGAAGCTGCCCGTCGACCCATCACTCGGAGCAGCCGCGAAGCTCGCGGTGCCACCCGAATGTGCGGGCGACCACGCGTACCAGAGCGAGTGTGCGGCCGGAACGCCGCCCGTGGCCGGCTCGTGCGGGTCGGCGGTCGCACCGCCGAGGGTGGCGATCGCGATCGTCCTGGCGCCGTGGGTGGTCGACGCTTTCGCCACGGCGCCACCGACGTCGACCGCGCCTTCGGGATGATCGTTGATCGGCGCCCCCGCGTCGGGTTGATCGATCGCCAGGTCGAAGTCCGCGCCGTCGCCGTCGCCGACGACGGCCAGTCGGTACGACCTGCCCTCGACCGCGGGGATCGACACCCCGGCCCGGCCGCCACCCGTCGCCGCCCGATCGACCCGTTGCAGCGACGTGATCGATGCGCCGAGGAACGCCTCGACGGTCGGCATCGCCGGCGAGGTGCCCGTCGCCGGTGTCACATAGGCCCAGCCCGAACCGGGAGCCGTCCACGTGTACCAGACGACCCGCTGGTCGGCGTCCGCCACCCCCGCCGCGACCTCGGCCGCGTCGGCCGTCGCGCCGACGGTGGTACCGGCGAACGTGCCGGTGACGGCCTGCGCGTCCACGAAGTCGTCGTTGGCGACACTCGAAGAAGGGTTCAGCACGCCGATCGCCGCGGCGGTCGACGTGACCAAGGCGAGCGCCGTCAGCGCCACGACGATCGTGCCCGCCATGCGGTGGCGGCCGAGCAACGCGAGGATCCGTCTCACAGGCAGAACTCCTTGCTCTCGATGGTTGCGCAGACCTCGCCGGTGTCGGTGTCGACCGAGGCACCCCAGGTGCCCAGGTCGTGGACACCGCTCCAGTGGTAGCCGTCGCCGGTCGGGTCCAGACAGCCCCATCCCGAACACTCGTAGTTCTGGAACCACCCGTGCACCGAGATCTCCCCGCCGAACTGGACGATCGGCAGGTACCACTTGTCACTGATCGTGATCACGAGGTTCATCGCTCCGTAGAACGAGCCGCCGACGCGAATCGGGCCGAACGTGTCGCTGCCCGATCGGTGGATCGAGAAGTCGACCCCGGCGGTCATCACATGGCCGGTGAAGGCCGCCCACGCGAACGTGTGGCCGTCGTAGGTGAGTTGGGCCTTGAACGACCAGTTCGTCGAATGCTGGATGTGGAGCGACGCACCGACCGGGCCGATACGCGTCGCCGCGTAGAGGTTGAACGTGTCGGACAGGTTGAGATAGCCGTGGAGGGTGACGTCGAACAGCGACTCCGCGGACAGGTCGACCGAGAAGCTGAACGCGCTCGGCTGCAGCTCGAGATCTGCGGTGAGCGCCATGCCGACGGCGTCGAAGTCGACCGACCCGGTCAGGTCGTAGTCGTAGCCGCCCGGGCCCATCGAGATCGATCCTGCCAGGCGGGCCGCGATGCCCGCTCCGCTTCCGAGCGGGAGGTCGATCGAGGCGTCGACCTTCCCCCCGGTACTGGTGGCGTCGTGCCAGACGTGCACCTGGGCCGAGGCGAGGGTGAAGCCGCGGAGAGTGAGCGCCGCTTCACCTCGGAAGTCGAAGAACAGTGTCGAGCCGTTCATCGTGAACGACGCGGATCCCTGGGCGTACCCGCCCGGCACCGAGATCCACCCCGACGCCGCGATCGAGCCGGTGGTTCCGATGTGTTTCGCCGCGAGTTGCAACGCACCGCCGAAGCCGTTCAGCGTGGCGGGTGAGAACGCCGCGTCGAGGTCGAAGTCGCCCGGTTGGACCTGCACCTCGTGGCCGTTGCCGTCGACGGCGTGGATGCCGTCCAGTTGTTCGGCCGAGCCGAAGTACAGCGCCCCAGACAACGCGAAGTCCCCGACGCCGGGAAGTGACACGCTCCCGGACGCCTGGACGAATCCCGGAGCGACCGCGCCGCTCACCTCGATCGAGATGCCGTCGAAGTCGAGTTCGCCCGCGAGGCTCGCGGCAACCTGACCGCCGTCGTCGCTGAAGCTGACGCACGCACCCGACGTGCTCAGGTCTTCGCAGCCGGCGCCGGTCAGCGCAACCGGGCCGAACGTCGCATCGACCGACGCGGCGACGGCCAGCGTTGTCAGCTTTCCGCCGTCCACCTTCAGTTCGCCGCCGAACGCCACGTTGGCGGCGCCCAGCACCGAACCGTGCGCGGTCACGGCGAGCTCGACCGACGGAGGATCGTCACCTCCCACCGCGAGCGCGCCGTGCAGGTGCAGGTCGTCGAGCATCGCGACCCCGGCCAGGCCGACGTGGTGCGCGTCGATGTCGAGCGACCCGCTGACGGCGGTTCGTGTGGCGACGACCTCGAGGGAGCCGGCGGTCAGGAGCGTCGTCGCCCCCAACGGCACCGCGAAGTCACCGGAGAGTTTCAGCGAGAAGATGGTGGGCGCCTTGGGCGTCAGGGCGAACTCGGCCTGCATGGCGTACGCGTGGAAGCCGCCGATGGAGATGTCGCCGATGGCGATGGTGCCGGTGACCGACGGAGCGCTCAGGTCGACGGCGAGCTCCGCGTCGAGCGAGACGCCTTCGATCGTCGCCGCGAATCCGAGCGAGATACCGGGTCGGTAGGTCTTGTTGCCGATCGTGCCGCCGAAGGGCGCGATGACCAGGTGTGCGGCGTCGATTCCCAGGATGTTCCCGGCATCGGGCACTCCCAGCGGAGCGAGGGGTTCGAGGGCGTCGTGGCCGTCGCTCGAGCCGATCTCGATGTCGAGTATCGGGTCCGCGGTCGACACGTTGAGACCGAAGGTGATGGGCTCCTGGCCGTCGGGATCGTCCGGTATGCCGAGCAGGTGTGCCCACGACGTGGGGACTTCGCTGATGGTCGCGGCGAACCCGACTTCGGGCAGCGGGATCGGCTTGGAGAAGTCGACGCCGGCGGTCAACGCCAGATCGGTCATGGCCAACCCGTCGACGCCGAGCGCGTGGTGCCACGTGCCATCGGTCGTGTAGAGGGATGCGCTGATGGTCAACTTGGTCAGGTCGATCGTGACCGAAGCGGCCAGCGCGAGATGCGACGCGGGGACGTCACCGGAACGGGGCAGGTCGAGCTTGCCGGCGGCGATGAACCCGAAGACCACCCCGTCGGAGCCGGCACTCATCGTCAGGGTGATCCCGGTGAGCGCGAGTCGGGTCCGCGTGTCTTCGGTGCAGGGCCCGCTGCCGCAGTTCTCGTACAGGGTGTAGCCCTCGGTCGGATCGCCGAAGGTCACCGTGGCCGTGAGCATCACCGCACCCGGTCCCACGTGCATGGACACGACGAGTGCCGACGGTGCCGGCAGCCCGAGCTTGTTCGCGAGGAGGTTCTGGAGGTCGTCGCCGACCGTGATCGTCGCGTACAGGGTGATGCCCGCCTGGACCTTCACCGCGGCCAGGTCGGGGTCGATCTCAGGGATCGTCCCCGCCCGGTAGAAGTGGTAGCCCTTGCGGTCGGCCGAGGCGAACAGCACGTGACCGGTGACGCCCGCGGGGAGCATGGAGGCGGCGCTGGTGGTCGACAGGCTGCCGAATGCGTCGACGACGAGCGAGGCCGGCGCCTGGGGCGTGGTGGTCGCCGGCTGATACGTGATGACGGCGGCGAAGTCGGCGCCGAGCGCTCGTGCGGAGCCGTACGCCAACAGATGGACGCCGGTGCCGTCGTCGGACGCGGTGACCCCGAGCGACTGGACGGTCACGTCGAGGTTGGAGATGGGCTTGAACGAGTCGAGCGCTGCGGTCGTCGAGAAGCTCCAGTGGCCGGTGGAGGGCGCGATGCAGGCGGATCCCGCGAGGCCGATGTCGCCCGAACCGAGATCGATCGACGCGGCGCCGTCGATGGCCACCCACACCTTGCCCTCGGGGATCTTCGGGCACGAGTCGGGCGGGGTCACGTTGCCGAGGTGTGCGGTGAGATTCGAGATCGACACGCCCGGGGTGGGATTCCAGGTGCCGTCGATGCCCGCCGACACGTCGAAGGAGACCGGACCGCCATCACGGCTGATCGAGCCGGCGAAGTTCGCGGCGGGAAGCTCGATGCCGGGAACCGGTGACCAGTCCGGCTGCCCGGTGGCGCCCTGCACCGACAGCGACCAGTGTCGGGCATCGGCGAACGCACCGTGCGCGGTGAGGTCGATCTTGCCGTCCACCGAGACCGACCCGCCGAAGGAGAACCCGTCCTGATCGACGTGCAAGGTCAGATTCGAAAGCGTCGTGCCCGGGGTGATCGTGATCGGTCCGGGTACCGATCCGTCGATCGAGAAGGCGAGCGCGGACCCGTCATAGGACAGCGACCCGGCGAAGTCCACCGCGGTACCCAGGATGGTCACATGGCCGTTCGCCGAACCCGAGAAGGTTCCGTGCTGCACATCGACGGACACCTCGACGTGCAGCGTGCCGTTGCCGGGCAGCGCCGCGTCGGACGTGACGTCGATCTCGTCGCCGTCGAAGGTCACCGTCGTGATCGGCGGGCTCACCCCCGCGGGCAGCTTCAGCAGTGGCAGCCCCCGCACCGTGATCGACCCGGTGACCGGCGCGGCAGCGTCCGGGTCGAGCGACACGCAGATCGGGTCGGTCGACGCCAACGTGGCCGAGTCGACGCCCCACGAGGCGGGGAAGTGGAGCGAACCGCCTGTGAGGCACACGCCCGTGGACGTGATCGTGCCCGACAACCCGTTGCCGGTGACGGTGCCGTGCGCGATCGTGAACGACGAATCGGCGAACGACAGCGACGCCGACGACCCGTTGCACGGCGCCGTGACCGAGAGCCCGGCGAGGGTCAACCCGACGGGGCCGACGTCGACGCTGAGCGCGTCGCCGCCGGTCGCGGCGGCCAACGCCTGGCCCAGCAACGAATCGGCTGTGCCACACGACGTGTCGGTAGAGGGTTCCACGGGTGATCCCACGGTGATCTCGATCGACACGCTCGAAGTCCGTCCGGTCGGGTCGACGACACTCGCCTCGACACCGACGGTGCCGACATCGGTCGCCTCGAAGGTCGTCGATGCCGCGTGGGGTGACGAGAAGGTGCCGTCCGGACCGGAGGTCCGGGTCCAGGTGATCGTCGACCCCGCCGGCGCGCCGGTGAGGGTCAACGTCGTCGACGATCCCACGTCGATCGTCGTCGCGCCGGTGACCGCCAGCGTCGGTTGCGTGAGCGGTTCGAGACGGATCGAGATCGTCGCGGGAGCCGCGACCGACGCGGCGCCGGCCACCCGGGTGACGACCGCACTCAGCGTGATCACCGCGCCCTGGGTGGCCACCGCCGGCGCGTCGAACGCCAGCGTCGGACCCTGCGCGGCCGCGAGGACGGCCGGGTCGATCGCCGGCCCGGAGGTCTGCTTCCAGTACCAGACCAGATTGGCGGCGTCGCCACCGGAGACATGCGCGGTGACCGTGACCGGTGCGCCGCTCGCGACCTGGCTCGGACCGGTGAGCGACACGGTCGGTGGCGGCGGCGCCTTGCCGATGACCAGCGCTTTCGACGAGGTCGCGCCCCGCACCGAGGTGCCGTGCGCCTCGACGACGAGGTAGGTCGCATGCTCGGGCCAGTGGACGGTCGCGGTGGCCGTGCCGCCGGTGCCGGCGACGGTCGATGACCCGACGATCGTCGCCGTGCCCGCCGATCCGTCGGTCGCGCCGATCGACCACTTCACCGTCGCGGCGTCGCCTTCGGGGTCGTGCACGGGAACGTGCACGTCGAACGCGGTGCCGGCCGCCGGCGCCGCGGCGATCTGGTCGAGGGTCGTGGTGATCGTGCCGAGGGTCGGACCCGAGTCGGCGGTGGGCGTGACTTCGATGTCGACGGTGTCGGTCGACATGGCATTTCCGGACTGGATGGCCAACTGGAAGCGCAGCGTGACCGGTTCCGACGTGGCCAGGCGGGGCACCTCGAAGTTCGCCAGCGCGCCGGTGGCGGCGGTCATCGGGCTGCCGTCCGCGTCCTCGACGGTCGTGGTGGCGCCCTGCCAGACCACCGCGGGCCCCTGGGTCTGGGTCCAGGTGTAGGTGGCGTTCTGGGTCGGGACGCTGGAATCCCGTGCGTTCAGCCGCACCGACGTGGGTACGGTGCCCTCGTCGGACTTGGTGCGTTCGGGAACGGTCTGGTCGGGACCTGCATCGGCGAGGAGCCCCTCGACCTGTCGGCTGAGCGAGACCGGTCGATCGAGCGCGGCCGTGCCGATGCCGGTGAGTTTCGCCAGGGTCGTCGACGAAGTCGTCGTCGCTCCCGGCACGATGCCCGCCGTCAGCGTCGCGGGCGCGGTCGCGCCGTCGGCAACGTCGTAGTCGACGCGCAACGTTCCGGCATCGGCCCCTGCATCCAACGCGTCGGCATGGCGGCACGCGACCACCGGGGTCGTGGTCGTGGTGTCCTTCGTGCACACCCAACCCGTTCCGGTCGCAGCGGTCGGGACGAGCCCGGTGGTGCCGACGATGCCGAGCACGAACGGACCGTCGATCGGAGCCGTTCCCCCGTTCTCCAAGGCGACGGTCGCGTTCGCCCGGCCGCCGCGATCGAGAACCGACGGGGCGATCGACAGGTTCACGTCGGCGTCGGGAGCCGGTGACGCGACCTCCCGGATGGCGACCGCGTCGGCCGACCGCGCGATGGCGGGGCCGAGCACACCGCGCGCGCTCAACTGGGCCTGTCCGCCCGCGAGACGCTCGGGAAAGCTGACCTCGACGTCGAGCGGCGGTGCGCGGGCACCCACCGCCAGGTGGGCACCGGCGGCAGTGCATCTCAATGTCGTCGCCGACACCGCACACGACCAACCCGACCCGGTTCCGGTCACGACGCTGCCGGCCGGGAGCGTCTCGGCGACGGTGAGGTCACCGGTGAGCGCCGCCCTGCCCACGTTCCGGACGCTGATCTGGTAATCGAACGGTCGGTCGGGCACGGCGGACTCGGCCAGACCGGTCCGGCTCAACTCGATCGACCCCGAGTCGGGCGGCTCGACGGTGAGCGGCACGTCGAGCGCGAACGAACGCGTGTCGATGGTGTCGGCCGTGTCGATCGTGGCGTGCACGGTCTCGGTGCCGGCCGTGACGTCGGCGGCGGCTTGCAGGTCGAGCACGAGGCTCGGCATCGGTGAGCCGGGAAGTGGCCGAACCGGCGACGTGCACGTCGCGGTTGCGGTGCCCTTGCCCGTACAGGTCCAACCCGAGCCGTCCTGGCCGGTCCAGGTCACCCCTTGGGGAAGGTCGATCCGTGCGTCGAGCGCCGCGGTCGGTTGCGCGGTGGCCACGTTGCGCCCGTCGATGCGGAGCATCGTGTGGCCTCCCGGCTGCAACGCCGCGTCCTGCGATCCGCTCAACGCCAGCGCGACGATGCGAGGCTGGGTGACGACGAGGCGCCGGGTCTGGCTCACGGTCGTGCCGTCGAGCTGATTCGTGAAGGTCACGTCGACGCTGCTGCCCGGGGTGACGGCCGTGCCCGTGAGTGTCAGGTCGAGACCGGGGCCCGTACCGCCCGCGGGAACGTCGGCAGAGGTGGTACAGCGCAGCTCGCGCTTGCCACTCAATGCCGTGTCGACGCACGACCACCCCGAACCGTGCTGGGCGACCGTGAGCACCTGACCCGCGGGGAGCCCGTCGGGCACGAGCGCGGTGATCGTGGAGGGACCGTCGACCGGTTCGGTTCCCGTGTTGACCAGGGTCGCGGTGGCGTCGATGGTCGCTCCGGGGCTGATCGCGAGGGGCGAGTCGACGTTCAACACCACGTGCGCGGGTCCGTCGGGGTCGTCGACGTCGCCGTCGAGCACGTGGTACGGCGACGTCATCGAATCGTCGGCGGCGTTCGAGTCGCCGGTCGTGGACACGGTCGCGGTCACCGAGCCGTCGGTCGCGTCCGCAGCGACATCCGCGACGACCACGATCGGCTCCGCGAACGCCCCGGCGGCCAAAGGCGTGGTCCGCTTACACCGCGTCGTCGCACCCGTGTCGCAGGTCCATTCCGAGCCCGCCGCGCTGACCGCGGTGAAGCCGCTCGGCCAGGTGAAGCTCACCGAGATCGGATCGGTGGTCGGGCCGAGACCGGCATTCGCGACGACGATGCGTGCCGAGGTCGACTGCGAGGTCCAGGCGACCGGCGAGTGGGTGATCTGGATCCCGGCGTCGGGCGGGATGGGGTTCACTTCTGTCTGGACCTCGGCCGCCGCCGAGGCGATGGGGACCCGGAGCGTCGGTGAGGGTTTGTCGACCCAGGTGACGCCGAGCAACGCGCACGGCGCGCTGACGCCCGCCGGACACCCTGAGGTCACCCCGGCTCCGGTCGTGAACAGCACCGAGAGCGACAGCGTCGTCCCCTGGTCGAGCGTTGCGGTCAGGGTGCACAACCCACGACCGGGTTCCGTGCCCTGGACACAACTCACCCCCGGTGACGAGCCGCTCACGAAGGGCATGTCGGCCCGCGCCGATGCAACTTCGAAGGCGGTCCCCGCGGGTAGGGGGGTGCTCGAGGCGTCTTCGACACTCAACTGGTACGTGGCGAGCGACCCGGTCGCGAACGGTCCCTGCGCGACCGCGCCGATCCGCAGCACACCGCCCGAATAGGGCAACGCGGCTCGGATCGGCGCGGGCGTGGCGGTCGCCTCGTCGGTGCCAGCGCCGTTCCACAGGTGCACGATCACGCATGCCGCGCCCGTGGGTGAGGCGGCGACGCACGGTTGTTGAGGTCCTGCCGGGGTACGCACCACCGCACCGATCGACGGGAACGCGGCGCCGGCGGCCACGGTGGCCGGGTTGGTACACGTCGCCGAACGGTCGTCCGCGGTCCGGGTGCACGTCCATCCGCTTCCCGACGGGTGGATCGTGGCCGGCGCGTCGACGCGCAGGCTGACCATCGACCCGTCGACGGCCGCGCCCGTGGTGTTGGTCGCAGAGACGGTTGCGGTCGTGTCGGTGTCGGGGGGCACGGTCGGAGTGGTCGTTGCGAGGGTGAGCGGGTGACCCTGGATCGCCCGTACGTCGACGGTGACCGTCGACGAGGTGGTCGTGCCGCTGTAGTCGGCGACCTCGTAGGAGATCGTCTCGATGCCTGCGCTCGACGGCGCGGTGTAGGAGATCTCCCGGCGCCCACCGACGGTGACCACCGATGCCGAGCCACCGCTGGTCGAGTCGACCGTGAGGCTCGAGGCGTCGAGGTCGCCTTCGTCGTTGGCCAGGGCGTCGACACGGACGGTACCGGCGACCGGAACGGTCACCGAATCGGGAAACGCCTTGGGTCCGTACTGGGGAAGTGCCGGCACACAGAGCGCCGCGGCGGTCGGCAGATCGCCGGCCGACGCGCCGGGAATCGGTACGTTGATTTCGGAGAGGCCCGTGAGGACGCTGTCATAGACGACGTAGCGGGTCCCGCCCGACGCCGCGGGCATGGCGAGCACCAGCGCCCGGGCCGGGTTCGCCCAGGAGTTGTTGGCCGTCGGCGTCACCCCACCGAGTTCGACCGTCTCGTCGGTGGCGTCGACCGAGACGGTGTAGCCGACGTCCATCGATGCGTCGGTGAGTGCGACCCGGTTCCCGCCGGCCGGCCAGTCAGCCGTGATCGAACGGGTCGGACGCGGGCAGGCGTCCCGTGGGCTGGACGCTCCGACGACGACGCCCGTCAGGTCCGACTCGGATCCCGTGTCCGACCGGAAGACATCGCTCACGCCGTTCGCGTCACTGGGATTCGACAGGTCGGAGTCGGCATCGGGCCGGACCGACGCCCAGATCGCCTGATCGCCCGAGGCCGACACCGACGGATGGAGCGTGTTCACGTCGGGTTCGCGTACCGGGTCGGTCGAACCGGCGTAGTGGCTGAGGAGCGTCGCGGTCGTCCCGTCGGATTGGAACACCTCGGCGACGTGGGGATCAGACGCGTAGTCGCTGATCAGATCGTCGCACGTCGTGGAGAACACGACGTCTCCGGCGTCGTCGATGGCACCCCACGGGCTGGATGCCGTCGACGGATTCGCCTTGTTGCACGTGTCGGTCGGCGACGCCTTCGACCGGGTGACGACCCGCCCGTCACCCGTGTTCACGTTGCGGCGCACGAGGTCGGTGCCGGCATTCTGGTCGCTGGTGATCGTCGAGTCGAACTGTCCGGCGTCGGCGTCGGTGCCGAAGACCGCCAGGGACCCGTCGGTCGACAATGCGTCGGGGCCGGTGATGAAACTGTCGCCGGTGACCGCCGTCTCGGAGCGCGACGACGTGAAGCTCAACAACGAGACGACGCCGGTTGCGAGGTTCTCGATGACCGCTTCGGTGCCGCCCTGCTGATGGCGCGGGTGGGTGTCCATGCCGGCGACGAGGTTGGTCGCGGCGGTCGTGAACGCGACGAATCGCCCGTCGCCCGACAGCGCCGGTCGCGAACTCGGGCCGTTGCCGACGATTGACCCGACCTTGGAGATCACCTGGGCGGTGCCGGTCGAACGGTGCCAGACGCGAATCTGCGTCGCGCTCGGATCCGAAGCCGGCGCGGCCGAGTACGCGATGGTCTGTCCGTCGTCGGAGATGGTCGGGGTGTCGGTGACCAGGTCGGTGTCGGGGTCGACCCGCTGGACCCGTCCGATGGTCAGATCGACGGTGTAGACCGACCGTCCCGAAGTGGGGTCACCCGGACTTCGCAATGCCGTGAAGGCCACGAAGTTGCCCCGGGCCGAGACGACCACATCGGCCGGGTCGACCACCTTGGACTGCGACGGGTCGACGGTCCAGGCATCCCACGAGTAGCGGCTGACCACCACGTGAGGGCCGGCGACGAAGCCGGCCGCGCGGGAAAGGTCGTTGGACGTGACATAGGCGGCGTAGAACCCGTCCGGCGAGACGTTCGGTTGCTCACTCGCACCGGTGCCGACGGTGCCCTCCATGGAATCGATGCTCACGAGCGCGGGCCCGGGACTGGGGCTGGGCAGCGCCGCCGATGCCGTCGGGACCACCGCTGGCACCGCGACGACCGTCGAGACGAAAACGAGCACGAGCGCCGAGAGCCCCGCGGCCGCGCGCCGCGCCGTCCCGGATCGGCTCTCGTCGGCTCGGCGTCCTGCCATACGCGCCCCCTTCGAATTCTGTCGCCTCGCGGCGACGGCGCCCGGCCACCTCCGGTAGCTACATCGTTGCCCGAGGTGACTTGCACAGGATAGTCACACGAACCCGGCGTGTCCAGCGATCGTGCCCGAAGCCCCACACGGCCGCGAGCCCACCGAGTCCGAACCGGCGAGGTCCCGCCATGGGAGCCCGTCCCGTGCCGGCCGGTAAGGTTGCGATCCATGCAAGCATTCGCTGACGCCATCGCCGCCGGAGCCACCGGCGAGGAAATCGCCAACATCCCGATGCCCGAGTCGTACCGGTCTGCACACATCCTGCGGAGCGAGACCGAGATGTTCGAAGGCGTCGAATCCGCCGACAAGGACCCCCGCAAGTCGCTGCACGTCGGCGAGATCCCCGTCCCCGAACTCGCGCCCGACGAGGCGTACGTGGCGGTGATGGCCTCGGCCATCAACTTCAACACGGTGTGGACGTCGATCTTCGAGCCCCTGCCCACCTTCGGATTCCTCGATCGCCTCGGTCGTGAGAGCGAATGGTCGGCCCGCCACGCACAGGACTTCCATGCGCTGGGCTCGGATGCCTCGGGTGTGGTGGTGCGTGTCGGTTCCGCGGTGCGCAACTGGAAGCCCGGTGACAAGGTCACGATCCACTGCAACAGCGTGGATGATCAGTCCCCCACGTCCCACGACGACTCGATGCTGGGCGACAACCAGCGCATCTGGGGGTTCGAGACCAACTACGGCGGTCTGTCGGACCTCGCACTGGTCAAGGCCAACCAGCTCATGCCCAAGCCCACGCACCTGAGCTGGGAAGAGGCCGCGTGCAACGCACTGTGCAACTCGACGTCGTATCGGATGATCGTGTCCAAGCACGCCGGTGACCTCAAGCAGGACCAGGCCGTGCTGATCTGGGGCGCCACCGGCGGTATCGGCGGCTACGCGGTGCAGTACGTGCTCAACGGCGGCGGCATCCCCGTCGGCGTCGTGTCCTCCCCCGAACGTGCCGAGCTGTTGCACAAGATGGGGTGCGAGCACGTCATCAACCGCAAAGAGGCCGGCTATGCGTTCTGGAAGGACGAGTTCCACCAGGACGAGTCCGAATGGCGACGCCTGGGCAAGGACATCCGTGGCCTGATCGGCCGCGACGTCGACATGGTCTTCGAACACCCCGGCCGCCAGACCTTCGGCGCGTCGGTGTTCGTCACCGCGCGGGGCGGCAAGATCCTCACCTGCGCCGCGACCAGCGGCTACATGATCGAGTACGACAACCGCCACCTGTGGATGAAGCTCAAGAGCATCATCTCGTCGCATTTCGCCAACTACAAGGAAGCCTGGGCTGCCAACCAGTTGTTGTGCGAGGGCAAGATCCAGCCGCTGCTTTCCCGGGTCTACCCGCTCGACCAGGTCGGCGAAGCGACCTTGGCGGTGCACCGCAACGAGACCGAGGGCAAGGTCGGGATCCTGTGCCTGGCCCCCGAAGAAGGACTCGGCATCGACGACCGCGCTTTTCGCGAAGAGGTCGGCGAGGACAAGATCACGCTGTTCCGGTCGATGGGCTGAGTTGGCCACTCGTCCGGATCCACGAAACAATAGGAAGAAGCACCCATGAGCCCGATTGCCGCACGGAACCCCAACCAGAACGACAAGCTCGGTGGCGCCGAGAGTGAGATCCCCGAGGCCGAGGTCACCGGATCTGACGAGTTGATCCTCACCGAGATCGACCACGTCGCCATCGCGGTGCGCGACCTGCCCGCGGCGATCGACTTCTACCGCGACACCTTCGGCGCGACCGTCGATCACCGTGAGGTCGTCGAGTCCGACGGCGTGGAGGAGGCGCTGTTGAAGGTCGCCGACTCCTACATCCAGTTGCTGACCCCCACCCGGGACGACTCCCCGGTCGGCGTCTACCTGGAGAAGAAGGGCGAGGGCCTGCACCACATCGGCTACCGCGTCGATGACTGTGCCGCCGCGTTGCAGTCGGTCAAGGACCACGGCGGCCGCGTGATCGACCAGGCGCCACGACCCGGATCACGGGGCACGACCGTGGCCTTCGTGCACCCCAAGACCAGCTTCGGCACCCTCATCGAACTGGTCCAGGAATAGCTGGACCAGCCGAACCGGTCCAGGGATGACCGGATCGGGCGGAGTCTTCCAGAAGGAGCAGGACCGACCGTTGTCTCACATATCGAGACGCAAGTACTGCAGTCTGAGATACGGGTAGGCTGTCACCGGTCCGATCGGAGGCCTCCCCATGTCCGTTCCCCGCTACACGCACGGTCACGCCGAGTCGGTGCTGCGCTCGCACCGCTGGCGCACCGCCGCGAACTCCGCGGCCTACCTGCTGCCCTTGCTGACCCGCGGGCAGTCGCTGCTCGACGTGGGCAGTGGGCCCGGCACCATCACCGCAGACCTCGCCGAGTTGGTCGCGCCCGGTCGGGTCACCGCACTCGAAGCCACGCCCGAGGCGGTCGCCGTCACCCGACAGGGCGTGGACGACCGCTGGGTCGACAACGTCGACTGCGTCGCCGGCGACGTCCACGCCCTCGACTTCGCGGATGACTCCTACGACGTCGTGCATGCCCACCAGGTGCTCCAGCACGTCGCCGACCCGGTGACGGCGCTGCGCGAGATGGGGCGGGTCTGTCGCCCCGGCGGGATCGTCGCCGTCAGAGACAGCGACTACTCGGCCTTCACCTGGTACCCCGAGGTGCCCGAGCTCGACGAGTGGATGACCCTGTACGAACGCGTCGCCCGGGCCAACGGCGGCGAACCTGACGCCGGGCGCCACCTGGTCGCCTGGGCCCACGCCGCAGGGTTCACCGACGTGACCGCGTCGGCGAACGCCTGGTGCTTCGCGAACCCCGGGCGGGCCCGCTTCTGGGGAGCGATGTGGGCCGAGCGGATCCTGCACTCGTCGATCGCCACCCAGATCGTCGACGAGGGTTTCGGCACCAGAGCCGATCTGGAGCGCATCTCGCACGGGTGGCAACGCTGGGCCGAACATCCCGATGCCTGGTTCGCCACGACCCTCGGCGAGATCATCTGCCGCCCCTGAGATCGGGCCCGCCGGAACCGGCCTGTGGGAAGCGAAACCGACGCGGCCGTCAGATGTAGTAGGTGCGGTACACCACCGAGAGCCACCAGGCGTTCACGCCGACCAGCAAAGCGACCGGGACGATCGACGCCACGCGGCGAACGGCCCTCCGACCCGTCGTCCATCCCACGGCAGCGAAGAGCAGCAGCGGCAGGTACGGAATGAAGTAGCGCCCCTGGATCGCGATGATCTTCGGGCTGCCGGGGGCGGTCACCGAGAGGGCGACCCCGAGCTCGATCAGCCAGAATCCCGCGAAGGCGACGCCGGCGACCACCACCCCGGTGACGATCCGCGCTGTCGGTTCCCTTCGCCGATCCACTCGACGTTCCGCTCCTCGCTGGTCCGTCACGCTTCCGGGGCCCGACGAGGCGACCCGGTCTGCACCCGTCGACGGTCGAGCGGCGTCCCGACCGCCGAGACGCCGGGTCATGGCGGCCGGAAGATCACCGAAGTACGCGACGCCGAGCGCAGCGAGCACCAGGACGACCAGCCAGAGCGGCTGGTTCGGCACGATGACCGAGGTGATGAGCGTGCTCCCGGTCATGTGGACCCACTCGGCGTCGGTCCAGCCGCGCCAGGTGGCGAGGACGAAGTCGACCGGATGATTCAGGATCCAACGGCGCATCGCGATGCTGTCGGCGCCGATGTACATGGAGATCCTGACGTGGGAGACCACCGCCCGCGACCAGGTCACCGCGAATGCCAACGCAACCCCGAGGGTGAGAACCAGCGTCGCGACCCGGCGACGACGTGATCCGAAGATCGCGGTCGGCACGAGCAGCGCGAGGCCGATGATCGGCAGGACCGCGGTCTTGCAGGCCGCGAGAAGCACCACGCAGGCGCAGTAACCGACGAGCTCGTCACGGGAGGCCGCCGGACCGCCCTCGGCGGCACGGTGGACGAACCTCAGCGTCGCCGCCGTGACGACGAACGCGAGACCGACCGAAACCGGGTCGGCCGACACGGTCGAGGCGACCTGTATCGCCGCGGGGATCAACGCGACCGCAGCGAGGAACGGCCGGCCGAACGGAAGCAGGCGCAGTGCGAGCCACACGAGGGCGAGATAGGCGACCAACTGGAAGACGCGCGCGAGGTACTGGCCCCACACGACTCCTCCGACGGCTTGCCCGATGCGGAGCCCGATCGCAGCCGGGGCGTAGGCGAGCGGCGGATTCACCTCGGTGTTCCCGATCGTCGAAGCCTCGCCGGGGCGATGCACCGGTTCGGCCTGCGCGCAGGTCGGTTCGTCGAACTGCCGCCCCCAGCCGACCCGGCCGCCGGGCCGGGCTCGATCGAGCGCGGTCGCGTGCAGCGCGACGAGACAGCCGTCGATTTGGTAGTCGGCCGGATTCGCGTCGCTCGGAGGTGGTGCCAGATAGCCGAGGCCGATGGTCGATGCCCGCACGAGATGGCTGAACTCGTCGGGTCCGCGCACCGGCGGGACGATCAGGATCGTCGAGAGTCCGATGACCGCCCCGATGACCACGAACCACCGGGGCCAGTTGATCGTGCGTGGATCGTCCGGATCCGACGGCACGGCCGCATCGTCGCCGGACGACGAAGCCGGTGACGCATCGGCTTGTCGAGTCACCAACGGAGGGTTCGGAGGCATCGCATTCGCAGGTGTGGTGGACCGCCGTCGGGCCACCTGTCGGGTGCATCGACGAAGTTCGTGCGCGAAACCAGCCGAAATGCCGTGCGACGATCGAGCCTAGTGCCTGACGTCGGTCGCCTGCGGACGAGTCGATGCGTCGCCGCCCTCGCCACAAAGCGCCAGCCGAGCACCGGGGAAGCGACGCCGGGCGTCGTTCGAGCGACCACCTGCGGACTTCGGGGGCACAACTGGGCGGCTGTAGCGTTGGACCTCGTGGCATTGGCCGATCCGACCATCGACGCGCTCGTCGAGATGCGCCGTGCCCGGCGCCGCAAACGCATCGCCGACATCCATTGGGTCGATGCGATGTACCACGTGTACGTCACGGCGATCGTCGGAATCGTCGCGCTCGTCTTCATCTCGGGCGCCGCGGGCGGCACCCCGCTCGACGCCCACGGCATCGACGATCTGCTCGACCGGGGACCAGCGGTCCTCGGCCTGCTGCCGGCGTTCGCGCTGATGGCGGGTCTGCGCTCGGGGAGTCGGGGCGGCCCGCTCGCGCTGGAACAGCCTGACGTCCGCCACGTCCTCATGTCGGCGGTGCCGCGCGCGTATGCCTTACGCGGGCCGGCCATCCGCCAGCTGCGCTCGTTCGTGTTCATCGGCATCGCGGTGGGAGGCGCCGCCGGACTCTTCGCCCGTCATCGTCTCGATGCGAACGTCGCCGCCCTGATCGCGTGCGGCGCCGGCTTCGGGTTGGCGTCGGTCCTCATCGGCGCCGGCGGGGCACTCGTCGCCGCCGGCCGTCGCATTCCCCGCTGGCTCGCCACGCTCGTCGGCCTCGTCTTCACGGCGTGGTCGATCGCGGACGTCGCCGGCGCGGCCCCGACCGCCCCCATGACCTTCCTGGGCAAGATGCCGCTGTGGCCGCTGCGCTTCGACGCCTGGGCGATCGTTCCCGCCGTGGTCGGTGTGCTCCTCGCGGTCTGGGGGCTGATGGGCATCTCGGGCCTGTCGATCGAACACGCCGAGCGCCGCACCAAACTCGTCGGGCAGCTCCGGTTCGCCGTCACCCTCCAGGACCTGCGTACCGTGCTGGTGCTGCGGCGCCAGCTCGCCCAGGAGCTCCCCCGCGAAGAGCCCTGGTTCGGTGGTGGCGCGTACCGCCGCCCACCCAAGCGCCTCGTCTTCTCGCGGGGCATCCGGAGCATCGTGCGCTTCCCGGCGTCGAGGCTGGTGCGACTGCTGATCCTCGCCGTGATCGCCGGCTTCGCGGCCCGGGGAACCTGGGACGGCACGATGCCGCTCGTCGCACTCGCAGGGCTGGCGATGTGGGTGGCGGGTCTCGATGCGATCGAACCCCTCGCCCAGGAGACCGATCACCCCACCCGCGCCGAAGGCTACCCGTGTGACATCGGCGAGTTGCTCGTACGGCACCTCGCGGCACCGGCCCTGGTGATGTTCGGCGTCTCGATCGTCGCCGGTGTGGTGTTCGTGCTCGGCGAACCGAATCTCGACTCGCTGCGGCTCGCCGGGATCGCGGTCGTTCCCCTGGCGATGCTCGGGGTCGCCGGCGCCGTGGTGAGCGCGCTCATGGGTGCGCCGGCTGCCAGCGACGAGATCTCTGCGATGCTCCCGCCCGAGTTCGCGGGCATGAAGAACGTGGCCCGTGCCGCCTGGCCTCCGGTGATCTCGATCCTGGGTGCGCTGCCGTTTCTCGCCGCATTCGCAGCGAAAAACGCCGGACAGTCCCCCTGGTCGGCCGCGGGCGGCGCTGCCGCGGGTGCGATGCTCGTGGCGATCCTCGTGGGCGTCTGGGTGCGTTACCGCGAAGACCTCCACGACTGGTGGGCCGCGTCGATGGAAGAGGCCAAGCAGCAGCGCTCGGCCAAGGACGCCCAGAAGGCGACACGGTCGGGTTCGAGCGCGTCGCGCGCGCCGGCGAAGCCCGCTCGTTCCCGACCAGCGCCCGCCGCGGCCGACGAGGACGAGCGGGACGAAGACGAGTGGGACGAGGACGACGAGGATTGGGACGAGGACGACTGGGGCGAAGAGGACGACGAGGATTGGGACGACGACTGGGGCGATGAGGACGAGGACGACGAAGACGAGGGCGACGAGGACTGGGACGAAGAAGACGATGAGGACGACTGGGATGACGGCGACAGCGATGATGATGACCCGGAAGAAGAAGACGGGCGCGACCGCGATGACGAGCGAGCACGATGACCGCTGACGCCGTCGCCCCAGCGATCGAATCGGTCGGGCTGACCAAGGTGTACGCCGACCTTCCCGCCCTGCACCCGCTCGACCTGACGGTCGAGGCCGGCCAGTCGGTCGCGCTCATCGGCCACAACGGCTCGGGCAAGTCCACCTTCCTGCGGATGGTCGCCGGCCTGCTGGAGCCCTCCGGCGGTGACGTGGCGGTCGCCGGTTGGCCGGTCGGCGAGGTACCGGCTCGGGCGACCACGTCGTTCCTGCCCGACGACCCGGTCCTGTACGACGACCTCAGTGTCCGTGAACACGTCGAGTACATCTCACGGCTGCACGGCGGCAACGGATTCGACGGCTACGCCGAAGACATCGCCGAACGTTTCAAGATCGACGACCGCCTCGACGACCTGCCGGCCCGCTTCAGCCGAGGTCTCCGCCAGAAGACGTCGCTGCTGTTGGGCATCGCCCGTCCGTTCTCGGTCCTGCTGGTCGACGAGCCCTTCGTCGGGCTCGACGCTCCGGGCAAGAACACCCTGCTCGACCTGCTCGACGAGGTCCACGCGGATGGCGCTGCGGTGGTGGTGGCCACCCACGACCCCGAGTTCGTCGAACGGGTCGACCGCTCGGTGGCCCTCCGCGACGGCGAGAAGGTCTTCGACGGCCAGGCGTCGGTCTCCGAGGTGCTCGCGCTCGTCTCGACCTGACGAACCGGGTCGGCGGCAGTCCCGATGTCGAAAGCCGGACGCGGCATCGACGACCCCCGCCCCGCCCCACCCACGCCCGCTCGCGTCCACGCCCGCTCGCGCCCACGCCCGCCCACGCCCACGCCCGCTCGCGTCCACGCCCGCCCACGCCCACGCCCGCTCGCGTCCACGCCCGCTCGCGCCCACGCCC
>CAZQSU010000051.1:0-23258 GCA_964595905.1 uncultured Iamiaceae bacterium
TCGTGACTTCGGCGAAGGATTCACCGCAAGGGTGAATGCGCCCGGACCCTAGCAGCCGGTCAGCCGGTGTAGTCGGGCGTCGCGCTCACCGGGGTGGCCGGCTTCGCGGCGGCAGCCGGTGCCACCGTGGTGCTGGTCGTGCTCGTGCTCGACGATTCGGGCAGCGTGGTGCTGGTGCTCGAGCTCGGGGTCTCGCACTCCGACGTGGGGGTGATCGTCACTGCGCCGTCGCCGGCGTGCGTGCCCGGCTGGGTGGCATCGCCGAGGCTCGATCCGCCGCCACCGGAACCGTCGGCGGTCTCGAATCCGACACCGCCGCCGCCACCACCGTAGAGACCGCCGCCGCCACCGCCGCCACCGACATCATTGTCGGGGTCGGTCGCCCCTGCACCACCGACACCAAGGGTGCCGGCGTGCCCATCAGCGGCGATGGATTCACCGTCGATCGCGCCCTGACCGGCCGCACCGCCGGAGGTCGCCGTGCCGGCGCCACCACCGGTCGCCGGCACGTAGCCGGAGTCGTCGTCTTCAGGCGCTTCGTCGCCTCCGGCCGTTGCCGGGTTCCCGCCGACACCGCCGACACCGAATCCATCGGCGGCCATGCCGGTGGTCTGGTCGACTCCGACGCCGCCACCGCCGCCGCCGACGACCACGCGGTCGTCCAGTCCGGTTCCACCCTGGCGCACGTCCGAGGCGCCACCGCCACCACCACCGACATCGGTGCCGCCGGCGCCGCCGCCGTTCCAGCCGCCGGCGCCGTCGTTCGGTGTCGTCTCGGCATATCCGCCGTCGTGGCCGGCACCGCCGACGTTGACCTGCAACGATTCCCCGGGAGTCACCGTGATCGTCGAGGTGGCGACGCCGCCGAGGCCACCGGGCTCCGGATCGCCGTCCTCACCTCCCTCTCCTCCGCCGGCCGTGCCCCAGGTACCCCCTTGGGCGCCTGCGGCGACGATCTCGACCGCGCACACCCCGTCGGGCACCGTATAGGTGGCCGCTTCACCGGTGAACGAGAACTGCTGGCCTTCGGGGAGTTGAGCACCCGCGCCGGTCGCGGTGGCGAACGCGACGCCACCGACGATCCCGAGTGTCGACACGCCGACCATCGTCAGTCGGCCGACCTTGTGCATGGCATTCATCTTCCTCGTCCTCCAGGATTCGGCGCGCGC
The DNA here is from genome assembly GCA_964595905.1 of uncultured Iamiaceae bacterium. GTDB lineage: Bacteria > Actinomycetota > Acidimicrobiia > Acidimicrobiales > Iamiaceae > JAFDWI01. The sequence goes on from CAZQSU010000051.1 coordinate 1,170, forward strand.
CGCTCGGCGCGTGGACGGAAGGCACCCTAGTGCACGGAAATATCGTGTGAGTAGATCCGATCGGTTCCGATCGGCGTTCCGGACCACTCAGCGGCGACTGGGTAACCTGCCCCGGGTGACCCTCGGGAGCGATCCGCCTGCCGGTGACGCGGGCGACGCGCATCATCCGAACAACCACGCAGCCTTCATCTGGTCGGTGGCCGATCTGCTGCGGGGCACATTCAAGCAGTCCGAGTACGGCAAGGTGATCCTGCCGCTCACGGTGCTGCGTCGGCTCGACTGTGTGCTCGAGCCGACCAAGGACGCGGTGCTGGCCCGGGCCGCCGAGCTCGACGGCAAGGTGACGAACCTCGATCCGGTGTTGTGTCAGGTGTCCGGCGAACAGTTCTTCAACACCTCGCCGCTGACCCTGGCGAAGGTGCTCGACGACCCCGGGCAGGCCGCCGATCAGCTCCGTGGGTACATCGCCGGGTTCTCGCCGGTCGCGGCGGGGATCATGGAGCATTTCGCGTTCGATGCCCAGATCGCCCGGCTCGAGCGCGCGAACCTGCTGTATCTGGTGTTGGGTCGCTTCGTCGACGTCGACCTGCACCCGGACCGGGTGTCGAACACCGAGATGGGGTATCTCTACGAAGAGTTGCTGCGGAAGTTCTCGGAGCTCTCGAACGAGACCGCGGGCGAGCACTTCACGCCCCGGGAGGTGATCGAGCTGATGGTCGATCTGCTCTTCGCCGGTGACGACGAGGCGCTCCGCGTTCCCGGGGCGAAGCGCACGTTGTTCGACCCGGCGTGTGGGACAGGCGGGATGCTGTCGGTGGCGACCGACTACCTGGCGGCGATGAACCCGCAGGGCGAACTGGTCACCTACGGCCAGGAGCTGAACGCCGAGACTTATGCGACGTGTGTGGCGGACATGATCCTGAAAGGCCAGGACGCGGGCAACATCGTGTTCGGCAACTCGTTCTCCGACGACGGTTTTCCCGGCCGCACGTTCGACTACTGCCTCGCGAATCCTCCCTTCGGGGTGGAGTGGAAGTCGGTGGCCCAGGTGGTGCGCGACGAGGCGGCGACGCAGGGGTTCGCGGGCCGCTTCGGGGCGGGCCTGCCCCGCATCAATGACGGGTCGTTCCTTTTTCTCCAGCACATGATCGCCAAGATGAAGCCGGTCTCAGACGGCGGGTCGCGGCTGGCGATCGTGTTCAACGGGTCGCCGCTGTTCACGGGCGCGGCCGGTTCGGGCGAGTCGGAGATCCGCCGCTGGATCATCGAGCACGACTGGCTCGACGCGGTGGTGGCGCTGCCCGACCAGCTCTTCTACAACACGGGCATCTCGACGTATTTCTGGATCGTCACCAACCGCAAGTCGCCCGAGCGCCGCGGCACGGTGCAGTTGATCGACGCGCGGGAGTGCTTCACCAAGATGCGCAAGTCGCTCGGCGAGAAACGCAAGGCGATCTCGAAGGAGCAGATCGCCGAGATCACCCGGCTGTATGCCGAGCACGTCGAGGGTGACCGCGTGAAGATCCTGCCCAATGCGGCGTTCGGTTTTCTGCGGGTCACGGTGGAGCGGCCGTTGCGGGTGCGCTGGGAGGTGTCCGACGAGACGCTCGCCGCCGTCGCCACCGACAAGAAGCTGGCGAAGCTCGATGCCGACGCGATGGCCACGTTGGAGGCGACGCTGGATGCCCGGCGTGGGCTCACGGCGCCGTCCGCGGACGCGATCGTGGATGCGGTGCTGGCCGGCGTGCCCGCCGGCAGCGAGGTGAAGCTGACCAAACCCCAGCGTGCCGCCCTGGCGGCGGCGTTGGCGGTGCCCGACGCGGACGGGACGGTCGTCACCGACCGCAACGGCGACCCGGTGCCCGACCCGGCCCGTCGTGACGCCGAGAACGTGCCGCTGCCCGACGTGCCGGTCACCTACGAGGCCGACGTGGCGGGAAGGTTGGCCTCGGCGGCGTACCGCAGTGCGATCGACGAGTACCTGCGCGCCGAGGTGTTGCCGTACGTGCCGGACGCCTGGGTGGATGATTCGAAGACGAAGATCGGTTACGAGATCCCCCTGACCCGCCAGTTCTACACGTACGTACCGCCGAGGCCGCTGGAGGAGATCGACGCCGAGATCGAAGCCCTGGAAGCCGAGATCCGGGAGCTGTTGGACGAGGTGACCGGGGAGTGAGAATCACAACTCTGGACTGGTCGTCGCAGGAGTCAGTACGGAGGTATTGGCAATGACGTGGCCCGACTGGCACATTATCAAGCTCGGGTACGCGCTTCGCCAGGTGAGCAGTGGCGATGTTCTCATCAAGGGTGACGTAGAAACTGAGCCTGGCGACAGACTCTGGCCTGGCTATAGCGCATCTGGGCAGGACGTGTGGTTGAGGCGGCCACAGCACGTCGGGCCCGGGTTGGTGCTTAGCGCCGTGGGCGCACGATGCGGGAGAGTATTTCTTGCGGACGGCAAATGGGGGGTTGTCGCGAACACCACCGTCTTCGCCCCACAGCAGGGGCATCACCCTCGCTTCCTTTGGTATCTCGTCAATCAATCGGACTTTTGGGAGAAGGGCGGAACCGCCCAACCGTATGTGCGTGTACCCGAGACGCTCTCTCGGCGTCTCGAGGTGCCGTCGCTGGAGGAGCAGCGGGCGATCGCGGATTTCCTGGACGTCGAGACGGCCCGCATCGACGCGCTGATCGACAAGAAGCGCCGCCTCATCACCCTCCTCGACGAACGCTTCGAAGCCGAGGTGTTTCATTCGATGACGTGTGGGCTCAATCGCAATGTCGCGCTGATGGATTCTGGCATCGAATGGGCACCGAAAATGCCAGCGCACTGGAGCACTCCGCCCGTCTCTGCAAACTTCGACCTGCAACTCGGCAAGATGTTGAACGCGGAGGCGGCAGATGGACCGGACCAGTACCCGTATCTGCGAAACGTGAACGTCCAGTGGGACCGGCTTGTGTTGGAAGACCTCGCAACCATGCACTTCTCAGAGGGCGATCGACGCCGATGCGAGCTCCGGGCCGGCGATGTGCTCGTCTGCGAAGGCGGCGAGGTCGGACGTGCTGCTGTGTGGGCCGGTGAGGTCGATAGTTGCTACTTCCAAAAGGCCATCCATCGAGTACGCCCACTCCGCGGTGCGAATGGCCGGTACCTGATGTACTGCCTCCGGGCAGCGGCGAAGGCGTCAGTGTTCGTCGTAGAAGGCAACCAGAGCACGATCGTCCACCTCACGGGCGAACAGTTGCGGGCACATCGCTTCCCATGGCCACCCGCTTCCGAACAGCAGCAGATCGTCGAACGTCTGGATCGGCTCGCGAACGCGCATGCCTCGGTAGGCGACAAGCTCGCCCGGCAGATCGGGCTTCTCGAGGAGAAGCGGGGGGCGCTCATCACGGCGGCGGTGACGGGTGCGTTCGCCGTTCCCGGGGCGTCCGCTGCCTGAACGGCTGCCGAAATCGGTTCTTTGAACGGAAAACCGCACAGAGAGGGGTGAAGTGTGCAAAGAACCGAAATCGACCCGGCCCCGGGCGTGCCCGCGGGCACGGGGAGACAGGTGCTGGGCCCGGCCGCCGGGGGGTTTTCCGTTGTTCCACGTCACAGCGACAAGTACGTCGTACGCCGATGAGATTGTCGCTGTAACGTTGGCAGAATGCCCGCCCCCACGGCCGGCCCGGCGTGCCCGCGGGCACGCTCCCATGGGAGTCACCCGACCCGTGCCCGCGGGCACGGCTCCATCGGCTACCCGGGCGTCGGTGAGTGTCACACCCTCGGGTGAGAATGACCCCAGCGACCCGTCGCTCCACCTTGCCGCACGGTGCGGCCCGAACCATCGACGACACGACTCGAAGGGAAGGCCCACCATGGCGAACCTGAGCGAAACCGCCCGATCCCGCATCTACACTGAACTCGCAAGCGCAACCAGCCCCGAATCCGCGGAGATCTTCATGCACGAGGTCCTCGACGTCCACTGGGAAGACCTGGCAACCAAAACCGACCTCGCCGCGCTCGGAGGCAACTTCACCGGACTACGCGGCGAATTCGCCGAACTCAAAGGTGAATTCGCAGACCTCAAAGGTGAATTCGCCGAACTCAAAGGTGAATTCGCAGACCTCAAGGGTGAATTCGCCGAACTGCGCGGTGAGTTCGCCGACCTCAAGTCCGACGTCGCCGACCTCCGCTCCGAGATGCGCGTCGGCTTCGCCCAGGTCAATACGCGTTTCGCTCACGTCGACAGTCGGATGGACATCGGATTTGCGCGGCTCGACGCCAAACTGGAGCGGCAACTGCGCGTCCAGCTCGTCTGGCTGATCGCCACCCTGTGCACACTCGGCGGCCTCATCATCGCGGTCCACTGACCCGTCAGCACCGCACAGGAACGCGGGGCGCCTCCGACATGCTGGAATCGACCGTGTGAAACCCACCGAGGCCGACTTCGAGAGCTACATCTGCGACCAGCTCGTCAGCCGGTCGGGCTGGAATGCCGTCAAGATCGGCAACCACGAACCCGGCGACATCCCCGATTTCGATCCGAAGCTCGGGATCGACACCGCGGAGCTGTTCGCGTTCATCTCGGCCACGCAGAACGATGCCTGGGACGAACTCGCCAGGCGGCACGGCGGCGTCGCGGCCCACGCCCAGACCAAGTTCCTCACCCGCCTCGCGTCCGAACTCGACCGGCGCGGCACCATCGACGTGTTGCGCCACGGGGTCGACGACCTCGGGGTCACCATCGCGATCGCGTACTTCCGCCCCGCACACGGGCTCACCCCGGCACTGGTCGACCGGTACCGCTCCAACCGGCTCACCGTCACCCGTCAGCTCCCCTACGATCCGGCAAGCACCAAGACCCTCGACCTGGGCCTCTTCCTCAACGGGATACCCGTGGCGACCGCCGAGTTGAAGAACCCGCTCACCGGGCAACGGGTGGACGATGCGATGGCCCAGTACCGCCGCGACCGGGACCCACGCAACATCACCCTCGACCGACGAGCCGTGGTGCACTTCGCGTTCGACACCGAACTCGTCGCCATGACGACCCGACTCACGGGTCGCACCACCCGGTTCCTGCCCTTCAACCAGGGCCACGACCACCGCGCCGGGAACCCACCCAACCCCGAAGGGCACCGCACCGCGTACCTGTGGGAGCGGGTGTGGGAACGCGACGCCTGGTGCGACCTGCTCGCCCGGTTCGTGCACGTCGAACCCGCACCCAAAGGGTCACGGGCCCGCCCCGGCGTCATCTTCCCCCGGTATCACCAGTGGGACGCCGTGTTGCGCCTGGAAGCCGCCGCCCGTCGGGAAGGGCCCGGACACAACTACCTCGTGCAGCACTCGGCCGGGTCGGGCAAGTCGAACACGATCGCCTGGCTCGCGCACCGGCTGTCGAACCTGCACGACGGAACCGACACCAAGGTCTTCGACAAGGTCGTGGTGATCACCGACCGGGTCGTGCTCGACCGGCAGCTCCAGGACACCGTGTACCAGTTCGAACACGCGCACGGCGTGGTCGTGCGTATCGAGAAGGACTCGGCCCAGCTCGCCGAGGCACTCGCCGGCGACAGCGCCCGGATCGTCATCACCACGCTCCAGAAGTTCCCGTACGTGCTCGACAAGATCGACGGCCTGCCCGCGCGCAGCTACGCCGTGGTCGTCGACGAAGCCCACTCGTCACAGACCGGCGAAGCCGCCAAGCAACTCAAGGCCGTGCTCGGCTCGGGCGACACCGGGAGGGACCCCGCGCCGCAGGAGACCGACTCCGTTCTGGAGCCCGACGTCGTCGACGACGCGCTCATCCAGGCGGTCGCGGCCCGGGGACGCCAACCGAACCTGTCGTTCTTCGCCTTCACCGCCACCCCCAAAGGCAAGACCCTCGAGTTGTTCGGACGCCTCGACCCCGATGCGCCCGCAGACCGGGCCCGGCACGTGCCCTTTCACCTGTATCCCATGCGCCAGGCGATAGACGAAGGATTCATCGTCGACGTGCTCGCCCACTACACCACGTACGAGACGTTCTCGCGGATCGAGAAGTCGGTCCTCGACGATCCCGACTACGACACCGCCGCCGCCCGGACCGCGCTCGCACGTTTCCTGACCCTTCACGAGTCGAACCTCGCCCAGAAGGCCGAAATCGTCATCGAGCACTTCCGCACCCGCGTCGCCGGCAAGATCGCCGGGCGCGCCAAGGCGATGGTCGTGTGCTCGTCGCGGCGGCACGCCGTGCGCTTCGGCCTGGCGCTGCGCCGTCACGCCCGAGCCCACGGGTACGACCCCGGCGTGCTCGTCGCGTTCTCGGGCACCGTGACCGACGACGGCGTCGAGTACACCGAAGCCGGGATCAACGCATTTGCAGACACCGAGACCGCCGAGCGTTTCGCCACCGACGACTGGCGGATCCTCGTGGTCGCCGAGAAGTTCCAGACCGGGTTCGACCAGCCGCTGCTGCACACCATGTACGTCGACAAGACGCTCACCGGGCTCGCCGCCGTACAGACCCTGTCACGGCTCAACCGGATCCACCCCGACAAGACCGACACGTTCGTGCTCGACTTCAGAAACGACGCCATCGACATCCGCGCCGCGTTCGAGCCCTACTACGGCACGACCGTCGCACCGCCGACCGACCCGAACCTGCTGTTCGACACCCGGCGGGCCCTCGAGGTGTACGGCGTGCTGCGCACCGACGAGATTGCTGCCGTCGTCGCGTTGCTGCTCGCCCCGGACGGCACCGCGGTGCGCCACCGCGACACCGAGCGGGTGCACGCGGCGCTCACGCCCGCCATCGACCGCGTCGGCGCGCTCGACGACGACGAACGGGACCGCTTCGTCGACGACCTCGGCAGGTTCGTGCGGATCTACTCGTTCCTGTCCCAGATCGTCCCCTTCACCGACCGGACCCTGGAACGCGACTACGTGTTCTGCCGGGCGCTGGCCGCGTTCGTGCGCCGCGACGCCGCCGAGGCGGTCGACCTCGGCAGCGACGTGGAACTCACCCATCTGCGCGTCGAAGAACGCTTCGACGGGTCGATCTCCCTCGCCGCCGACGAAGGCGAGGTCGCGACCGTGTTCTCGGGCACCGGGAGCCGGCACGACCCCGAACCCGAGAGCCTGTCGACGATCATCGAAGCCTTCAACGAGCGCTTCGGCACCGATTGGAACGAGGGCGACCGGCTCGTGCCCGAACAGGTCATCGGCGACCTGGTGGCCGACGAGCGCGTCCAGCTCGAAGCGGGTGCGAACACGATGAGCGAGTTCGGGGTCGGCTTCGAGGACCGCTATCTCGACGCTGCGGTCGGGCGTCTCGACCGCAACGGCAAGGTCATCGGACAGATCCTCGACGACGAGGCCCTGCGCAAGGCGCTGATCGAGTCGTCGATGCCTCGCGTCTACGCCCGGGCCCGGGTCGCGCGGCAGTGGGTGTGCCCGATCGGTGACCTGCTCGGCGCCGACCGCGAAGACCTCGGACTCGAGTACAAGTCGACGCTGCGCTGGGACATCCAGGCGTCCTCGAAGAAGACCGGCATCCCCGGCAAGGCCGTGGTCAAGACCATCGCCGGATTCGCCAATGCCGAAGCGGGCGGCACGTTGTTGATCGGCGTCGCCGACGACGGCACCGTCCACGGCCTCGACGACGACTACGCGACGTTCACCAAACGCGACCGGGGAACGCGCGACCTGTTCGGCCAGCACCTCCAGAGCCTGCTGGTCGGCCGCCTCGGCGACGCCGCCGCCGCGTTGGCGACCTGGGAGTTCTTCACCGTCGACGGCCACGATCTCGTGCGGGTCGCCGTCGCGCCCTCGGACTTTCCGGTGTTCGCCGGCACCGGAGACGACGACCGCACCTTCTACTGGCGGTATCCGTCGGGAACGAAAGCCGTGACCGACGAAAGGGAGCGGCGACGGTTGATCGCCCGCCGCTTCGGGGTCGGCGCCGATCCCGACCCCGACCGGACCTCCGAGACCTGAGCGTCGAGCGCAGCAGACCGATGCGGCGGTAGGTCAGCGGTGACCCGCTCCCGGCCGCCGTCGCCTGGCGGCCAGGACCACGGCGGCACCGACGAGCACGAGCGACCACCCGACCCCGACCGCGAGCGGGACCGGGAACGCCGGACCGGTGCGGGCGAGGGTGCGGTCGTCGGTGCCCATGACTCGATCGGCCCGGGCGTGGGTCTCGTCACGAACCACGGCTGCGGGCCCGTCAGGCGGCGTCTGACCTGTCGGCGTCGGCACGTGCGGTGTCGTGGTCGGATCGGGCCGGGACGTCGACGGCATCGCGGTCGTGGGCGGGCCGGTGGTCGCCGGCGGATCCGTTGGAGGAACGACCGTGACTGGTGGGACCGTCGTGCTCGGTGAAACCGTCGTCGCGGGAACCGTGGTGGGAGCCATCGTCGTCGTCGTGGACGAGGTCGTCGTGGAGGACGTCGTCGTGGACGGGCCGATCGGCTCGTCGACCCGCACGGTGCCCGAATGCGTCGCCGTATTGTTCGTCAGATCGCTCTCGTCGCCGAGCGAACCGTTGTAGACCACGTTTGCCGAGGCGACCAGGGGATGGTCCCCGGCTGCCCACTCGTGACTGCGCACCCGCACGGTCACGTCCCGTGCCACCGACGCGCCCGCCGCCAGGTCGACGGTCGGCCAGGTCACCGTGCGGGTCCCGGCGTCGAAGGCGCCGCCACCGGCGGAATAGAGGTACTCCACGTCGCCCGGCAGGGTCACCGAGTAGGCGACGAAGGGCGTGTCGATCGCCGCTTCGTTCGATGCCGTCACGGTGTAGGTGACCTCGTCGCCCGGCGCGACGGGCGAGGTCGGCCCACTCAGCGCGACGGCCAGGTCCGGGGTCTGGGCTTTGGTGATGCACTTGGTGGCCAACGAATCGAGCACGTTCAGGGGATCTCGATTGAAGTCGACGATGTTCCAAGCATCGCCGCCGGTCTGCCCGGCAAGTCCTGGCCCAAGACCGTACGCGTCCTTGGTGGATTGATCGGAAGTGATGATCGAGAACAACGTGCCATCGCGCCGCTGCAACGCGTCGAGGGCAGCCGCATAGTCGGCCTTGGGCACGTTCGTCGCGCTCGAGGCGATCAGGCTGTTGGCCTCGCTGACGGACGCGTCGCTGATCAGCACCGCACAACTCGCCGCGTTGGGGCGCTGTCCGATCACGTTGTTCTCGACGAGTTCACCGTCGACGTACTCGAACCCCATGCCCTTGACGACGGCCTCGTAGCTGTTCGCGCTGGACGAGGAGATAACGAGCTTGTCGAGCCCCAGGTACACGTCGCCGAGGTCGTCGGTGAGCGGGCCGTACACTTCGCCGAACCCGTTTCTGATGCCGGCCGCGTAGCCGACGGTGCCGACCCGGAAATCGAGTGAGCTTCCCAGTCCCCGCACGAGGTCCTGCATGCGGGTGATCATCGTCTGCTGGTAGCCCGACATGCTCCCCGACTCGTCCACGAGGAACACGATGTCGGCCTTGGGTGCCCGCACCGGGCGGGTCACCGTGGCAGGGTCGCGTCGTTCGTCGCCGGCGAAAATGGCGGTGACCTGGTCTGCGCCGGCCTGGCTCGCGAGCGTGAGCGTCACGGCGCCGTCGCCGTCGGTGGTCCCCGACGCCGACGCCGAACCCGAGGTGACCGACAGCTCGTGACCGGTGAGCGATTGACCGTCGAGGGCGTCGTAGAGTCGAGCGGTCACCTCGAGGTCGGTTGCGGTGGCCGACGCCCGGTAGATCTGCACGATGACGGGTCGACGCTCGACGGTGATCTCGACAACGTCGGCGGTGACGCCGCCGTCGCCGTCGTCCACGGTGAGCGTGGCGGCGTAGTCGCCTTCGACGTCGTAGGTGTGGGGCACCCGGGCTTTGGCGGTGGTGCATGCGGTGACCTGTGTGTCGGGAGTGCCGTCACCCCAGGCCCAGGTGCAGGTCAGCGGATCGGCGCTGCCCGCCGGGTCCGAGACCGTCGCCGACGGGGTCACCGGGTCCAGGGCGAACACGGTCGCCGGGTTGCCGGCATCCACCACAGGGGGCAGGTTGTGCACGACGAAGGTGCGTTCGGTCCACGGCGTCCACACCCAATCGGCGGTGAGACCGCGGTAGCGCACGGTGTAGGTGCCCTGGTCGGGGAACTTCGCCGTGGCAGTCGCATTGGTGGTCGTGGGTTCGGTGTAGTCGAGGTCCCACTCCCAGGCCACGACGAGCGTTCCCGCGGCCGTCACGGTCAGGTTCGTGTTGGTGCCTTCGCCGATGGTGAAGGTGCCGTCGCTTTCCTCGGTGGCAACGGTCGCACCCAGCGAGGTGGCGGGCAGACCGGGCACCGTGTAGGTGCCGCTGGTCGTGTCGGTCGCGCCGTCCTCGTCGGTGACGGTGAGGGTGATCGGGTAGGTGCCCGGGCCGGCGAAGGTGTGGGTGGGGTGCTGGTCGGTCGAGGTGGTGCCGTCCCCGAAGTCCCACAGCCAGCTCACGGCCGGTTTGGTGCCGGTGGACAGGTCCACGAATCCGACGTCGGCCGCGCCCCGGTCGGGTGAGTACACCCGGAACTTGTCGACCCGGATGTAGCTCGACCCGTAGCCGTCGTCGACGACGAGGCGCACGAACCGTGCCGCGACCGGAGCGAAGGTGATGACGTGTTCGTCGTTCACGTTCAGGAGTTGGCGGACGGCGACGGTGGTGAAGGACACGCCGTCGAGGGACGTCTGGACCTTCACGTTGCGGGGCCGCTGGTTCGTGGACCGGACCGAGACCCGGTCAACCGTCGCGACGTCACCGTTGCGGAGCAGCACGGTCAGGTACTGGTCGGTGCCCTGGCCGTTGGCGGACAACCACGCCGCAGTGTTCGAGTCCGGCGCGATCGCCGAAGACGCGAAATAGCCCGGATAGACCGATGACACGTCGGTCACCTGCGCGCCGACACCGCTGCCGTTCGCGACGTTCAACCCGAAGGTGGTCAGGGCGCGCAGCTCCGCGAGATAGAGGTAGTTGCCGCTGCCGTTGAGGCGCAGTTCGAGGTACGCGGCATCCGTGGGCGTGGCGAGCGGGAAGCTCTGGGCAGCGTTGTTCGCCGCCATCGTGTCATCGAGGATCTTGGTCCACGATCCGTCGTCGCCGGTCAGCGACGCGTACACCTCGAAGTCGCCGACGGTGTAGGAATTGCCCGACGAGCGCAGCACGATGGTCGACAATTCATGGGGGCCATCGCCTCCGAGACGCACCCGGATGCGTTGGTCGGTGACCTGTGAATGGGCCGACGACCATTGGGCGGTGCTGTCGGAGAGAATGTTCGACGCGGCCCAGTGGGTGTTGTACTCACTCGTTGCCGACACGATGGTCGCCGGGTTGCCCGAGTCGAGCGACACGATGCCACCGGTGCCGGTGCCGGTGGCCCCGACCGTCGGCACCGACACCTTCGCCAACCGCAGGTAGGCCCCACCGTGGTTGTCGTGCACGGTGAGTTTGACGAATCGGGCCTGTTGCTGGGCGAAGGTGAAGGTTTGGAGTTCGGCATTGCGCTCGAGCGTGGCGTGGTCGATGACGGTGGTTGCCGGGCCGTTCGGGTCTTCTCCGGCGACGAGCGCCACCGTGAACGTCTTGACCGACGTGGTGGCGTTCAGGCCTTGGAGCGCGATCCGGTCGATGAGGTCGCGGCCGCGGCCACCCAGATCGAAGACGATCTCCTGGGGGCTGGTGACCCCGTTCGCCGAATACCAGTGGTTCGTTGACGGCGCGATCAGGTTCGTGACCGGGTAGCCGGCCCATTGCGACACGCCGGTGTCGAGGATGCGTCCCCCGTTGGCCGCGGCGGCCACGTCGATGGACTTGCCGACGGTGTACGCGGCCTTGATCGGCGTGACCGCGTGGACGACGATCTGACGGGTCGCGCTCGCACTGTTGGTCCCGTCGGACACCACCAGCGTCGCTGTGTAGGTGCCGGCTTCGGTGTAGGTGTGGGTCGCGGTGGCGCCCGTGGCGGTGGCACCGTCACCGAAGTACCAGGTGTGGTCGAGGGCGTCGCCGTCGGGGTCGGTCGAAGTCGAGGTGAACGCGACGTCCAGTGGACTGTTGCCCGAGGACGGGTCGGCGTCGAAAGACGCGACCGGTGGCGCGTTCGGGTCCGGGTCGACCCCGGGGTGCCGGGAGGTCACCTCGCCGGCGACCTGGCCGCTCAGCGTTCCGTCACTGGCGACCAACAGCACGCTCATGATGAAGCCGGGTGGGAAGGTCTTGGTGACCGAGTTGCCGGTGGCGGTGGTGCCGTCACCGAAGTACCAGGTGTGGGTGATCGGGTCGCCGTCGGGGTCGAACGACGACGCCGTGAAGGTCTGGGTGAACGGGCCGACTCGGTCGACCCATTGCGGGCTGAACGACGCGACCGGCGCCTGGTTGTCGTCCGGAGGCAGACCGGTGGCGGGGTAGACGGTGATCCACTTGATCGCCTGATCCCATTCGCCACTCGGGTCGGTCGCCACCAGCGACACGCCATAGGTGCCCGGCGTGGTGAAGGTGTGGGTGACCGTGTTCTCGTTGTCGACCCGGCGGGTCCCCGCGATGTCCCAGGTGAGTGCCAACGCGTCACCGTCGGCGTCGGTGGCGGCGGAGGTGAAGGTGACGGTGAGTGGCGCGGTGCCCGTGAGCGCCGACGCGTCGAACGCCGAGACCGGCGCACGGTTCGGGGGTGTCACGATGATCTGATCGTGCTCGTAGCTCGCGTTGTGCGCCATCCACTGCCCGAAGTGTTCGAACGCGGCGATCGCATCGTCCAACCGGCCACTGTTCACCGCCAACACCTCGGCGAGTGACCCGTTCGGGTCGACCGCCTCCAGCGACGCGAACCAGGCCGGGTCCTGCCACGACACCAGCGCCTGGTCGACCAACTCCTGGGTGATCAGACAGTCACCGGCGAGGGTTGTGATCGTGCACGACGCCAACTCGGCATCCAACGCAGCCTGTTGCGCGGACGTCAACCCGTTCGTGCGCAACTCGTCGATCTCGGCGAGCATCCCGGCCCAGGTCTCCCCGGCGGGCACGGTCACGTTCTTCTCGGTCGCCCACCCCTGGGTCATCACCTGGGGTTCATAGAGCTGCACCAGAGCGAGCTGTTGATTCATGTTGAACGTGAACGTCGACGCGGCCAACGCCTGGTCGTGCGCGGCCTGGTGATCGCCATCGATCACCGCGCCCTGATACCGCTCGTTCGCGATCCGGGACGCGTCCCCGTAGGCAGCCGCCCGGGCCATCGCGTCGAAGTACGCATTCGCCACCTCGATTTGTGCCGCGGTCATCGACGCGTCGGGAAGCAGTGGTTCCACCGCCTGGAACTGCGGAACCGTCGCCACGTCGTAGTCGAACCGTGGCGGGTCCGCGTAGATGTCGGCGTACATCGACCCGACCCGGCCGGCCAGGCCCTTGAACAGGTCCTTGGCCATGCTCTCGGTCGACTTGGCCCCCATCGCATCCAACGCCAACGCGGCCCCGCCGGCCAACCCCCCGAACAGGATCCCTGACAGCCCGAAGGCCGCCCCGGTGTACATGCTCTTCGCCACATCGTTGACCTTGGACGCCGCGTCGTACGCGTCGGCCGCCTTGGTCAGATCACCGAGCGTCTTCATCGTCCCCGCCATGTCCTTCCACGGCTGCAACTCGTTGTCGGCCCAGGAACGGTCACATGGCCCGCACGCTTCGACCTCGAACACCTCGGACAACTCGGTCCCCGGCACCGGCTTGCCATCGGCGGTCAACGCCGGCACCGACAACAGTCGCCACTCACCCACGGTCAACCACGGCGCCTTCAACGGGAACCCCAACATGGTGCCCAGACCCGTGAAGGTACGCGGCTTTCCCCACGCATTGTCCTTCACACAATCCGCCGACCCCGCAACCGTGATCTCGGCATCGACGATGCACACCACCCCGCCGTAGAAATCCGACGTCAGCGTCACGTACAACGCCTCGTCCGAGAAGAAGTGCCCCTTGGGGAACCCGTCGGCATCGGCCGGGAACAGATTGTGCAACGCCGCCTCGGCCTTGGGCGCCACCGGAACCTGCACCACGGCAGTGACCACGAGCACGGCGAGCATGACGAACGCGGCGACGCGTCCGCGAGGCCGTCGCCAGGTGGTCGTTCGGCGATGCGGGGTCGACATGACGGGCATTCCTCGGTCGGCTCCTCAGGGGGCGGTCAGCAGTACTGGTGCCGATCATGAGGGAGGCCGCGCGAACAATGCGCGAACGCTGCGTCGTTCCACCGTGGCAGAAACCGACTTTCAGATGGGCCGACAGATTCTCAGGACCAACTCACCGACATCGTCCGGGTGCCGGCGATCGATCCTCACTCGGTCGTGAAACCCGGGGGTTGGTTGTGGACGTAGGAGCGCTCTTCGGACCGTTCGGCGATCCGCCAACCCTCTGCGGTGCGGATGTAGCGGTCGACGTACCAGATGCCGATGAACATGGTGTGCTCGTTGCCGTCTCGGTCGGTGAGGGTCATCGGATTGTGGCAGATCGCCCGGCCCGTCGCCGTGTCACCGTCGATGGTGACCTTGGCGTTGGCCGTGAGGTGCTGAAACGACGTGAACCACACCATCGACTCCTCGAGAAACGTCTTGATCTCGGCCAAAGTGCCCCGGATCCCGCCGACCGCGGTGTAGTCGATGACCGCGTCGGGGGTGAACACGCCATCCAGTGCGTCCCAGTCGTGACGATCGATGGCATCGGCGTAGGCGACCAGCAGGTCCTGGATCTCGAACCGGTCCGACAGCTCCTGCAGGGTCATCGTCATGGGTCCGAGTCTCGCGCCTGATCAGAGGCCAGGTTGACCGAGGGTGGCGGCGCCGAGCGCGTCGATGGACACTCGGGCGCGCTCGCGGGCTGCTTCGGCGTCGTCGGGTCGACCGAGCACCTCGGCGAGACGCGACCGGACCCGTGCGACGGGCCCCCACCACGAGCCGCCACCGCCGTAACAGTTCAACACCACCATCACTCCGTCATCGGGTGCGAGCAGGCCGTCCAACACCGCAGCACCCTGCTCATCACCCAGATCAGCCGCGACGTCGCCGAGCACCGACAAGGTGAGCAACCGATTCGAATCGGTCGGAACCGAGGAGATGGTGTCCGCGACGAAGTGACCGTAGGCCTTCTCGGCCGTCGACCGGTCTCCGGCCAACGAGGCCGCGAGCGCCAGCACCGCCCGATAGGCGGGCACCTCGGGATGCTCGGCGGCACTGGCCACGAGGGCATCGACGACCTCGCCGGCCCGCTGTTGCGCGAGGCGGATCGCGGCGAGCTGCACCGCCCAGCACGCCGCCGCCTCCGCCGATCCCCAGGGCTGGATCGCCGCGGCTTCGACCAGTGCGGCCTCGGCGCCATCGGGGTCGCCGTTCACCAACAGCCACAACGACTCCCAGGTGGCACACGCCCAATGCCAGTACGGATGCGCGTGCAGGTGCACGGTCCTTCCTGCCGCGTCGAGCGCCGCGCGGGCACCGACGCGGTCACCGGCGGAGAGCAGGTCTTCGTGCTGGGAGAGCAGCGCCGAGACCACGGTGTCGACCGGCAGCCGGTCCCGAGGCAACGCCAGCACCTCTTCGAGAACGGTGAGACGCTGCGGGAGCTGGCCCGCGCCGGTCAGGATGTTGCGCTGGGCCAACAGCGCACGTGCCAGGCGGGATGGTCCGGCAGCGTCGGCACGCGCCCGGGCGAGGGTGCCGGTGAGCAACTCGGTGCGCTCGTCCAGCGAACCGGTGAAGAGCATCGCCCACGCCAGTTCCACTTCGACCGCTGTACGCAGGGGGGCCAGCGCACCGGGCGTCATCGGGAACAACGCCGTGTCGTAGTCCACGTCGCCGATCTCCCACGACGTGACCGCTTCGAGGGCCCCCGTCAGGCGCAGGATCCGCTCCTCGTCGCTCATGGTGTGCGCGGCCCCACGTCCGGCGCGCCCGGTGAGGAACAACGCCGCTCGGGCCGATTCGTGCGGCAGCTGCAACTCGACGGCCAGGTCGGTTGCCTGATCCAGCAGGCTCGACGCGTCGGCTGGGTCACCCAGCGCATGGCGGGTCCAGCCCAGGGCGACGAGGATCGCCGCCGCCAGCGGCGTGCTCGTCGAGGAGAGAACGGTCAGCGCTTCGGTGAGCTGGACCTCGGCCTGCGCCCAGGCGCCCCGGGTGAGCGACGCGACCCCGGCGAGATAGGCGTGCCGTGCGGCGTCGCGGGCGTGAGTCGGTCCTGCCTGCGCGTAGTGGTGCGCGATCTGTGCATGTGGCGGATCGTCGTCGCCCGCGTCGACGAGCACGCCGGCCACCCGTTCGTGCAACCGCGCCCGTCGTGCGGCGCCCATCTCGTCGACGACGACCTCGCGGGTGATCTGGTGGGGAAACTCGAGCAGGTCCGGATGGTCGGTCTCGGTGAGGAACCCGGCACGTACCAGCTGTTCGAGTCCGATGAGGGTCGCCGGTCCGGGCCCGATCCACGTCGCCTCGACCAGTGCAACCGACGGACGCAGGCCGATCACGGCGGCGACCTCGATGACCGAACCCTGGTCGCCCGGCAACGCCGCCACCCGGTTGCGAACCCAGGCACGGACCTGTTCGGGGATCGCCTCGACCTCGAGGCGCCGGCGTCGATTCGCGTCGCGCACGATCTCGGACAGGTAGTAGGGCAGACCACCCGTCCGTTGCCACAACAGGCTCGAAAGCGCATCGACGGCCATCGGCCGACCGACGAGGTCGACCAGATCGCCGGCGAGCGGATCCAGATCGTCGACGGTGAGCGCTTCGAGCGTGATCACCCCGGTCGGTGCGGCGCGCAACAACTCGGTCATCGCTCCGGGCTGATCGACGCTGTCGCGGGCGGTGGCGATCACGAGCAACGGCACCTCCCGTGTCTCGAGCAGTCGCTGGACCAGCGCGATCGAATCGCCCGACGCCCACTGCAGGTCGTCGACGACCAGCACCATCGGGCCGGCCCGACACAGTTCGGTGACGGTGTCGACCACTTGTTGATTGGCTCGAGCACGACGCTCCCGCGTCCCGTGAGCATTCGACGAGGGGCCTTGCGCGACGAGCGTGTCCAATGCCTCGAGCACGGCCTGCCGCGCTCGTCCGACCGCGTGGTCCGCGTCGAGCAGCACGCGAAAGGCGTCGACGATCGGTTCGAAGGGTTCGGCTGCCTCGGCGCGACACCGACCCCACAGCGACTGCCCCGGGCCGCGGGCGAGGAACTCTTCGACCAATCGACTCTTCCCGATGCCGGCCGGTCCACGCACGACGATCAGTCCGGGTGTGCCGGTCTCGATGACCCGCTCATACGCGTCGTCGAGTGCCGCCAGTTCGATCCGTCGACCCAGGAATCGCTCACCGACGCCGATACGGACAGACGGCGGCTGCAAGGGTTCTGGTGGCTTGGCGCGTTCGACCAGCTCCGCGATGTGCCGGGACGGTTCGGCACCGAGCTCGCGCTCGAGCACCGAGATGAGTTCGGTATGTGCCTTCTTGGCCGCGGCGCGTCGACCTCCGGCGAGGTTTGCGCTGATCAACAATTCGTGCGCGACCTCATCGAGGTGGTCACGGGTGACGAGGTCGTTCGCCGCTGCGATGGCCTCGGTCGTTCGACCCATCGCCAGGTCGGCTCTGACCTCGAGACGTCTGGCCTGACGCTGGTAGGTCTCGGCTCGCAGATGGAGTCGCCGTGGCCAGTCACCCTCTGCGGTGATCGCAAGCGGACGGTCGAGCAGCGACAAGGCGCGCTCGACGAGTTTCGAGGTCCTCTCGGGTTCGGCGGCATCGAGTGCTTCGCCGGCGAGTCTGACGAGCTCTTCGGCTTCGGCCAGGTCGGTCGTGGCGTCGGCCGGCAGTTCGAGGCGGATCAATCCGCCACTCGACACCAGCACCTCGCGAGGGAACCCGGCCGCTTCGAGCACCCCCCGGGCCTTGGTGACCACGCCTCGGATCGCGCCGGACCAGTGTTCGGGCAGGTTCCAGTCGCCCCAGAGCAAGTCGGCGAGTTCGTCGCGCCGCACCGGGCGGCCCTCGTCCCACAGCATCGCGAGGACCGCCGCGACCTGGGGGCGCGTGATGTCCACCCGTGCGCCCGATGGCCCTCGCACGAGCGTGCCTCCCAGCATCTCAAGCCGAGCCCCTCCTCGAGAGGACATGGCTCGATGCTAGCTAGTGCCGCGTCAGGGAACGTTTGCGCTGTTCACGGCGAGGCAGCATCGTCTGGGCACAAGGACGCTCAGACGAAGGCGCATCGGCAATGCGTCGAGGACGAGAGCGCAGTGGCCAGCGATGCTGACCGGCGTGGCAGCATGCCGATGTTGCCTGACACGGCACCAGTGGCGGGATTCCTGATCGATCGCCGAGCAGGCCGGCGGGCCGGCGACGACCGATGCATCGGGACGGAGCAGGGTGCTCCGTCCCGACGCCCAGCCACTTCCTCGATCGGCGTCAGGCGGGTGGCACGAGCACGCCGCCGACCAGGGTCCACCCTGTCGGCAGTGCCGCCGGCGTGCCCCGGACCCCGCTGGACACCACGCCGGTCAACGTCGCGTCCGACAGGTCGGCGTTGTTGATGTCGGTGGTGGTGAAGTCGGCGCCCGTGAAGTCGACGTTCGTGAACGTCGAGCCGGACATGTCCGCATAGGACACGTCGGCACCGCTGAAATCGACGTCGGTGTAGGTCGAGCCGAACAGGCCCGTACCGTGCAGGTTGGCATTGCTCAGATCAGCGCCGGTCAGGTCCGTCGGACTCAGGATTGCCGCCCCGGAGAAGTCCATGCCTTCCAGTGGGCAATTGCGGAGATCGCCATCGAAGAAGTACTTGGTCCCGGTTTGCGCAGCGGCACAGTCGTTCCCCGGGAGGGCGATGGTGCCCACCGAGTTGTCGGTGCTGCCGGAGATCTTCACGACGTCCGCCTGTGACAGGTCGGCTGCGTTCTTCTCACCGTAGTAGTAGAGCGAATGTGCGCCTGACGGGTCGGCGAAACCGAGCTTGTACCCGATGCCTCTGAGGCCATGCAGCGTGAACGTGCCGTCTGCCGCGGTGGTCGTCGCCGTCGAGAGATGATCGGTGCTCCCGACGTACGCTCCGACGATCACCCCGCTCACCGGATCGGCACCATCGGTGACCGTCCCGGAGATCGTCGATTCGATCGACATGCGGAGCACGTAGTTCGGATCGCCGTAGGCGTCCAACACGGCCGGAATCTCCGGGCCATCGGCCACGCTGTAGCCGATACGGGGCTCGAGTCCGTAGGCGCCGACGTACAGGGTGCCGTAACCAGGCTTGCTGAATTCGAGCGTGTAGTTCTGCGCAGGAAGACCACCGAAATGGTAGAGGCCGCTGGAACTGGTCGTCGTGGTCGCGACCGGCTGACCACTCGGCTTGGCGATGGCCGTGACCTCGACGTCGCTGAGATGGTGACCGGCTGCGTCGTCGATGGTGTCGTCGATGTGGCCGCGCGGCACCGCGTAGGACTCAGTGACCTGTGTGGGTTCGGTACCGGTGACGGTGACCGTGGCCGCATCGTCCCTGGAGGTCGCGGCATCGGTGGCCGATCCGTTGTACCAGCGGGCGTTGTCGCTTCCCGGCACCGGAGATCCGTCGATCTCGAACGTCGGCGAACCGAACATCACCACATACCCCCCCGCGGGAAGCTGGGTGTGCGTGAACCACACGTTCCCGTCGGAGTCGGTGATCCCGCTGGCCGTGGCCGGAGCAGAGGAGTCGGCGGCCGGGTACACCGACACCGTCACGTTCGCCGCCGGGGTGGTCGACGATGCGGTGTCGAAGAGCGAGAGCTTCAGCGCCGTGTCGGCAGGAGACGGGTGACAGCCCGTCAGTCCGAACACGCCGAACAGCAGCAGTACCACGGCAGCGGCGCCGAGGCGCCGCCTCCCGTGCGATCGTGCCACGCGCGCGTGACTGGCCGGCAATTTCATGATGATCCTCCTGTACGAGCTTTCGGTTCTCTCACAGGGTGCGGCATCACCGAGCCGGCCGCGTCAGTAGTCGACCACTGATTTTCTTGCGCGATGTCGCTTACAGGCTGCGCGGATAGAGCACGACTTGCCCGGCTTTCAGTCGACGAGCACCCCGGACAGTTCGCTGCGGTGGTCGACGCCCAGCTTGGCGAACACCTTGTACAGGTGGGACTCGACCGTGCGCACCGACAGCGACAACGCCTCGGCGATCTCGCGGTTCGGGTGGCCGCGGGCCGCCAACGCGGCGACCTCGCGTTCTCGTGGGGTGAGCCTACCGACCTCGTCGACGCCCGACCATGCGATCGTGGCCGACCCCTCGCAATCGGCCGCGAGTGCCCGGCTCCGCGCCGCCGTCCGCGTCGCACCGGCGTGCACCCCTGACGCACGGAAGTGCCGAGATGCCTGCGCAGCGACCTCCGCCGCCCGCAGCGTGAGCCCGAGCTCCGCGAACGACTCCGCGACAGCCTCCAACGCCGGCGCATCGCCGTCGGCCAGCGCGCGGACGTGCGTCACACAGTACGCGGGAAAATCGCATTCGGTCGTCGCCGCCAGCTCGGCCATCGGGGCGACCAGGGGCCGGGGATCGGCTCCGAGGAGCGCGGCCAGGTGCAGCGACCGGACACGGAACATCACGTTGCCGCCGAAGGACTCGGCGGCGTCGAGCATGATGCGAGGCGCCGCGGTCGTCCGCCCCTCGGCCACCGCGACGTTGGCTTCGGCCAACGCGAAGTCCAAGGCCGAACGCACGCCACCCGACGCGTCGCGATGGCGATTGCACTCGCCGAGCGCGACGCGTGCGGCGCTCACCTGACCGGTCATGGCTTCGGCCTGGGCGAGCATCGCGAGGGCCCAGACGCGTCCACCCCCGGCGTCGAAACCCCGGTAGGCGTGGAGCGCGTCGAGCAACGACCGCCGGGCCGACACGGGCCGGCCCTGTCCGAGGCGCACCTGAGCGAGAGCGAGGTGCACGAGCCCGCGGGCTTCGTCGTCGGGACTGGACTGCATCGCGTCGGCGACGAACTCGACGATGGGGGCCGCCTCGGTCATCCGTCCCTCCAACGACAGACACAGCACCTCCTGCATCCCCGCCCACACCTCACCGATCACGACGTCACGTCGACCCGTCGCCGCCAAGGCGCGCAGATCGTCGTGGATACGCCTGGCCGTCCGGGTCCGTCCCTGGTAGGCGAGCGCCTCGCCCGTGGTCTGCAGCGCATGCAGCCGCGCCAGGTCGGGCGCATCGCCGCGGGCCAGCACCTCGCCACCGAGCGTGATGACCTCGTCGAAGCACCCCCGGTGCACGAGCACCCGCGCCCGGTACGCCGAGGCGAGGTCGCCGAGTGCGGCCCGGTGGGCGCCGTCGAAGCGGGCACCCGCCGCGACGAGTCGGTTGAGCATCGCCAACGCGTCGTCACCGCGCGCCAGGGCCATGTGCAGTGCATTGAATCCGGCGTCGACGTAGCGTTGGTGCACGTCGAGCGACTCCGACGCCAGAATCGACGATTCGTCGTCGGCGAGCAACCGGGCCGCGCTCATCGCATCACCGAGCGCATTGGCCGCGCGGGCGCGGGCCACGACGGCGAGGGGACCGGCCCCCGCCTCGATCGCCTGGTCCGCGAGCGCAGCGCCGAGCTCGAAGTCGAACACGTCGTTCGCGATCACCGCTGCGGCCACGAGTTCGTCGGCCGGCACGTCGCGCCCGGCCTCGAGACGGCGACGGGTGAGCAACAGTCGGGTCTCGTCGCCGTCGGGGTCGGTCGCTGCGAGCGCGTCGGCGAGTTCGCCGGCGAGGCGACGACGTTCGAAGAACCCCAGCTCGCTCACCACGACCTCGCCGTAGAGCGGGTGGGTCGGCGAGCAGGACGTGCCACGATCCGATGCGGTCACGCGGATCAGCCCGGATCGTTCGGCCACGGCCAACGCGTCGTCGCCGACGACCGTGGTGGCGAGTTCCACATCGAGCGGTTCGCCCAGCGCGACCACCGAGAGCGCTCGACGCGCCCGGGCGTCGACGCCCGACAGACGGGCCTCGATCGCGTCGACGAGACGAGGGGCCGTCGGCACCTCCCCGTTCCAACGCCACACCCCGTCGACCGTCCTGAGCGCGCCCGACGAGCGGGCCG
>CAZQSU010000052.1:0-23052 GCA_964595905.1 uncultured Iamiaceae bacterium
CCTCGCGAACTTCACCGACCCGCTGGTGGACTGTCGCAACTGCAAGGAACGGTTCCGTCTCGACAAGCTGGACGACCCCGATGTCTGCCCGAACTGCGGCGCCAAGGGCAGTTTCACCGAGGCCCGCCAGTTCAACCTGATGTTCAAGACCCACGCGGGCCCGGTCGAATCCGCCTCGACCGAGGCGTACCTGCGCCCCGAGACCGCCCAGGGCATGTTCACGAACTTCGCGAACGTGTTGACCACGTCGCGGAAGAAGCCTCCGTTCGGGATCGCGCAGATCGGCAAGTCGTTCCGCAACGAGATCACGCCGGGCAACTTCGTGTTCCGCACCCGCGAGTTCGAACAGATGGAGATGGAGTTCTTCGTGCCGCCCGCCGACGCGGACGAGTGGTACCGCTACTGGTGCGAGACGCGGTTCCGTTGGTACACCGAGCTGGGGATCCCCGAAGAACAGTTGCGACTGCGCCCTCATGACGAAGACGAGTTGAGTCACTATTCGCTGGCCACCTCGGATGTGGAGTTCGCCTTCCCGTGGGGATGGGACGAGCTCGAGGGGATCGCGAACCGGGGTGACTACGACCTGACCGCCCATGCGAACGCATCGGGGGAGAAGCTCGACTACTTCGACCAGGCGACCGGCGAGCGGTACCGGCCCTACGTGATCGAACCGGCCGCAGGGGCGACGCGCACGATGATGGCGTTCCTGCTCTCGGCCTTCCACACCGAAGAGGTGCGGGGCGAGACCCGGACCGTGTTGCGGCTCCACCCGCGTCTGGCCCCCTACAAGGTCGCGGTGTTGCCGCTGTCGAAGAAGCCCGAACTCTCGGGCGTCGCGAACGAGGTGCTGGGCCTGGTCCAACCGAAGTGGATGTGTGACTACGACGAGACCCAGGCGATCGGGCGTCGCTACCGCCGCCAGGACGAGCTCGGCACCCCGTTGTGCGTGACCGTCGACTTCGACACGCTCGAGGACCGGGCGGTCACCGTGCGCGACCGTGACACCATGGCCCAGGACCGCGTGCCGATCGACGGTCTGGTCGCGTTCCTCGACGCACGTCTCGGCCTGTAGCGACCTGCTGCGACGATTCTGGGTGCCGGTTCCGGACACGCCGTGTCCGGAACCGGCACCCAAAACGCAGGCTCAGGCCCCGACCGCGCTGAACGCCGCACGGATCGCGGCGGCGGCCCGGGTCCGCGCGACGGCGCAGTCGGGGAGGAAGTCGAAGTCGAAGAACCCGTGGATCTCACCGTCGAAGTGCACCCGTTCGACGGGCACGCCGGCGGCCTCCAGAGCGTCGGCGTAGGCGAGTCCTTCGTCGCGCAAGGGATCGAACTCGGCGGTGATCACCATCGCCGGGGGCAGTCTCGACAGGTCCGAGGCGAGCAGCGGCGACACCCGCGGTGTGGCCGGGTCGCGACCCGCCAGGTACTGACGCCCGAACCAGATCATCGACTCCTGGGTCAGGAAGTAGCCCTCACCGTTCTCGTGACGTGACGGGTGGTCTTCGGCCAGATCCACTGCCGGGTACACGAGGAGCTGGAAGGCGATGACCGGCGAGTGCGCGGCCCGGGCGAGTTGGCAGGCGACCGCGGCGAGGTTTCCGCCGGCCGAGTCGCCGCCGACCGCCAGACGGGCGACATCGACGCCGAGGTCGCCGGCGTGGGCCACGACCCAGTCGAGCGCCGAGATCACGTCGTCGATCGCGGCGGGGTAGGGGTGCTCCGGGGCGAGGTGGTAGTCGACGCTCACCACCACGACCTCCGCCTCGTTCGCGAGCGCGCGACAGGTCGAGTCCGCCGTGTCCAGATCACCGATGACGAAGCCGCCGCCGTGGATCCACACCAGACAGCCCAGCGTGTCGCCTGGTACGGAGCCGGCCGGCCGGTAGCAACGCACGGCGAAGTCGCCGTGCTGACCGCTGGTGACGGTCCGGTCCTCGACGGCGGCCACCGCGGGGCCTTCGATCACCGCGAGCTGGGCGTAGCCGGCGCGTGCGGCTTCGGGGCCCTGTTCCTCCAGGGGTGGCATGTCGAGCCCGTTGATCAGGTCGAGGAAGTCCTGCACTTCCTTGGTCGGGGCCATCGGCACGTCCTTCACGCTCACGAATCGATCGGAGTCGTCAAGGTAGCGCGCCCGGAAACCCGCCGGGCGCGGGGCGACCCGGCGGTCCCGGCGGCGGACAGCAGCCGGGGGTCGGTCCTCTATGCTCGTGCCCGCACTCGTCTGAACCCGGGTGCCCGGTACCGGCGATCCCGGTCCGATCGGCATCCGGGTCCAGCTGCTCGGCGGCACCGGCGACCCCGGTCTCTCCGATCCGATCCGTCCCCCCGACACCCCTGAGGAGAGATCCGTGCCCTACGTCTACGCCTTCGGTCACAAGCACCGTCGCCCCCCCATGCAGCTCAAGAAGTTGCTCGGAGGGAAGGGGGCGAACCTGGCGGAGATGACGTCGGTGCTGGAGCTCCCCGTGCCGCCGGGATTCACGATCACGACCGACGCGTGCCGTGCCTACCTGGCCGACGGCTGGCCCAAGGAGCTCGACGCCGAGATCGACCGGCACGTCGACAAGTTGGAGAAGGCGATGGGACGCCGTATCGGCGACCCCGACGATCCGCAACTGGTGAGTGTCCGCTCGGGCGCGGCGGTGTCGATGCCCGGGATGATGGACACCGTGCTCAACCTCGGCCTCAACGACGCGTCGGTCGAGGGGCTGGCGAAGGCGACCGGTCAGGAACGGTTCGCGTACGACTCGTACCGACGCTTCATCGCGATGTACGGCCGGATCGTGCTGGGCATCGACGGCGAAGCCTTCGACCAGCCGCTCGAGAAGGCCAAGACGACCGCCGGCGTGAAGAGCGATGCGGAGCTCTCGGCCGAGGCGCTGCGCAAGCTGTGCACCGCCTACAAGGCGCTGGTGAAGCGCAAGACCAAGGCCGAGTTCCCCCAGGACCCCAAAGACCAACTCCGCGGCGCGATCGAGGCCGTGTTCGCCTCGTGGAACACGCCCCGGGCGGTCGCCTATCGCACCCGCGACAAGATCAGTCACGATCTCGGTACGGCGGTGAACGTCCAGGCGATGGTGTTCGGGAACCGTGACGACGACTCGGGTACCGGGGTGGGCTTCACCCGCAACGCGGCGACCGGCGAGAACCGCCCTTACGGCGACTTCCTCGTCAACGCGCAAGGTGAGGACGTGGTCGCCGGGATCCGCAACACCGCTGACCTCGACGAGCTCGGCAAGCTGTTTCCCGGGATCCACGACGAGTTGCTGGTGATCTTCGACCGCCTCGAGCGGCACTACCGCGACATGTGCGACACCGAGTTCACGATCGAGCAGGGCAAGTTGTGGATGCTGCAGACCCGGGTGGGCAAGCGCACCGGACGGGCCGCGCTGAAGATGGCCGTCGACATGACCCGCGACTCACGCATCGGCCTCACCCGCGCCGAAGCCGTGCAGCGGATCACCGCCGATCATCTCGACCAGGTCCTCCACCCGCAGTTCGGCGGTGAGCAGGTCGATGTGCTCACCAAAGGCCTCGCGGCATCACCGGGCGCCGCGGTCGGCAAAGCGGTCTTCGACTCGGACCGGGCGGTCGCCGCGGCCGCCAGGGGCGACAAGATCGTGCTGGTCCGCAACGAGACCTCTCCGGACGACGTGCACGGGATGCAGGTGTCCCAGGGCATCCTCACCGCCCGGGGCGGGCTGGTCTCGCACGCCGCGGTCGTCGCCCGCGGTTGGGGGATCCCCGCGGTGGTCGGCGCGGAAGCGGTGCACATCGAGGGCAAGAAGGCGACGGTCGGCGACGTCACGATCGCCGAGGGCGACGTGATCTCGATCAACGGCTCGACCGGTGAGGTCGTCGTCGGTGCGGTCGAACTCGTCGCGGCGCAACCCCCGGACGAGTTCGACACGATTCTGAAATGGGCCGACACGATCCGCAAGGGCAAGCTCGCCGTGCGCGCCAACGCCGACAACGGCGAGGACGCCGCGGTCGCCCGTTCCTATGGCGCCCAGGGCATCGGGCTCTGCCGTACCGAGCACATGTTCCTCGCCGAAGATCGCCTGCCCGTGGTCCGCAGGATGATCCTGGCCGACACCCCCACGGCCGAAGCCAAGGCGCTCGAGGACCTGCACCAGGTGCAGAAGCAGGACTTCGCCGCGATCCTGGAGGCGATGGACGGGCTGCCGGTCACGGTGCGGCTGCTCGACCCGCCGCTGCACGAGTTCCTGCCCGATCTCGGCGCGCTCGAGGTGAAGGCGGCGACCAAGGGGCTGTCGAAGCGCGAGACGAAGCTGCTGGAGGCGGCGCGCTCGTGGCACGAGTTCAACCCGATGCTGGGCGTGCGCGGCGTGCGCCTCGGCATGCTCAAGCCGGGACTGTACGAGATGCAGGTGAGGGCGCTCGTCGAAGCCGCGCTCGACCGTCTCGACGCCGGCGGCAAGCCGATCGTCGAGGTGATGATCCCGCTCACGGTGTCGCGGCCCGAGTTGGCCGAGGCCCGAAGCTGGGTCGCCGACGCGATCGCGGACGCCACCAGAGGACGACGCAAGAAGCCGAAGATCCTGATCGGCACCATGATCGAGACCCCGCGTGCCGCCCTGTGCGCGGACGAGATCGCGCAAGAGGCCGACTTCTTCAGCTTCGGCACGAACGACCTGACCCAGATGACGTTCGGGTTCAGCCGCGACGACATCGAGGGGCGTCTCATGAAGACCTACCTCGAGAAGGGGCTGCTCAAGCGCAACCCCTTCGAGACCGTCGACGCGGACGGCGTGGGCGAACTCGTGAAGATCGGTGCGAAGCGGGGCCGCAAGGCCGTCGAGACGCTCAAGTTGGGCGTGTGCGGCGAACACGGCGGCGACCCCGAGTCGATCCGCGTCTTCCACGACGCCGGGCTCGACTACGTCTCGTGCTCGCCCTACCGCGTGCCGATCGCCCGCGTCGCCGCCGCGCAGGCGGTGCTGGGCGGCTGACCGGACCTCGGCGCGACCTGGCATGATCTGAGCCGTGGGGATCGTCGCCGAGGACATCGCCCGGGTCAGGGAAGCCACCGATCTGGTGGCGCTGGTGAGTCGTCACCTCGCGCTCAAGCGAGTGGGCGCGTCGTGGATGGGCCTGTGCCCGTTCCACGGTGAGAAGTCGCCGAGCTTCTCGGTGTCGGCCGAAAAGGGGTTCTTCCACTGCTTCGGGTGTGGCAAGAGCGGCGACGCCATCACGTTCGCGATGGAGATCGACCATCTCGACTTCGCCACCGCGGTGGAGACCCTCGCGGCCGCCGCGGGGATCGCTCTGCGCTACGACGAACGCTCCCAGTCCGAAGGCCGTCGTGAACGCACGAAGCTGGTCGCGGCGATGGAGGACGCGGTCGAGTGGTACCACCAGCGGCTGCTCACCTCACCCGATGCGGGTCCGGCACGCTCGTATCTGCGGAATCGCGGCTTCGACGGCGACACGGTACGGCGGTATCGGATCGGCTGGGCTCCCGACGACTGGGACCTCCTCGCCCGTGCGCTGCGCTCGCACGGCGACGCGCTCGGCAGGGCCGGGCTGGTCTTCGTCAACCGGCGGGGGCGCACCCAGGACTTCTTCCGGGCCCGGGTGCTCTTCCCGATCTTCGACGCCCAGGGCGACCCGGTGTCATTCGGCGGACGGGTCCTGCCGGGCGCCGAGGGGCCGAAGTACCGGAACACCTCCGAGACCCCGCTGTACCACAAGTCGCGGGTGCTCTACGGGCTGAACTGGGCGAAGTCATCGATCGTCACGGCCGACCAGGTGATCGTGTGCGAGGGTTACACCGACGTCATCGGCTTCGCCACCGCCGGGCTGGATCGAGCGGTCGCCACCTGTGGCACCGCACTCACCGAGGACCACGTGAAGGTGCTGCGCAAGTTCGCCCGGGGGGTCGTGCTCGCCTTCGACCCGGACGCTGCCGGCAAGGCCGCGGCCGACCGCGTGTACGCCTGGGAACACACCCACGACATCGACGTGTCGGTCGTGGAACTACCCGGTGGCGCCGACCCTGCGGATCTGGCACGCCGCGATCCCGACGGCCTCAGGGCCGCGGTCGAAGGGGCGCAACCGTTTCTCGCCTACCGGGTCGAACGGGTGCTCGCGGCCGGTGCCCTGAACACGGCCGAGGGGCGCGCCCGGGTGGCCGAAGCGGCGCTCGCGGTGATCGCCGAACATCCCAACGAGTTGGTCCGGGACCCCTACGTCATGGAGGTCGCGGACCGCTGCCGCCTCGACCCGGACCAGCTCCGGGCCCGGATCGCCCGAGGCGGTCTCCCGTCCTCGGGGTCGGCAGCCGCCGCGAACGCCGGGTCGACTCGGAACGACGCGGCACCAGACGATGATCCCTTCGCCGGCGAGGACGTGGCGCGGACCCGACCGAGTGTCCGTCCGGCCGGGGTCGAGATCGAGGCGTTGCGTCTCGCCGTACACCGCGGCACCGAGATGACGGAGCTGGTCGACCCGGTGTTGTTCGCCGACCCGGTGCACCGCGACGTGTACGGCGCGCTCGTGGCCGCGGGTGGTGACGTGCACGCCGCGGCAGCGCTGTTGGACCCCGACGGTGCGGAGCTGTTGGCCGCGCTCGCCGTGGAACCGGGCGACGCGGAACCACTCGACGTGGCGACGCGGCTCGTGGCCGAGGCGGGTCGGCGGACCCTGGTCGACTTCGAACGACGCGCTCGTCGCTCGGACGATCCGCTCGAGTTCTCACCATCGGTCACCTGGCTCAAACTCCAGCTCGAACACCTCCGGGCCGAGCCGATTTCGGTCCTGGTCGAAAGCGACGAATTGGTACGCTGGTTGCGTGATCAGGATCCAGATCGGGTGTGACCGTTCGGATTCCGCCACGTACGGGCCCGATGCTGCCGGGGCGGCATCGACACGGAAGGCGTGTCGTTCCGGGGCGGGGAGTCACGAGTGACGGTGCCCACCGGCCCGGACCTTTCCACCCCGGATGACGAAGCCATCGGCGCGCCGGCCGAACCCGACGTGAGCCGCGCGAACGCGCAGGCGGGCGGCTCCTCGACGCTCGACGGGCCCGCGGTCCGCTCGGTCGACGCGGGTGAGGTCGCGGTGCGGCGGAGGCGTCGGCCCCATCCGACGTCGTCGCGAACCACCCACAGCGCCTCGGGTACCGATTCGGTCCGCACCTACCTCGCCGAGATCGGCCGGGTGCCCCTGCTGACGCCCGAGGAGGAGGTGGCGGTCGCGACCAGGATCGCGGAAGGGTCGAAGGCGGCCGAGCAACTCGCCGATGCCGAGGCCGCCGGCGTGGCCGGTTCACTGGAGTTCGCGGAACGTCGCCGCCTCGAGCGCCTCGCCCGCGACGGGATGCGCGCCAAGGACGAACTGGTCCAGGCGAACCTGCGGCTGGTCGTGTCGATCGCGAAGCGGTACACGAACCGGGGCATGCCGTTGCTCGACCTGGTCCAGGAGGGCAACTTCGGGCTGATGCGGGCGGTCGAGAAGTTCGACCACACCAAGGGGTTCAAGTTCTCGACCTATGCGACCTGGTGGATCCGCCAGTCGGTGACCCGGGCGATCGCGGACCAGTCCCGCACGATCCGGATCCCCGGACACATGATGGAGTCGATCACGCGTGTGACGAGGATCCAACGCCAGATGGTCGTCGAGCTCAAGCGCGAACCCACCTCCGAGGAGCTCGCGGAGCGTGTCGAGATGACGCCCGAGAAGGTGCAGGAGATCCTCCGGGTCGCCCAGGATCCGCTGTCGTTGGACTCCACGGTCGGTGACGGCAACGACGCGTTGTTGTCGGACTTCATCGAGGACGTCGGCGCGAAGGCCCCGGAGGACGAGGCCGCCCGGCAGATGCTGAACCGCGCCGTGGAACAGGCGCTCGGTCAGTTGAGCGAACGGGAACGCAAGGTGGTGCGGATGCGGTTCGGGCTCGACACCGACGGGGCGCCGTTGACCCTGGAAGAGGTCGGACGCCATTTCGGTGTGACCCGGGAGCGGATCCGCCAGATCGAATCCAAGACCCTCGCCAAGCTGCGACAGCCGCAACGCCGCGCGCTGCTACGCGACTACCTCGACGACGGATGACCGCACCGGGCCGACGTCGGCCGGCCCAGCGTGGTGTTCCTCGTCGATCGGTCGTCCCGGAGAACGAGTACGGCCGTCCGCCCCGCGGCCACTAGGATGGCTCGCTCAGATCCTTCCGGGGTAGCTCAGTTGGCAGAGCAAGCGGCTGTTAACCGCTAGGTCGAGAGTTCGAGCCTCTCCCCCGGAGCTCAGCGGTGGACGACCATCGGTGGAAGACTGGTCGCGGGCACCCTCTCGGTCGCCCGCCGTGGCCGCACCGGGGCGGTAGCTCAGTGGTCAGAGCAGGCGACTCATAATCGCTCGGTCGTGGGTTCGATCCCCACCCGCCCCACCCGTCCCGTTCGGGTTTCAATCGGTGGCGATCGCAGTGAGCACGTCGAGCCGGGCGGCCCGTCGCGCCGGACGCAGCGCGGCCAACACGCCGAGCGAGGCGCCCAGCAGAACGATCACGACGAGTGGGACGACCGGGAGCGCGAACGTGCCGAAGCCCTCCGACGCGGCCAGGGCACGGATCATCGCCCAGCCCAGGAACACCCCGAGACCGATCCCGCCAACCGTGCCGAATGAGGCGACGATCACCGACTCGCGTCGGATCATCGCCCGGACCTGACGACGGGACAGCCCGACCGCTCGGAGCAGCCCGAGTTCGCGGGTGCGTTCGTGGATGGCGAGCGACAGCGTGTTGGCGATCCCCATCCCGGCGATGCCGATCGCCACGACGAGCAGCGCGTACACGATCCGCAGCAGCACCTCGACCTGGGCACTCTGGGCGGCGACGAACTCGTCGCGGTCCTGCACCTCGGGTTTGCCGTGGCCGGCCGTGAGCGCGGTGACGGCCCGTCGGGTGGTGACCGGGTCGGCACCCTCGGCGTAGCGAAGCGCGATCAGCTGCACGTCGGATTGCGAGACGTGACGGTCGGCGACCGTCGCGGGGATGACGACGTCGCCCATGAGCGTGCGGTCACCGTAGAGGTAGGCGAGTCGCAGCGTTTCGGACCGGCCGTCGCCGAACGACGCCGTGACCCGGTCGCCGACGTGCCATCCCCGGGCGTCGGCGAGCTTCGTCGATGCGCCGAACGCGTCAGCGGCGGGATGCTGGGCGTCGCCGGCGGTCACGTCGATGTCGGTCACCGAGCCGAGCGCGTCGAAATCGGTGGCGGTCGCCTCGGTCGTGGCGCCGTCCAGGCGGACGTCGGGAAACGACAGCGCCGCGACCGCGCCGACGCCGGGCGTGTCGGCCAGACCGACCGCCAGAGCCGGGTCGAGGCCGGCGCCGCCACCGCCGGGAGGCACGATCATCAGGTCGCCGGTGAACCCAAGGTCCATCGCCTGGCGCATCGACGCCTCGATCGACGACGCGAACACGGTGAACAGGCTCACCACGCTCACCCCGACGAGCAGCGCGGTGGCGGTCGCGGCCGTGCGCCGCGGGCTCCGTGCGGCGTTCCGCCACGCCAGGTCCCCGGCCACGCTCTGTCGCCCGACGACGGCATCCATCGCTCGTGCCGCGATCGGGGCGACGCTCGGGCCGAGCGCGACGAGGGCGACGACCAGACACAGCGCCCCGACACCCGCGCGGGCGAGCACGGCATCACCGCCGGTCGCGGTGGCCACGAGCGCCACACCCGCTGCGAGCAGCAGCCCACCCGCGCATGTGCGGGCACGCGACGGGCCTTTGCGGTCGGTCGCCGTCGCCCGCAGGGCGGCGATCGGCGCGACGCGCGCGGCCCGCAACGCCGGTACGGTCGCCGCGCCGACGGTCACCCCGAAGCCGACGAGCAGCGACGACCACACGGTCGTGGTCGAGACCACGAGCGCGTCGATGGGCATGCCGAGCCCGTCCGCGCCGATCAGCGCGCGGAGCCCGGCACCGATGCCGACGCCGGCGACGATCCCCAGCGCCGTGCCGACGGCCGCGATCGCCGCGGCCTCGACCAGTCCGGCCTGCAGCACCTGGGCACGCGAGGCACCGATCGAGCGGAGCAGCGCGGACTCCCGGCTGCGCTGCGCACCGAGCACGCCGAAGGTGTTGAAGATGCTGAACGCCGCGACCAGCAGCGCGATGAGCGCGAACGCGAGCAGGGCGGTCGTGAAGAAGCCGAGGAAGTCGCTCTGGACGGCGGCCTCCTGTTCGGCGGTCACCGCGGCGCCGGTGACCGCCTCGGTGCCCGCGGGCAGCACGTGCCCGATGCGCCGCACGAGTTCGTCGGGCGTCGTGCCCGGTTCGGCGCCGACCAGCACGCCGGTGACCTCGGTCTGCTCGTGCAGCAACAGGCGTTGCGCCTCGGGCAACGTGAACGCCACGAGCGTGGTGCTGCCGATGCTGTCGGCACCGGCGAATCGGGCGATGCCCACCACGGTGACCGGGACCGGCGCCGGGGTCAGCACCGTCGTGTGCGACCCGACGCGCAGGTGACCGTCGCGGGCGCTGCGGGCGTCGATCACGACCTCTCCGGCGCCGGTCGGGGCGCGTCCCTCGGCGAGGTGGTAGCCGTTCAGCGACGGGACGGTGATCCAGTTGGCGCCGAGGGTCGGTGGGCCGTCGCCGCCGAGCGGTTCACCGTCGGATCCGACGATCTGGGCAGTGCCCGACACCGTGGGCGCGGTCACCGCGACGCCCTCGACCGTCGCGATCCGCTCCGCGATCGACGCGTCGATGGGTGCCCGCGGCGCGTCGGGTCCGGCGAGATCGTCGGCGTTGCGGACGAGCGCGTCGACCCCGGCGTTGGCCTGGCCGAACGCCGTGGCGAAGCCCGCCTTCGCGCTGTCGCGGATCACCAGGGTGCCGGTGAGGAACGCCACTCCCAGCACGATCGCGAAGGTCGTGGACACCAGCCGTCGCCGGTGACTCCAGGCCGAGATGAGTGCGGTGCGGATCACGTCAGCCTCCCAAGGTGTTCATGACGTCGAGGACGCGTCGGCCGTCGGGTCGGTCGATCCGTTCGGCGATCCGACCGTCGGCCAGGAACAGCGCGGTGTCGGCGGTCGAGGCCGCGGTCGCGTCGTGGGTCACCATCACGATCGGCTGGCCGTAGCGGTCGACGGCGGAACGCAGCAGTCCGAGCACCTCGGCGCCCGATCGGGAGTCGAGGTTGCCGGTCGGCTCGTCGGCGAAGATCACCTGCGGCCGGGCCACGAGGGCCCGCGCGACGGCGACGCGCTGTTGTTGCCCTCCCGACAGCTCAGCTGGGCGATGGTCGAGGCGACCGTCGAGCCCGACGGTGGCGACGACCTCGTCGATCCAGTCGGCGTCGGGTCGCGTGCCGGCGAGACGTAGCGGCAGCGTGATGTTCTCGGCGGCGGTGAGCGTCGGGATCAGGTTGAACGCCTGGAACACGAAGCCCACGTGGGTGCGACGCAGCTTGGTGAGCGCGGCGTCCGAGAGCGTGCCGAGGTCGACGTCGCCGAGGCGGACCGTGCCGGAGGTGAGCACGTCGAGTCCCGCGAGGCAGTGGAGCAGGGTCGACTTGCACGAACCGGACGGGCCCATGACCGCGGTGAACACCCCGGTGGGGATGTCGACGGTGACGTGGTCGAGGGCGGTCACCCGGGTGTCGCCGTGTCCGTAGACCTTGGTGGCGTCGACGACACGTGCCGCGGGCGTGACCCGGGTGCTTCGCCGCAGATCGAGGGTGGTGGGCAGGCTCATGGTGGGGTCCTTTCGTGGGCGGGGACTGCAGGAGATGGATGATGGTGATGACGAACGGGCCGGGATCGGGGCGCGCGCGGTGAAGGACGCGGCGCACGTCGGTGTCGGTTCGGTCGTGCCCGGCGGGCGACCGGGCGGCGTCGCTAGGGCGAGCGGTAGTCGACGGTGAGGTGACCGTTGTCGGTGTCGACGTCGATCGTGTCGACGCCGGAGGGGTCGGTGCGGACCGCCACGGTGCGGGAACCGTTCCGGGTGGTCGCGTCGACGCGGTAGGCGCCGGGGAGATCGGGGACGTGCACCTCGGCCCAGCCGTTCCCGGTGTGTGCCCGGACCCGGTGCACGGGAACCGCGAAGTCCAGGTCGAGATGCCCGTTGCCGGTGGATGCCTCCACGTCGGTGCTGCGCAGGTCGCGTCCTTCCAGCCAGCCGTTGCCGGCCGATGCCCGCACGGGCCCGGCCACGTCGGTGAGCACGACGTGCCCGTTCCCCGAGTGCAGGGTGATCGGGGCGTCGGTGCCCCGCACGAGGATGCGGCCGTCGCCCGAGTCGAGGTCGAGGGCGACCGAGGCCGGGGCGACGACGGTGTAGGCGACCGAGCACCACGTCGAGTACCACGGGCAGCCGGCGCGCAACTCGAGTGTGCCGTCGCGCAAGGTCGCGTCATGGGTGGTGCGGCCGATCGAGGTGGAGATGTCGGCGGTGACGGTGACCGTGTCGACCTCCGCGGCGGTCACCGTGATGCGCCCCGAGGCCGAGTCGACGACGAGACGCTGCACGTCACCCGAGTCGTAGCGGTGGACCTCACGCTCCTGGCCGTGGGCGAGCAGGGTCGTGACGTTGAAGGTGCCCCAGCCGACCAGGGCGACGGCGAGGACACCGCCGATCGTCTGCCACCAGAAGCGGCCGAGCACGCGGTTCACGACGTCTCCGAGGTGTCGAGCCACCGGAGCACGGCGAGGACGCGGCGGTGGTCGCTGTCGGCGGGCGGGAGGTCGAGTTTGGTGAAGATGTTGGTCACGTGCTTCTCCACGGTGGACGGGTTCACGACCAGCGCGGCGGCGATCCCGGCGTTCGAACGGCCCTCGGCCATGAGCCCGAGCACGTCGCGTTCGCGTGGCGACAGGCTGTCGAGGGGGTCGCGGTGCCGGGTGCGGGCCAGGAGCTGTGCCACGACCTCGGGATCGAGGGCGGTGCCCCCGGCGCCGACCCGCTCGACCGCGGCGAGAAAGTCGGCCACGTCCGCGACCCGGTCCTTGAGCAGGTAGCCGAGGCCCCCGGTGTGGTCGCTGAGCAGTTCGGTGGCGTAGCGCTCCTCGACGTACTGCGACAGCACGAGGATGCCGATTCCGGGTCGGCTGGCGCGGATCGTGAGCGCCGCCCGGATGCCGTCGTCGGTGTTGGTGGGCGGCATGCGGACGTCGACGACGGCCAGGTCCGGCACGTGCCGGTCGGCCGCGGTGACGAGGGCGTCGGCGTCGCCGACCGAGGCGATGACGTCGTGGCCGGCGTCGACGAGCAGGCGGATGAGGCCGGCCCGGAGCAGCACCGAGTCCTCGGCGATCAGGATGCGCATGGCAACTCCACGAGAAGGGTGGTCGGCCCACCGGGCGGGCTGAGCAGGTCGAGGGTGCCGCCCATCGCGGCGGCCCGTTCGGCGAGACCGGCGAGACCGGTGCCATGGCTCGCATCCGCGCCGCCACGGCCGTCGTCGGTGACCTCGACGACGAGTCGGTCGCCGCGACGGGCGATCGCCACCCGGGCTCGCGTGGCCGCGGCGTGGCGTTCGACGTTGGTCAGGGCTTCGGAGACCACGAAGTACGCCGCGCTCTCGACGGTGGCCGGTAGGCGCTCGCCGAGGTCGACCCGGAGGTCGACCGGAAAGCTGCAGCGGGCCACGACGGCCGACAGCGCCGCGTCGAGTCCCCGGTCCTCGAGGATCACCGGGTGGATGCCGCGCACCAGGTCGCGGATCTCCCGCAACGCCGCTTTGGCCTCTTCGTGCGCCTTGACCACGAGACGCTTGCCGATCTCGGGGTCGGTGTCGAGGCGTTCCCGAGCGGCCCCCAGGTCCATGGCGAGGGCCACGAGCCGTTGCTGGGCGCCGTCGTGCAGGTCACGCTCGATGCGACGCCGTTCGGACTCGGCGGAACCGACCGCCGCAGCCCGACCGGCCTCGGCGACCTGCGCTTCGGCGGCGAGCCGAGCCCGCTCGCTCGGGCCGAGCAGCGCTCGACCGAGTCCGGCGTCGAGGCGGCCGACCGCGGTGGTGAACCACGGGGCGGCGACGACGAGCCCGACGAGCCCGACGAGGGCGACCGGCCAGGCCGCCGGCCCCGACGAGACCGTGAACAGACCGAACTGGGCCCGCTCGTCGGGCATCAGGCCGATCGTGGCGGGGAGCAGCATCAGGGCGAGTGACCCGGCCCAGACGAGGGTGGTACCCAGGCCGAAGACGATGCCGGTGGGGAAGCGCACCAGGCAGTAGA
The DNA here is from genome assembly GCA_964595905.1 of uncultured Iamiaceae bacterium. Classification (GTDB taxonomy): domain Bacteria; phylum Actinomycetota; class Acidimicrobiia; order Acidimicrobiales; family Iamiaceae; genus JAFDWI01. The sequence goes on from CAZQSU010000052.1 coordinate 14,215, forward strand.
CGATGCCCTTCCACCGGGGCACCGAGGACAGCATCCGGGTGAACCGGCGCCACAACGACGCGGGCGTCGCCGGGGGGACGGGGTCGGGCAGGTCGACGTCGAGGAGGGCCGCGAGGCGGTGCCGTTCGACCCGACTGACGAGACGGCTCGACCAGAACAGCAGCACGATGAAGGGAATCGCGAGCGGAAAGGTGATGATCAGACCGGCCGAGACACTGAGCAGCGCGATCGTCGGGACGAACACGACGATCCCGATCGGCAGGTCGAGCGCGGCCATCGCGAGCGCCCGCCAGGTGCGGCTCGTGCGCCAGGGTCGCAGGACGGTGCGGATCACGAGGTCACCGTACGGCCGAGCGGCGTGGCGGACCAGGGTGCTCGCCGTGATCTCGCGGGTGGGGTTTTCCACCGGTCGGCGCGGGGGCGGACCGGGTCGGCATCCGCGCTGGGAGCGGATCAGTCGCCGCCCAGCCAGGCCGGGGCGTGCTCCAACAGGAAGCGCGAGACGTCGCCGCAGCGGTCGAGAACGTCGCAGAGCTGTTCGGTGCCCATGAACACCCGGGCGAGGGAGACCTCGACGGTCGACACGACGTTCACGGCGCGCTCGGGCGCGTCGGTCACCGAGGCGAAACTGTCGATCGCCGACACCTCGACCGGCAGGGTCGGTCCGCCCACCCCGGCCAGATCGGTGGCCAACACCAACAGGTCCGGCGGGTGCAACAGCGGCGGAAGCGCCCAGTTGAAATGCAGCGGTAGGCCGTAGGTGTCGGGCGGTTCGAGGTCGTCGTCGTCGAGGGTCATCACCAGATCCTCGAACGCGAACTGCACCCGCGGGTCGACGTCGAGCGCGAGGTGCAGGTCGAGCGGGCCACCACACGCCTCCTCGGGGTGCAGGTCGACCTCCCAGGACTGGCGGAGCGAGTAGCTCTCGACGAAGTGACGCTCGTCATGCACATGAAAGCCGTGGTCGACCGCATGATCCTTGAGATCGGCGACGAACCCGGCGATGTCGATCACTGACATGTGCCGTTCAGCCTGCCACGTTCGGCCGAATCGAGCGAACCGGTCGACCACTCGTCGGCGCGTCCGCCGAGTGGCCGACCGGGCCGATGTGCGTGCGCCGCCGGACGTTCCCGGGCATCGCACTAGGATGCGCGCCGGATTTCCCCTGCGATGCTCCTGTGACCGATCCTCCTGCCCCCGTCGATCAGCGATTGGCCGATCTCGTCGCCGAGACCGCGGACGCGGTGATCGCGGCGCTGGGGGAGTGGGACGACTGGGGGCCCTCGGGCGGGAAGGTCGGCCAGTACGCGAGCGACCTGGCTGCGGACACCGCGGTGCACGACGTCCTCGACCCGGCAGGCGTCGGGGTGCTCAGCGAGGAATCCGGCTTCGTCCGCTCCTCGGCCGACGTGCTGGTCATCGTCGACCCGCTCGACGGTTCGACGAACGCGTCGCGTGGCCTGAGTTGGTGGGCGACGAGCATCTGCGCCGTCGATGCAGCCGGCCCGGCTGCCGCTGTCGTCCACGATCTGCGGCACGGTACGAGGTACTCGGCGGTCCGTGGCCAGGGCGCGTTCCGAGACGGTGTCGCCCTTCGCCCGGTCCCATCCGCGACGTCTCCGCCCGGAGTCGATCGACGCTCCGACGGTGTCGCAGGCGACGGCTCGTCGCCCCTCGACACGGGTGGCGGCACGGGACCGAGCGGCGTGCGCGACGTGGCCGACGCGATGGTGGGGATCTCCGGGTTGCCGCCACGCTCGTTGGGGTGGTGGCAGTTCCGCGCCCTCGGCGCCGTCGCGTTGGATCTGTGTGCCGTGGCCGACGGCAGCCTGGACGCGTTCGTCGACTGCTCGCCCGATGCGCACGGGGTGTGGGACTATGCTGGCGCCCTGCTCGTGTGCCGGGAGGCCGGCGCATCGGTCGTCGACGCGTTGGGGCGCGACCTCGTCGTGCTCGACCACGGGGCTCGCCGGACTCCGGTCGCCGCGGCGACCCCCGAGCTCTGCGCCGCGTTCGTCGCTGCCCGGGCCGAGGCGTTCGGTCGGCCTGGGCCGGCATGACCGCACCGAAGTGGGCCGACCGCATCGAGCGCGGCGACGGTCGTTGCGCCACCGATGAACAGACGCGCGGCACACACCGAGCTTCGGGCGGCCGGCTCGCCTGGCGTGCCCGCGGGCACGCCGATGAGGCGATTCGAGCGCATGTTCTCGATTGCGCCGATCGATCGGCCATGCCGAGGGCACGACGATTTCCGCCGGGTTGCGCGCGGTGACGGGTCACTACAATTCCTGCGAGGGCGATTAGCTCAGTTGGCCAGAGCGCTGCCTTTACATGGCAGATGTCGGGGGTTCGAGTCCCTCATCGCCCACCGAGAAACGCGCCGCGCGCCAGCGCCCGTACAGGCCGCGCTCGCCGTGGACCTCGGGTGCCGGCCAGGCGCGCTCGGCGGCCACCAGTCCTGCGTCGGCGAACGCGCCCCCGAGTCGATCGGCGACGATCGTGCCGCACACGACGGCGACGACGTCGAGCTCCGCGGCGACGAACCGTGGCCCGTGCGCCGCGTCGGCACCATGGCGCGAGGCGAGCAGGTGCGCGAGCTCGTGGGCGAGGGTCGCGGCGTCCTCCTGGTGCACCGACAGGCGGATCTGCGCCGATCCGCGACCAGCCGGCTTCGTGTTGGCCGACGAGTGCTGCGACTCGCGACGCGTGGGCACCACGGTGAAGGGCACGCCGTTGCGGCGCCACCAGTCGCATCCGGCGACCAGGCGGGCGAGGTCGAGCACACCGGCCGGTCCGATCGGTTCGCTGAACAACGTCTCGGCGAACACCAGGTGCTCTGCCGAGTACACCGCGGCGCGCGACGCGTCGCGGGTCACGACCCGATGGCGCCGCGGGTTGCCGGGGCGACGTCGCGGCGGGTGCCAAGGTCCGCGCGGGCGCCTGCGGCCCGGCCCTGGCCGTAGCCGGTGGCAGACACCCGGGTGGAGCGCAACGTGCCGAGTCGCCCGTAGCGCTGCTTCACGTAGTCGTCGACATCGGCGCGACGGTCCGCGAGCACGATGGCCACGCTGGCGGTCCGCCCCGAGTCGACCCCGTCGGCGGCGGTGTCGTCCGCGGCGCGGGCGGCCGCAGCATTGACCTCGGCGAGGCGTTCGGCGATCGTCGCGGCGAATCCGAACAGGAACGATCGTCGCACGCTCACGGTCTTGTTGCCACGGGGCACGGTGAGCCTCGACGCCTCGCTGGTCGCCTGCACGAGCAGCGAGGTGTAGAGCATCTCGGCCCGGTCGAGATCGCCGCCGTATCCGTGCAGCACCGCGACCCGGCCGTCCCAGCCCACATAGGTGACCACCGAACACGTGTTGGACTCTGCGACCGGGCCGAGCAGCTCGAGACGTGCCCGCACGTACGGCCCGGAACCCAGGTGGATCTCACGATCGCCGATGCGACCCCGGCGGTCGGCCGGGTCGCGTGCCGCGTCGACCATCGCCTCGGTGATGCGGTACTCGGCCATGAGCGCCATGGCCTTGGCGGTGAACGCGTCACGCTCGTGGACGTAGTCGGTGTGCTCGGCCTTGTCGAGCAGGGCACGGATTCTGCGGGCGATGTCGGTGGTCATGGCTCGAAGCTCCTCTGATGGGAAAATCGTCGATGGTGGTGGGTCGAGCGTTCCGGTGAAACCCGGCGTCGACGATCGGAGCTCCTGACCGGGCACGCTACCCGGCACCAGGGACATCGGTGAGCACAGACAGGCGCCGGAGCTGCCGATCACCGAACCGGTCCTCACCGCCGCGTCTCGGCTGTGCGGGGTGCGTGGATTGCGCGCCGGCGATGCGATCCAGCTCGCCACCGCACTCACCGCCCGGAAGATCGAGCCGTCTGGTACGCGGTCCTGGGTGTTCGACCAACGGCTGGCGGTCGCCGCGGCGCGCGACGGATCCGCGGTGCTGGGGGCGGATCGGGTCTGAGGCGGATGCTGGCAGACTCGTCGTCGTGACCCTCGGCCCGTCGCCGCCCCCGCCGCCCCCACCGGCGCCGGTGCACACGACCCCGCCGGGGTGGTACCCCGACCCGTGGTGGGCCGGGTCACTGCGCTACTGGGACGGCGCACGGTGGACACCGCAGGCCCGCTGGGCCCACGCGCCGGTGCCGCCACCGCCTCCCGAGCCGTTGACCGCCCTGCGCGCTCCGGCGTTCTGGATGGCGATCGGCCTGATGATCGTGTGCGTCGCGGGCGGCCGCGTGATCAACGGGCAACTCGTCCGCCACGTCACCACGCTCGAAGCGTTCCAGGTGCTGCAGTGGGCGTTCTATGTGGTCGTGTACGGCGGCATCGCGGCGACGGTGGTGTTCGTGGTGCGTCGCCATGGCACGGGCTCGCTGCGCGACGACCTGGGGTTCCGGTTTCGGTGGTCGGATCTGGGCTGGGGCCCGATCCTGTTCTTTGCCGGCCGTGCCGCGCAGCTCGCGGTCACCCTGCCCCTGGTCGCGATTCCCATCCTGCGACACAGCAGCGAGCGCTACTCGGAGACCATGCGTGACCAGCCGACGTCGATCCTGATCACCCTGGTGATCATCGGCGTCGTCGTGGCACCGGTCGTCGAGGAACTGCTCTTTCGTGGGGTGCTGCTCCGGGCCCTGCTCGGCCGGTTCCGCGGGCCGGTCGCGGCCGTGATCCAGGGTGTGGTGTTCGGCTGTTACCACTTCGCGCCCGGGCTGGGGTTCTACAACGTGGTGCTGATCACGGCGAACAGCGCATTCGGGATCCTCTTCGGCTTCGTCGCCCTGCGACGCCGCACACTGGGCACGGGCATCGTCGCCCACGCGATCACGAACGCGTCGGCGTTCGTGGTCATCTTCGCCACGCGCTGAGCCCGGTCGGGCCCCCGCCCGCGACCGGGTCGGCGGCGACCGGGTCGGCGGAGGCCGGGCCGCTGCGACGCTTCAGACGCCGATGGTCTCCCGGGCGAACGCCTTGAGGCGCTTGTAGTCGACCTTGGCGTTCGGCGCCCGGCCGATCGTGTCGATGGTGAGCACCTGCTTGGGTGCCTTGTACGCGGCGAGCCGGCCCTTGACGTGGGCGATCAACGCGGCCTCGTCGACGCCGGCGGCGGCATCCGCCGGTTCGACGACCGCGACGACGGCCTCGCCGAACTTGTCGTCGGGCACCCCCACGGCCACGGCGTCGGCGACGCTCGGGTGGGTCTTGAGCGCTTCCTCGACCTCTTCGGGGAACACCTTCTCGCCACCGGTGTTGATCACGACCGAACCCCGCCCCAGCAGCGTGAGCGACCCGTCGGCTTCGACGCGGGCGTAGTCACCGGGGATCACATAGCGCTGCCCGTCGATCTCGAGGAAGGTGCGGGCGGTCTTCTCCTCGTCCTTGTAGTAGCCCACGGGCACGTAGCCACGCAGCGCCACCCGTCCGGTCTCGCCCGAGCCGGGCTCGACGTCTTCGTTGGCGTCGTTCAAGACCCGGGCGTTCTCCCCCAGGGTGAACTTGGCCGTGTCGGACGTGCCGCCGGCGGTCGAGGTCGACTGGCCCATCCCGATCGCCTCGGACGACGAGAACGCATCGACGAGGATCATGCCGGGCTGGTAGGCGAGCAGGCGCTTCTTGGACTCCTCGCTCCACATCACGCCCGACGACGCGATCAGGAACAGGTTCGACAGGTCCCAGCGGTCGGGTTCGGCATCGAGCGCGGCGAGGATCGGCTTGGTGAACGCGTCGCCGACCAGGGCGATCTGCTGCACCTTCTCGCGCACGACGGTGTCGAGCAACTCGATCACGTCGAGCTTGCGGCCCTCCAGGGTCACGACCGATCCACCGAGGCTCATGACGATGAGCTGGGTGTACTGGCCGGTGCCGTGCATGAGCGGACACGCCGGCATGCCGATCGGCCCCGGTCCGGCGACCTGGGCTTCGATGAGTCCGGCGTCGACCCGCTCACGGGCGTCGGGCAGGAAGTTGCCCACCAGGTTGCAGAACAGGTCGTGCTGGCGCCACATCACGCCCTTGGGCATGCCGGTCGTGCCCCCGGTGTAGATCATCGACAGGTGGTCGCCGCTGCGACCCCACGGGCCCTGCACCGGGCGCTCGCCCGGTTCGGTCGCAGCGGCGTCCTCGTACGGCGTCGCCCAATCGGGGCAGGGCCCGGAGCCGTCGTCGACCCAGAGCCACGTGGTGATCCGGGGAAGCTGGTCGCGGATCCGTTCGATCGTCTCGGTGAACACACCGTGGAAGACCACCGCGACCGTGTCCGCGTTGTCCCACAGGTACACCAGCTCGGCGTCGGTGTAGCGGTAGTTGGTGTTGATCGGCACCAGCCCGGCCTTGAACGTGGCAAAGACCGATTCGAGGTACTCGGGGCAGTTGTAGAGGTACTGGGCGACCTTGTCCTGCTCGGCGACGCCCGCGTCGAGCAGGAAGCGGGCGACCCCGTCGGCGCGTCGGTCGAACTCGGCCCACGTGAGACGCCGGTCGCCCTGGATCTGCGCGGGGGCGTCCGGAACCTGCCGGGCGACGATCTCCCAGACGTCTGCGAAGTTCCAACCGGTCATGGGTTCCCCTTGTGGTGCGGTGTACTGGTCGTGCGGTGTACTGGTGGTGCGATGCACTGGTGGTGCGATGCTGCCGGGCGCCGGCCGGCATTCGACGGGATCGTCGCGGCACCGGCGGGAGCGGCACGAGTGTAGGCGTCGGATCTGCGCCGCCGGTCAGCGGGGGTTCAGCGCTCCACCGTCGTCGTCTCGACGCGGGCCTCACGGATGTGGTTGGCCTCGACGGTGATGCCGGGGCTCTTCTCGAGCGTGAACGCGACATCGGCCCACTCCACGCCGTTGGCGGTGATCCCGCCTGCGCCGCAGTCGGCCAGGTGCACCGCACGTCGGGCGCGCAGGCGGTTGCCGTTCACCGCGACGTGGCGGGAACCGTCGATGCGGACCGCCGTGTCGTCGGCAAGCACGGCACAGCCCGAGACGAGCACGTCGGCGCACGCTTCGATGGCGACTCCCACGACCGCGTCGGTCAGCGCCGTGGCCTCGATACGTGTCGTGGCACCGCCGCCGATGTCGATGAGGGCGCCGGCGTCGTGCGTGCCGGTGATGCCGCCGCCGACGATCCGCGCCGTGTGGGTGTCGCGGACGGCGAGTCGACCGTGTTCGATCGTGCTCCAGCGCACCTCGAGATCGTGCACACCGGTGACGTGCACCGACCCCGACACCGTGCAGGTGTCGACCACGACTCGTTCGACCGCACCGATCGCCAGGGTCGGGCCGGTGCCGGGTCGCGTGGAGCGCAGGTGCAGCTGTTCGATCTGCACGTCGGTGCCGACGACCTCGATCACCGGCCCCGCGGCGACCAGCAGCGCCGGCGCCGGCGGGGGGAGATGCTTGCGCGCTTCCCGGGGGATGTCGGGGGGTGTGGGGCCTCGCAGCGTCACGCCGTCGGGGATCTTGAGCGGGTAGGTCTCGGTGTCGGCGCCGTAGCGGCCGCGGCCGATCTCGACGATCGAGCCGGGTCGGGCGGCATCGAACGCGGCGGTGATGCTGGGCATCTCGGCGCCGTCGAGTCGGACCCTGCCCGGCGCCGATCCGGGGATGGCGACCAGGCGCAGACCGGGCTGGTCGCTCACGGCGCCACCTGGGTGCACCGGGGAAATCGAAGGCGGAACCCGACGGCCATGTGACCGGCAAGCTACCGTCCGGGCCGATGGATTTCGAACTGCCCGAAGACGACGATCCGCGCCGCGCCGAGGTCCGTGCCTGGATCGGTGAGCATCCCGACGCGAGTGGGGTCGAGCTCGCCGCCGCCGGGTACGTCGCGCCCCACTGGCCCGAGCCCTACGGGCTGGATGCCGACCCGATCACCCAGCTGATCATCGACGCGGAACTGAAGGCTGCCGGTATCCGCCGCCCCAACAACCCGATCGGGATCGGCTGGGCCGGCCCGACGCTGCTGCACGCCGGCACGCCCGAGCAGCAGGAGCGGTGGCTGCCCCGGATGCTGTCGGGCGAGGACATCTGGTGCCAGCTCTTCAGCGAGCCCGACGCCGGGTCTGACCTGGCGAGCCTCACCACCGCGGCGGTGCGCGACGGCGACGAGTGGGTCGTGAACGGCTCGAAGATCTGGACGTCACTGGGGCACCTGGCGCGCTGGGGGATCCTCATCGCCCGCACCGACCCCGACGCCGACAAGCACGCCGGCATCACCTATTTCGTGGTCGACATGCAGACGCCCGGCATCGAGATGACGCCGATCGTGGAGATGACCGGCGCGCACAACTTCAACCAGGTGTTCTTCACCGACGCCCGCATTCCCGACGCCAACCGCGTCGGTGAGGTGAACAAGGGCTGGTCGCTCGCCAAGGTCACCCTCGGCAACGAGCGGGTGAGTCTGTCGGAACCGGGGGCGTTGTGGGGGATGGGCCCGACGGCGGCCGATCTGCTCGACGCGGTGCGGGCGGCCGGCTCGACCGACGACCCGGTGCTGCGCGGGCGGCTCGCGTCGTTGTACATCGACGCCGAGGTGCTGCGGCTGATCCGGCTGCGGACCCTGTCGGCCCGGATCAAGGGCGCCGAGCCCGGCCCGGAGGCGTCGGTGCGCAAGATCAAGGCCGACGAGCACGGTCAGGACATCATGGGCCTGGCCAAGGACCTGTCCGGCGCCGCCGGGATGCTGGACGGCGGCGATGGGACCGGCCCGTTGGGCGGTGATCCGGGCATCTGGCACTTCGGGTATCTGTTCTCCCAGGCGCTCACGATCGGTGGCGGCACCTGGGCGGTGCAGCGCAACATCGTCGCCGAACGCGTCCTGGGCCTGCCCCACGACGCCTGATC
>CAZQSU010000053.1:0-20996 GCA_964595905.1 uncultured Iamiaceae bacterium
GCCCGCCCACGCCCACGCCCGCTCGCGTCCACGCCCGCTCGCGCCCACGCCCGCTCGCGCCCACGCCCGCCCACGCCCGCCCACGCCCGCTCGAACTCTGGGAGGAAACCCACGATCATCGTGGGTTTCCTCCCAGAGTTGCTCCGGGGATCGGGCCGGGTCGATCGCGTCTCCCTTCTGAGCTGACGGCTCGATCTGAAAGACTCGCCGCCATGACAGATGCTCCATGGCAGGGTGACGCTTCTTCGTTGGTCGATGCATTCCGGGCGGGTGAGCGTTCGCCGGTCGAGGAGTTGGAGGCCACGATGGCGGCCATCGAGGCGAGCGACCTGAACGCGTTCAGCCACCTCGACCCCGAATGGGCGCACCGGGCCGCCGAGAACGCAGACCTCACCAAGCCGTTCGGTGGGGTACCGACCGGCATCAAGCAGCTCGAACCGGTCGAAGGGTGGCCCCACACCGAGGCGTCGCTGGTGTTCGCCGACCGGATCGCCGACTACACCGCGGTGAACGTGCAACGCCTGGTGTCCGACGGCGGCGTCACACCGGTGGGTCAGACCACCGCGAGCGAGTTCGGCGGCCTGAACGTCTCGGTCACCAAGATCAACGGCGTCACCCACAACCCGTGGCGCCACGGCCACACCGTGGGCGGGTCGTCGACCGGATCGGCGGCGGCGGTCGCCGGCGGGCTCGTGTCGATCGCGTCTGGCGGTGACGGCGGGGGCTCGATCAGGATCCCCGCCGGCTACACCGGCCTGCTCGGGATGAAGGGCACCTTCGGCCGGATTCCCCGCTCGCCGAACGCCTACATGCGCCCCAACACCGTCGTGTTGGGGTGCCTGGCCCGGTCGGTGCGTGACGCCGCCCGCTACTACGACGTGTGCGCCGGCCCCGACGCCGCCGATCCGTCGAGCCTGCCCATCCACCCCAGCTTCGAAAAGGGTCTGGAATCGCACGACCTCTCGGGTCTGCGGGTGGCGATCATCCCGACGTTCTCCGGGGTCGAACTCGAGCCCGGAGTCGAGGAGAACCTACTCGAACACGCCGAGGCGATGATCGATGCCGCCGGCATGAAGCGGGTCGAGGTGCCCCTCGAGCTGCCGAGCCTGGCCGCGCAGTGGATGATGGGCAACATGGCCACGCTGCTGCCCGACCTGGCCGAGCACTGGCCCCGGTGCGCGCCGCTGCTCACCGACGAGATCGCCCTCGGACTGTTCCTGTCGAAGGCCCTGTACAACCTCGACACCGCCGCGAAGGCCGAAGTGCAACGGATCGAGGCCGACGAGGCGATGGCCGAGGCGTTCCGTCACTGTGACCTGATCGTGTCGGCGACCAATCCGGGCCCCGCGTTCGACGCCGAGTGGAGCACGTCGAGCCCCGAACCGCCGCCGGTGACCTACATCAAGGGCTCCGCGATCGGCCGGGGCGTGCTGCGCGGCGTGCTCGGCGGGGTACGTCTCGCGACCGCCGCCGCGCCGGGCCTGCCCAACGCGATGATCGACATCGCCAATCGTCGCTTCCCCGATTTCGTGGCGATGGGCGGGCTGACGATGCTGGCGAACCTGTACGGCAACCCTGCCGTGTCGATCCCCGCGGGCACCGTGAACGGCCTGCCCGTGGGCATGCAGGTCATGGCCCCCCACCACCACGACGCGTTGCTGTTGGACGTGGCCCGCTCGGTCGAGGTGAACAACCCGTGGCCGCTCGTCGCGCCGAGCGTCAGCGCCCCGGTGCCGGCCTGACCCAGTCCTATCGACGAAATTTGCAGGATTCTGCCGCCGAGAGCGGGATTCTCCGGCAAATTTCGGCTGGGGCGGGTGGATCAGGATTCGGCGAACCGGCGGGCGACGCAGGCTGCGCCGACGAGCGGGCCCTCGTCGCCGAGGCCCACCGGCACGATCCGTGCCCCGCGGGCGTAGGCGATCCGGGCGATGCGGTCGAGTTCCGCGTTCGCGGCATCGAAGAACATCTCGCCGTAGCCGAGCGCCACCGACCCGCCCACACATGCCAGTCGCAGGTCGAGCGCCACCGCCACTGATGCGACAGCTCGGCCGACCAGGGTGCCGCAGCGACGACGCGTCGCGTCGTCGGCCTCGGCGGCCGCCCGGCCGGTGACGGCGGCGATCGACGTGCCCGACGCCTCGGCCTCCAGGCAGCCCCGGCTTCCACACGCGCACGGTCGACCATCGGGTTCGACCACGATGTGGCCGACGTGCCCGGCGTTCCCGCTGCCGCCGTCGAGCAATCGGCCGTCGACGACCAGCCCACCTCCGACCCCGGTCGACACGACCATCGCCAGGTAGTCACACTCACCGATCGCCACGCCCTTCCATCCTTCACCGAGGGCGAGGGCCTTGGCGTCGTTGTCGACGAAGGCCGGCAGTCCGAAACGGTCACGCAGCCGCGCCGGAAGGGGGAACCCCCGCCATTGTGGGATGTTCAGTGGTGACACGGTCATACCGCCGGGCGCCATCGGGCCGCCACACCCCACGCCGATCGCGACTGGATCGGAAGCGCCGCGTGCCCGGTGGTCGCGCAACGACGACGCCGCGATCGTGGCCACCCGCTCGAAGAATTCATCCGCATCCGCGCCGCCGGTGAGCTGCCGATGTCGGCAGTGGACGCCACCGTCGCCGTCGACGATCGCCGATTCGGTCTTGGTCCCGCCGATGTCGATGGCCAGGATCGAGCCGGGGATCTCGTCGTGTGCGGTCACGACGGCACGGTAGCCCGAGGGCCGCAGCATGACCCGGCGCCGGGGCGACTCCGGCGTCGCCGCGTCGACCGCGCACTGCCGGTGACGACCATCGCATCCGTTGCCTCCGGGCTGCGTCGCCACCAATGGTCGACCCGAAATTCTCGTCCCCGCGACTAAACCGTTCGTGGTGCTCGAGCGTCGGGGTGTCGGACGGGGCCGCCAGGAACCCCGGAAACCGGAGGAGACGGTGACCATCGCCGCCAGGCCGCTCGAGGACGAACCCAGCGAGGTCGCCGCTCCCGCCGCCTCACGCGCGGCCGAGGAGATCGCGGAGCAGATCCGCGTCTTCGCCGCCGACGAGTACCGTCAGGTCGTCGCCACGGTCGCCTTGTGGTCCGGCTCGACCGGCGACGCGGCCGACGCCGTGGCCGACGCCCTGGCGCGGGCCTGGGAACAGCTCGACAAGGGACGGTCGATCGACAACCTGGCGGCCTTCGTCACCACCGTGGCGATGAACCGGGTGCGGTCGGCGCAGCGTCGGCGGGCGCTGTTCCGGCGCAAGCGCCACCTGCTCGGTGTCGTCGACACCCACGAGCCGGCCGACGCGGCGACCCGTCGGGTCGACGTTGCCCGGGCCGTGCGGGGCCTGTCGAGGCGGCAACAGGAGGTCGTGGCGTTGCGTTACGGCGCGGATCTGTCGATCGATGCCATCGCCGACCGGCTCGGCATCGCGCCGGGCACGGTCAAGGCGACGCTCCACCAGGCCCGCGCCGCGCTGTCCGACCGACTCGGTACTTCGACGAGAAGAGAGGCGCCATGAGGAACCAGAGCGACCGAACCCCCGACCGCCCCGGCCCCGGCGACCGCAGCGACCCGGGCGGCGCCGATGCCGTCGGCGGCTCGATCGCCGCACTGCGTCGCCAGGTGACGCCGATCGAACCCGACTCGCTCGTCCACGCGGTTCGCGGCCACATGGACGTGCGTGCCCGGCGGCGTCGGCGGACCGTTCGACTCGTCGTCTCGTCCGGCTGCGTCGTCGTGATCCTGCTCGCAATCGTCGCCGTCGGCCTGCGCAACGTCGATCGGGGCCCCACCCATGTCGTCCGATCTGTTCTGTATGCCGCTGATGAGGGCCCGGCCGTTCGCGTCGAGCCCGCATCGGATCTCATCGACGGCCAGCAGTTGACGGTGACCGCGTACGGCTTCGATACCGGAACGCCCGTGGACTTCTTCCTGTGCATGTCGGCCACCGATCTCCCCGGCTTCGCCCCTGAGACGCCGGAAGGGGATCCGGCACCGCGGTGGATCTGCCAGGGTCACCTCGCGCAGGACGGCACCCTGGCGAAGGTGAGCGGGCATGCGGCGCCCTTCCCAGCCGATGGTTCGTCTGGGTCGGCCGATCATCGGTCGACCCGAGCCACGGTGCACTACACGGTTTCCGAGGCCGGTGATCCACTCGTGTCCATCACCAGTGACGGATCGATTTCGGTCCAACGCTGGGTGCTCGGTGCCGACTTCACCATCCCACCGTGTGGATCGACACAACATGCCGACTCGCATGACGGGTCCTCGCCGACCTCACCGGCACAACCCGTGCAAACTCGCCCGTGCATGTTCGTCGCCGTGGGATCGGCAGGCGGCACACAATCGGCAGTCGCGAGCGATGCGCTGATCTTCACACGTGCGGACGACAGGCCGCGCCCGACCACGACGTCACAACCGAAAGCGGACGGTGGCGTCGTTCCGAACACTCCGGCTCCTCGGCCTGAATCCACCGTCGCCAGCCAACCGGGTGTCACACCCTCGACGACCTCGCGGCCGTCCTCGAACGCCCGTGGCTGCCCCTCGCAACCGCCGCAGGTTTCGCTGTTGTGGGATCGGAACCCGGACGAATCGCTGCTGGATTTCGTACCGACGAAGGTCACCGTATGCGACTACCGGGTCGACCCCGCCGTCCCCTTGCCGGTTGCCGCGGAGGTCACCGACCGGGCGACCATCGCCCGCATCGTCGATGGCCTGCATCACTTGCCCACCACCTCCGCTCGGATGTGCACGGCCGAGGGCGGGGAGTCGCTCGTGCTCCTGGCGACCGCCGGGTCACGCCAGGCGACGATCACCGTCGAGTTCTTCGGGTGCCATCTGGTCGGCAACGGCAGCGTCGTCCGTGAAGGTTCGGCCAGGCTCGAATGGATTGCCGGGCTCGCCTGAACGGACCGGGCCGCTTCATGCGGCTCGTGATCGAGGAGAATCGATCCCGACGTCGTTCGAGGCGGTCATCCGTCTTCGTTGTCACCACCGCTCGGTATGGTCGACGAGGAAGTGGCTCTGGTGCGGCTTCACCCGGGAAGGAGGTGTTCGGGTGCAGGTCAGGACGCATGACGACAAGTGGATCTTCCCAGCGTCCGGTCGGCCGAGCGTGCCCGCGGGCAGGGCTCGATTCCTGGACACGTCACACGTGCCCGCGGGCACGGACCAGACACGAAACCGAACCTCGCTGCCCGCGGGCACGACTCGAACCCTGGACACATCACACCTGCCCGCGGGCACCGACCCGACACGAAACCGAACCCCCCTGCCCGCGGGCACGAGTCAGGGCCCCGACAATCCCCTGCCCGCGGGCACGGACCCCTCGTTGGCGGGGTACATTCGGTGTGATCGGGACCGGGCCAGGTCTGAGCCTCGACCTGACCTGAGCCGACACCCGCTCCTGACATGGAGCGGCACACGAGGAGCGTCATCGGGATGGACCGATCGGACGAGCCGACGCCGACGCCGACCAACGAGCACGTCGCCCTGCCCGGTCGCGGACTGGGTGCACTCGCGGGGCTCGGGGCCGCGGCCGCCGGGGGCGGGGCCGCCGAATTCGTGGCCGGCGTTTCCGAACCTGCGCCGTCGCTGCTGATCGGCGTGGGCGACGCGGTCATCGATCTCCTCCCCGGATCGATCGACCGGGCCGCGATCGACCTGTTCGGGCACAACGACAAGACCGCCCTCATCGTCGGCACGCTGATCGTCGCCGCCGTGATCGGTGCCCTGCTCGGCATGCTGGCCCGACGCCGGTTCATCGCCGCGGCGTGCGGGTACCTCGCCTTCGCCGTGGTCGGCGTCGGCGCGACCGTCTCCCAGCCCGGCACGTCGACCGCAGGGGCGATGATCGTCGGGGCGATCGGCGCGCTGGTCAGCGTCGGGGTGCTCTGGTACCTGTTCGAAGCGCCGAGGTGTGACCGGGCCGGCCCCGCGACCCGGCAGGTCGACCCCGCACCGGTGGCGACGTCGCGACGGACGTTCCTGATCTCGGCGGGAGGCGCGTTGGTCATCGGCACACTCGCCGGACTGGGCGGATGGATCCTGTCGGGTCGTGAACGGGTCGACGACATCAGGCGGGCGATCCGGCTTCCCCGGCCGATCCGACGGGCCCGGCCCGCGCCAGTGGGCGCCGACCTGCCGATCCCGGGCCTGACCCCGCTGTACGTCGCCAACGACGACTTCTACCGGATCGACACCGCCCTGCTCCCACCCGCCGTCGACCCCGACGACTGGCACCTCGAGGTGCGCGGCGAAGTCGACCACCCCTTCACGCTGAGCTACACCGAACTGCTGGACCTCCCCCAGATCGAGGCCGACATCACCCTGGCGTGTGTGTCGAACGAGGTGGGAGGCGACCTCGTGGGCAACGCCCGATGGCAGGGGGTGCGCCTCCGCGACCTGCTGGACCGCGCCGGCGTCCGCAGAGACGCCGAGCAGGTGATCGGCCACTCGACCGACAGCTTCACCGCGGGCTTCCCCGTCGAGCTGGCACGCACCACCGAGCACGCCATGGTCGCGGTGGGGATGAACGGCGTGCCGCTCCCCGTCGACCACGGATTTCCGGCCCGGCTCGTGGTGCCGGGCCTGTACGGCTACGTGTCGGCGACGAAGTGGCTGACCGCGATCGAACTGACCGGGTGGGACACCGAGGGCTACTGGATCCCGCGGGGCTGGTCGAAGACCGGACCGGTCAAGACCGAGGCCCGCATCGACCTGCCGAGGGCGGGCCACGCCGTCGCGCCCGGAAAGGTCGTGACCGCCGGGGTCGCGTGGGCGCCGACCCGGGGCATCGAGCGCGTCGAGGTCAGGGTCGACGACGGCCCGTGGCAGGACGCGACGCTCGCCGACGCGCTCGGAGTCGACTGCTGGCGCCAGTGGCACACCACCGTCGACCTCGGCCCCGGCACCCACACGATCACGGCCCGGGCGACCGACGGGTCAGGCAAGGTCCAAACCGCCGCCCCCGCGCCACCCGCGCCCGACGGCGCGTCGGGCTACCCGAACCGCCGGGTCACCGTGGAGGCGTGACCGGGCCGCACGCCGACCAACCAGGGAAGTGCGTCACCACACCGATCAGGTCCGCCATCGGCGTCCATACGGTCGAGGGCACCGGTCGGCTCGGGCGTGCCGCTGCGGTCGACCACGCAGCCTCAGAGGTCGAATTCGGCCAACTCGACGGGGCGACCCTCGTCGATCGAGCGGTGCGCGGCCACCCCCATCGCGACCGACCACACGCCGTCGTCGATCGTCACCTCCGCCTCGCCACCGGCACGGATCGCCGCGGCGAAGCGCTCCAACTCGACGTACGACGACCCGTGGTGGGTTCCCAGATGGGCGACGTCGCCGTAGGTGATCGGTCGGGTGGCGACCGGCCAGTCCGGGCCGCGGCTGCCGATCACCAATTCGGGCGTCGCGCCTCGGGCGACCTCGGCGAATCCTGGCACGTGCGCTTCGATCTTGCCGGCGTCGCCCACCACGGTGAGTTCCTGTTCCCAACGTGACCCTTCGGCGAACATGCACAGGTCCAACAGCGCGCGCACCCCACCGGGATAGTCGACGATCACGAAGGCGTTGTCGAGGATGTCCGAGCGGCGCCCGTCGTAGACCTCGTCGAGGTGGTTCACGTTCTGGCCCCCGCTGGCGACCACCCGCACCGGCCGCATACCGGTCACCTGGTTCATCAGGTCGAAGAAGTGACAGCACTTCTCGACCAGCGTGCCACCGGTGTTGGCGGTGAAACGGTTCCAGTTGTCGACCTTGACCAGGAACGGATACCGGTGCTCGCGCACCGCCACCATCTGCACCCGCCCGGCGGTGCCGGCCCGCACCTCGCCGATCAGGTCACCGACCGCGGGGAAGTACCGGTACTCGAGGCCCATCCACACCAGCGCGTCGTGGCGGTCCGCCGCGCGTCGCACGGCGAGCGCGTCGGCGACGGTCGTGCACAGCGGTTTCTCCACGAAGATGGCGATGCCGGTGCCCCAGCAGTCGTCCAGCACCGAGCGGTGCGTGTGGTTCGGCGACGCGACGATCACCGCGTCGACCAGCCCCGACGCCAACAGCTCCCGGTGGTCGGCGAATCGGGCGACATCGGGGTCACAGAACGCGGCGGCACCCGAGAGCGAGTCGGCGTTCGGGTCACTCAACGCGGTGACCGTCGCCCCCGCGAGCGCGCCGAGGTTGCCGATGTGCTCGCACCCCATCATGCCGGTGCCGATGATCCCGAAACGCAGCTCGTCCATGGTCGAACCTCCGACCCGACCGTCTCCTCAGCCCTCTTCTCTTCGCTCGCAGCCCTCGGTACCGCCGTCGGTGTCGTTGCGGTCCTTCCAGAAGGTGTGCTCACCGTGGTCCAACGTCTGACCGAGCACCTCGAAGTCGTACTCGCCGACGACCTCGGCCCGCACATAGGCGGACTTGCAGATCGACGACGCCGCGAAACCGGCTTTGGGTTCGCCCCACCACAGGTTCGAACCCACGACCGCACCGAAGTGGATCGAAGGGACCAGTCCCTGACCGAACAGCGACATCGAAACCTCGGGGAAGGCGACCCCGAACTGGGCATCGACGTTCACCCCCATCGGCGCAGCCGAATCTGCCGGTTCGGGGTCCATCTCGTCGATCTCGGTGTTCCCCGATGCGGTGATGTCCGAACCGTCGAAGGAGAACCCGGTGTCGCCCCGATAGGAGAACGACGCCTCCGCCGTGGCCGATGCCTGCGCGGTCGCCTCGACGCTGCCGATGATGTTCGCCTTGATCTCGACGGTGACCGGGATCGGTCCCACCATCCAGATGTACTTCAACATCGGTACCGGCACTTCGAGCTTGATCGGGGTCACTCCGGCCCCCGCCACCGACGCCGACAGCTTCAACTTGGCGTCCAGGCCGTCGACGCCCACCGTGGAGCCGGCCACCTCGCCGCCGGAGAAGGTGCTCGACGAGGCCGACCGCAACGCGCCGACCGTGGCTTCACCCCGGTACGCCATGGTCGGGTCGTCGCCGCCGCGTGACACCACCACGAGGAACTCCGCGGTCTCGCCCTTGGCGGTGATGCGGAACTGGTACTTGGTGCCGTGCAGCGACATCTCCCATTCGACGACGCCCTCGTCGGGCTTGGCGGTGATCTTGGGGCCTTCCAACCCCGCCGGCGCGTCGCCGTCACCGTCTTCGTCGGCGCTGACCACCGGCACGCGCCGCCCGTCGGGCATCGCCATCGCGATCTCGGTCAGACGGGGGACGGAAGCGTCCGGTGCGAAACCGCTCGGCTCCACCGTCGCACCCCCAGAGGATCCGGCCTCGTCGGTGACGAACTGGTCGAAGTCGTAGGTGAGCGGCACGTCCCATCCGACGGTGCCGTCCTCGATCGCATCGGCGAGCGACGCGGGTTCGGTCGTGACCTTCACCGAACCTCCGCGCGCGGAACGGTCGGTGATCCGCCCGAGCGAGTCGCCCGCCACGAGCAGGACCCGGCCTTTCGACAGGTCGAGTCCGGCTTTGTCGGCCAGGTCCGCGTCGAACGTGAACTCCCCGTCGGCGTCGCCTGATTCCACTGCGGCGAGCGCGTCGCCCGACACCACGGTGGTGTCGTCGGACAACTCGACGTCCCAGGTCGTCTCGGCGTCGCCGACGAGGTGAGCGGCCTGCTCGTCGGTGAGCTCCACCTCGTGATCACCCCCCGGAGCACCCTCGGCGCCGGCGGTGACCTGCGTGCCGGATCGTTTCGTACCGCCGTCGGCCTCGTCGCCCACGCCCGTCGAGCATGCAGCGATCGCACAGGTCAAAAGACCGACCAACCACGCGGTCGACTTCCTTGGACGCCTCTTGATCATGCCGTGTGCTCCACTGCTCGTCGGATCCGTCGTTGGCCACAGGCTGTTCGGCCCGGCTGGAGGCGACCCTAGTGCCCGAGTCCGAACACCCGAACCGGACCGCCTCGGGGCCGAGTCGATCTCGGTGCCGTCACGGGGTGGACGGGTTCGTGGCTCCCGGTCGGGCGGGTGGCCCGGGGTAGCCTCCGCTGGACCACCAGGAGGACACCGTGCTGCTCGAAGGTTCGAAGGTGCTGATCACGGGCGTGTTGACCCGCGACTCGATCGCCACGTCGGTCGCCCGGATCGCCCAACAGCAGGGTGCCGAAGTGCTCCTCACCTCGTTCGGTCGGGCCAAGCGGCTGACCGAACGCATCGTGCGGCACCTGGAACGGCCCGCGGACGTCGTCGAGCTGGACGTGACGAAACCCGATGACTTTCCCGCGCTCGCCGACGAGGTCCGTGACCGGTGGGGTCGGCTCGACGGGGTGCTCCACGCGGTCGCGTACGCGCCGGAATCGTGCCTGGGCGACGGTGTCCTCCACGCCCCCTGGGAGGACGTCGCCACGGCCATGCAGATCTCGGCGTATTCCCTCGCGCCACTCGCGGCCGCGCTCGGTCCGCTCATGCCACCGGGGTCGGCGATCGTCGGACTCGACTTCGACGGCACCCGCGCGTATCCGAAGTACGACTGGAAGGGCGTGGCCAAGGCCGCGTTGGAGGCGACCGCCCGGTACGTGGCCCGCGACCTCGGGCCGCAGGGCATCCGGGTGAACCTGGTCGCGGCCGGACCGCTGCGGACCCTCGCCGCCCGGTCGATCCCCGGGTTCGACGACTTCGAGGCGGCGTGGGACGCCCGGGCACCGCTCGGGTGGAACGTGCGTGACCCCGAGCCCGCGGCGAAAGCCTGCGTCGCGTTGCTGTCGGACTGGTTCGCCGCCACCACCGGCGAGATCGTGCACGTCGACGGCGGCTTCGGCGCGGTCGCCATCGACGACCCCGGGGGCGGCGTGAACGGTCGGACCGAGCAAACGACGTAAGTTGGCATCGTGCTCGCCTGGATGGACCTCGAGATGACCGGCCTCGACCCGGAAACCAACGTGATCGTCGAGATCGCCACGATCCTCACCGACGACGACCTCGAGATCATCGCCGAAGGCCCAGACCTGGTCGTGCACGCCAGCGACGCCGATCTGGCGAAGATGGACGACGTGGTCGTCAAGATGCACGCCAAGAGCGGGCTCACCGAGGCGATCCGGGCCTCGACGCTGTCGCTCGCCGACGCGGGCGCCCAGACGCTCGAGTTCCTCCGATCCCACATCGACGAGCCCGGCACGGTGCCGCTGTGTGGCAACTCGATCGGAACCGACCGACGGTTCCTCAACCGCTGGTTGCCCGAGATCGAGCACTTCCTGCACTACCGGTCGGTCGACGTGTCGTCGATCAAGGAACTGGCGCGGCGTTGGTACCCCGACGTCCTCGCGCAGGTGCCCGCAAAGAACGGCGCGCACCGCGCGCTGGACGACATCCGCGAGAGCATCGAGGAACTGCGCCAGTACCGTCGGCTCCTCTTCAAGGATCCGTCCGGCGGCACCGTCACCTGACCGCCGACCCGAACGCCGGGACGCGAAGCGACGTCGATGCCGCTTCACGCCCCGGGGTTCGTGCGGTTCGTTCGCCCGATCGGCGATCCGGGTGCAGGCGTTCCCTACGCGACCGACGCGGTGTGGCGCCGGAGTCGTCCCTCCAGGTGTGCCGGGACCGGCACCTCGGGAAGCACGTCGTCGGGTCGGGGAACCCGGGGTGGCCGGCCTCTGGCCCGTTTCGAGGCCAGGACCCGCCCGTTGAGGAACAACTGCCCGCCCCAGACGCCCCAGGGCTCGCGCCGTTCGATCGCCCCGGCGAGGCACTGCTCGAGCACCGGGCAGCTCGCGCAGATGCGCTTGGCCTCGGCGATGTCACCCAGCTCGTCGGAGAAGAACAGTGCGGTCAGGCCGCCATGGGTGGTGTTGCAGGCGGCGTCGTCCCACCAGTCGCGGGATTCGTCGGCCAGCTCGGCTTGCAGGGTCGTTGGACTGCACTGTTCGGTGGGCATCGATGCTCACTTTCTTCTCTCTGACCCGAGGGGGTCGTTGGCTCAGGGGTCCGGCAGAAAGGTGACAGCGGGAGAGGGGCGAAAATGTGGGGCCAACGCGAAATGGCCGTCGGGGTTTCCCGACGGCCGCTGGCTCACCACGTGGGTGGATTCCTAGGTCGGTCTTCGGGAGGGGGCGCCCGCTCCGATCGGAGCGATGGCGGTCGTGGCGAACACGAAGCGGGACGGGCGCATCACAGCGAGCATGCCGTAGGTCTTCCGGCGCGCGTCGGACCAGGCATTCGCGGTGGTGGCATGCACGGTGCGAATCACGCTCATGGTCGTTCCGTCTCGGTCGGGTTCCCCCGCTCGACGGCGCCGAACGAGGAGTCGGGAGGTGATTCCCGACCGCACCATCCGACCACGTCCGACGATCGACGTCAAGTGATTAAACGATCGACGTCGAGTGATGAAGAGGCCGGTGATCGAGTGGCCGCGCCGGTTGGCGCATCCGACCCGTGAGCACGCTGGCGTGTTCGCCGAGCGCGGCTCGTCGAACGACGACCGTGAGCCGGAACCGATCTGAGCTGTCCGCGCCGCGTGAACAGCGACCTGAAACGCCGCTCGGGACCCGACCCAGCGATCGTGCCATCGCCTCCCACGCCCCCCTGCGTCGCGCCACCGTGTGACTTCGAGCAAGGAATGTGCTGAACCGATCATCGGCCGGTACCCTTTTGGGCTGCGGTGGACCGGAGTTCTTCTCGCCATGACCAAACCTGCCGACAACGAGCACACACCCGCCGCGACCGGCGCCGGTGCCGACGAGCCCGCCGGCCCACGACGGCGGTTCAACCCGCGCCTCGCGATGATCTACACCCTCGGGGCGTTCGTGATCGTGCTCGCGTTCGCCGTGGTCGTCGGCTTCATCGACGCCGGCCGGACCAAGGCGAAGAAATCCGACGCGACCGACGTCGCCACGATGCAGCTCGGCGCGAACGACGGCACCTTCACCGCGGTGACCCTGCCCCCGTCGGGGCTGTTGACCATGAAGGGCGAGGTGACCGATCTCGGCGAGGTCGTCGACGGCAAGCCGACGATGCTCAACATGTTCTCGTCGTCGTGCACCGCGTGCCGTACCGAGATGCCCGACCTGGAGCGGCTGCACCAGGCCGCCGGCGACGAGTTGCAGGTCATCGGGGTGAACCTCGGCGATTCAGCATCCAACGCCGCCGCCTTCGTGAAGCAGACCGGGGTGACCTACCCGATCGTGCGCGACCCGAAGTTGCTGCTGGTGTCGGCGCTCGACGTCACCGCGCAGCCGATGACCCTGTGGGTCGACCCGAAGGGCAGGATCGTGGGTCACCGCTACGGCGCGCTCACCGAGACCGAGATGCGCCTGGCGGTGCAGGACTACCTCGGGATCCACGTTCCCAAGCCATGACCGGCCGCGCGATCCCGGTCTCGACCGGGGTGCCCCCGGCCGGCGCAGTCTCGTGATCGACGCCCCCATCGCGGTGGCGTTCGGGGCGGGCATGCTCGCGACGGTCAACCCGTGTGGGTTCGTGATGTTGCCCGCGTATCTGTCGTACTTCCTGGGCACGTCCGACACCGCGGACGCCGAGGTTCCCCGCATCGGCGTCGGGCGGGCGATCGCCGTGGCCGCGGTCGTCTCGGCGGGGTTCATGGCCCTGTTCGCGGTCGCCGGGGGCCTGCTGAGCTGGGCGTCGGTCAGCGTCTACGAGATCGCACCGTGGCTGACCCTGCTCATCGCCGTGGCACTCGTGGGCCTCGGCGCCGCCATGTTGATCGGCTGGGAACCCACGTTCTCGCTCCCCCATCTGGAGAAGGGCGGCAGGGATCGGACCCTCTCGTCGATGTTCCTCTTCGGTGTCTCCTACGCCGTCGCCTCGCTGGGGTGCACCCTGCCGGTCTTCCTGGCAACCGTCTCGGGCACGATCAGCCGCCACAACGTCGTCTCGGGAATCGTGGTGTACCTCGCGTACGGGCTCGGCATGGCGGTGGTGATGATGGCCCTCACCGTGGCCATCGCCGGCGCGCGCGTCTCGCTCGTGCGTGGCCTGCGACGTCTGATGCCGTTCATCTCGCGCATCGCCGGGGCGCTGGTGCTCGTTGCCGGCCTGTACATCGGCTGGTACGGCATCGTGGAGCTGCGCAACCTGCACGGATCGTCGACGGTGACCGGCGGCCGCACCGTCGACACGGTGACCGGCTGGTCGGGTTCGATCGCCAACTGGGTCGACGGGGTCGGCGCGGTGCGGATCGGGCTGATCCTCGGGCTCGTCGTGGCACTGGCGTTGTTCATCTCGCTGCTGCGCGCCCCACGGGATTCCGCAGGCTGAACCGGCACCAGGACCCGCGGGCGGGACGACCGGTCAGATCCAACGTCGGCGACGGAACCACCACAGTTGCCCCAGGGTGGTCACGGCGATCAGCGCCCACGACCACAGATACCCGAAGCGCCAACGCAACTCGGGCATGTCACGGAAGTTCTGCCCGTACAGACCGACGATGAAGGTCGGCACCAGCAGGATCGACGCGGCCGCGGTGAGGCGCTTCATCACCTCGTTCTGGTCGTTCGCGACCCGGGCCTGGACGTAGTCACGCACCCCACCGATGAGCTCGCGGGCGCTCTCGAGCGAGTCGCCCGCGCGGAGCAGCTTGTCGTAGACGTCACCGAAGGCGAGTTCGAGTTCACGCGGGAACAGCGTGTCGTCCTCCAACTCGACGCGGCCGTCCACCACGCGACGCACAGCGTCCCGGGTCGGGCCGAGGATCCGACGCAGACGCAGTACGTCGTGACGGAACTCCGAGATGCGCCGCTGCACGGTGCGCACGTCGGCCCCCTCCACGCCGTCCTCCAATTCGTCGATCAGGTCCAACAATGCGTCGATCAGGTCGAGAAACGACTCGGCCACGTCGTCGACGATGAAGCGGGCCACGTGACCGGGAAGCCGGTCGTCGTCTTCGCGGACGTATCCGTGGAGCTCGTCGATGCCATAGGCGGGATCGCCCGAGGGCGAGCCGTCGGAGCCACGGGGCGTCTTGCGCACCGTGAGGATCGCGTCGGCGGCGAGGACCAGGTCGATCTCCTGGTGGTAGAGGTGGTCGCGCTCGGCCACGAGCACCGGCAGCAGGAACACCCCGACGACCATCCCGCCCCCGGTGGTGAACCGGGGGCGGGGCAGGTCGTCGTGCGCGGCAGGCGCACACAGGGTTCGCACCACGTCGGGCGCCAGGCGTCCGGGCCAGGCAGCGGTGACCTCGGCCTCGGTCGGGTCACACAGGTCGACCCAGTTCACCGGAGCGTCCGTGACCGCCACGTGGGGTCACGATAGAGCGGCCACGGCCCCGAGTCGGGGATGCCGGCGTCGACCGGGCACAGTGGACCGCGAACGTCACTTGACGTCGAAGTGCAGTCCGTAGACCTTCTCGAGACCGGGAATGCACGCCGCGTTCTCAGGGCATTCGGGCGGGCCGCCGAGGGTCAGTGTGTCCGGCACCTTCGCCAGGTCCGAGATCTTGGACAGGTCGTACTTCTTCGCGGTCTCGGGGGTCACGACGAACACGTTCACGTCCGACACGTCGCTGGCCTCACGGACGTGCAACGAATCGGGCAGCGCCTTCTTCAGTTCCGTGACGATCTGGTCGAGGTCGTTCGACGGTTCGGCCTTGGAGTCGAGGTACGCGAGCAGGCTGTAGGTGAACTCGGGCATGAGGTCGATGTCGCCCTTTTCCATCATCGGCATCGTGACCTGACGGGCACCGACCGCGTCCTTGAACGTCACGTCGACGCCGGCCTGTTCCAGCGCACCCGCGTAGAGCCGACCGACCAACTCGGACTCCGCGAAGTTCGCCGACCCGACGGTCAACGACCCGGTGGCCTTCAACGAGCCGGGGAGGTCGTTGGTCTTCAACCAGTCGTCGGCGACGTCCTCGGGGTTCTTCCCGTCGACCGACACCTGCTTCACCATGTCCATGACGTTGTCGTGGGTGAGTTTTTCGGTCACCGCGTCGATCACCGCGCCGACCTCGTCGGTGTCCTTCTCGGCGTTGATCAGGGGGATGAAGTTGTCGGCGGCCTGCAGATGCTTGTCGTCTTCGAGGGTGACCCAACCGTTCTTCGCGATGGCCGGGGTGAACGTGAACAGCTCCGCGATGTCGATCGAGCCGTTCTCGAGCGCGCCGATCGTCTGGGGACCGCCGGCGTCGAGCGAGCGGAACTCGATCGTGCTCGCGGCCTTGCCCGCCGCGGTCGACCCTGCCGTGGTCGTGTCAGGGGAGCCGGAGTCGGTCGAGCTGGCACACGCCGCCGTGACGGTGAGGACGCCGGCCAACAGACACGTGCCGATCAGGCGTGCCGGTCGCCGGCGCGCCCGCAGGCGGTGGGGTGGTTCGGGGTGGGTGGTCGGGCTCATCGGGGGCCCTCCTTTTCTGGGTGTGGGGAACGGGGACGGCCGAACGGCCGCGACGACGGCCATCACGCCGCCTGCAACGCCGGTGTCACGACTTCCGAGGTGGCATCGGTGCGGCTGTCGGGCCGGCGCAGCGCGCTCGGGGTGACGAGTCGCTGGAGCAGTGCGAAGAGTCCTTCGGTGACCAACGCGAAGCCGGCGACGAGGATCGCCCCGCCGAACACCTCGTCGTAGGCGTCGGGGCCGAGCGCGAATCCCTCGACGATGAAGCGGCCGAGCCCGCCAGAACCGACCTGGGCGGCGATGGTCGCGGTGGCGACGATGAGCACGGCCGCGGTCCGGATGCCGCCCATGATCAGCGGCATCGCGAGCGGCAGCTCGATCCGCCAGAGCATCTGGGCCTCGGTGAGCCCCATCCCCCGGGCCGCGTCACGCACCTCGTCGGGCACCTCGGCGACCCCGACCCAGGCGTTGGTCACGACCGAAGGTGCCGCCAGCACGATCAACGCGACGAACACGAACCACGAGCCGATGACCGGTACGTCCTGCAGGCCGAACAGTTGCGTGCCCACGACCAGGATCGCGAACGACGGAATCGCCCGCCCGGCGTTCGACACGTTGATCGCGAGCACGCCGAACCGGCGCCGATGCCCGAGCCACACCGTGATGGGAATGCACAGCACGATCGTCGCGGCCAGCGCCGCGAAGCTCATCTGGGCGTGCTCGCTCAGCCGAGCGAAGATGCCCCGCGGCCCCCACCAGTTGTCGGGCGTGCGGAGCCACACCGACACCTCGTCGACGATCGACGCCGTGATCATGCGACCCGCACCCCCTGTCGGCGGGCCCACGGCGACAGGCTCCGTTGGATCACGGCGAGACCGAGGTCGGCGACGACGGCCAGGGCGACCGACAGCACCGCGCCCACGGTGACCGCGGTACGGATGGGTCGGTTCAACCCGACCATGATCAGGTGGCCGAGGCCTCCCAGCCCGACGAGCGCGGCGATCGTGAGCATGCCGATGGTCGAGACGGTCGCGACCCGGATCCCGGCCATGATGGCCGGCAGCGCCAAGGGAAGCTCCAGGCGCCGGAGCCGCTGCGAGCGCGTGAGACCCATCGCGTCAGCCGCTTCCCGCGCATCGGGAGGTACCCCGTCCAGGCCCGTGACGATGTTCCGCACCAGGATGAGCAGGGTGTACGCCGTGAGCGGGATGACCGCGGTCAGATTGCCGCTGCCCGTGTAGGGGATGAGCAGGGCGAACGCCGCCAGCGCCGGGATCGTGTAGAGCACGCCGGCGCCGCCCAGGACCGGGCCGAGCCAGCGAGGATGACGCTGCGCCCAGATGCTCACGGGAAGGGCGATCACCAACCCGGCGACCACGGCGACCACGGTCAACTCGACGTGCACCCACAGGTCGTGGCGGATCACCGCGTGGTTGTCGCCGATCCAGGGCCACCACAGCCACCGTTCGGTGTTGCTCGCCAACACCGGTTGCGCGAGCAGGTTCCCCAGCGGGTTCATGCTGCATCGGATGGCGGTCATGTGAGCTCCTCCCGCTTCATTCGGGCGCCCCGAAGCTCTGCCCGGCAACACGTCCGGAGCCGTGACGATCAGGTCACGGCCGGCGCGGCCGGTGGGTCGAATGCTCCGAAGCTAGCGTGGATCGGTGCCCTTGCACGCGCCAGCCCGGGAAATGATCCGTCTCGACGGGGTCACCAAGCGCTTCGCGCCGGACGCACCACCCGCGGTCGACCACGTCGATCTCACCGTGGCCGAAGGTGAGATCATGATGCTGATCGGCCCGTCGGGATGCGGCAAGACCACCACATTGCGCATGGTCAACCGGCTGATCGAGCCCACCGAGGGGCGCATCTTCCTGAACGGCGACGATGTCACCGACGTCGACCCGGTCGAGTTGCGCCGGCACGTGGGCTACGTGATCCAGCAGGTCGGCCTGTTTCCCCACCAGAGTGTGGCCGACAACATCGCCACGGTGCCGCGCCTGTTGCGCTGGGAGCGTCGCCGGATCGACGAACGGGTCGACGCGATGCTCGAGTTGGTCCGACTCGACCGCACCTACGCGAAGCGCTACCCGAGCGAACTGTCGGGAGGGCAACGCCAGCGGGTGGGTGTCGCCCGGGCGCTCGCGGCGGATCCCCCGGTGCTGTTGATGGACGAACCGTTCGGGGCGATCGATCCGATCACTCGTGCCGAGTTGCAGGACGAGTTCACCGCGATGCAGTCCGAGTTGTCGAAGACGATCGTGTTCGTCACCCACGATCTCGATGAGGCCGTGCGGCTCGGTGACCGGATCGCGTTGTTCGCCACCGGCGGCACGCTCGTCCAGGTCGACACCCCCGATCGTCTGCTGGGTGCCCCCGACGGTGCGTTCGCCACCTCGTTCGTCGGGTCGGACCGGGGATTGCGGCGGCTCGAGGTCACCGCCGTCGACCGGTCCCATCTCGTGGAGCTGCCCCGGGTCGCCGCTTCGGATCCACCCGAGAAGGTCCGCGCCGCGATCGACGGACACGCCCCGCCGGTCGCGGTCGTCCTGGACCCCTCCGGGCGGTTGATCGCCAGCCGGTCGGCCGACGCGCCGTCGTCGGACGTCCGCGAGCTGGCGGCGGGGCGCGATCAGCTCGTGGAAGGAACGACGACCCTGCGCGAGGCGATGGCGGCGCTGCTTCTCGACGACGAAGGATGGCTCCCGGTCGCCGACCCGGACGGGAAGTTCCTGGGCGCGTTGACCCCCGATGCGATCCATCGGGCCACCCGCGACAGCCTCGCCGGCTGACGACCGGCCGGTCGGCGTTTTCTCGAGCCGACCCGTCTCCGGTCAGCGCCTCACCGGACCGCAACCCCCCGGACGGCGCCCCGGTCGGCGACGCCGGGCTCATAAAATCTCTCGAAAAAGGTGTTGCGCCCCATGCTCGCGATCGTTACCGTTACCATCGGTAATGTAACGAACGTCACATGAGGAGGGGTCCATGCCCCACGCCGTCGCCCGTCGGCCCCGCAGCCTGGCCGTGATCGCCGTCATCTCGGCGGTCGCGCTGATCGCCGCGGCCTGCGACCCCGATCCGCCGGCGCAACTGCCCGTCGGCGACTTCGGCGATTCGCTCAGTGCGTACGTCGCGAGCCCGAACACGGTGCCGGGGGCGAACGACTGGAACTGCAAGCCGTCGTCGGCGCACCCGGACCCGGTGGTGCTCGTGCACGGCACACTCGAGAACCTGGGCTCCAACTGGGTCGCCCTGTCGCCCATGCTCAAGAACGCGGGCTACTGCGTGTACGCCCTGAACTACGGGATGAACTTCTTCTCGGCCGGACGCTTCGGTGGACTGACCGACATCGCCGACTCCGCCCGGGAACTCAGGTCGTTCGTCGACGAGGTCATCTCGAAGTCCGGGGCGACCAAGGTCGACATCGTCGGCCACTCCCAGGGTGGGATGATGCCGAACTACTACATCAAACGCCTCGGCGGCGCCGCCAAGGTCGACACGCTCATCGGGCTGTCGCCGTCCAACCACGGTACGACGCTGAGCGGCCTGGTCACGTTGGGCGCGAACATGAACGTGCTCGGTTTCGTCAACTCGATCCTCGTTCTCGGCACTCCCGGGCTCGAGCAACAGGAGGTCGGGTCGAGCTTCCAGCGCGCGCTGTGGGCCGACGGTGACACCGTTCCCGGCGTCCGTTACGTCGTGGTCCAGACCACCCACGACGAGGTCGTCACCCCGTATGCGAATGCGTTCCTCTCGGGACCGAACGTCACGAACATCCTCATCCAGAACCAGTGTCCCGACGACGGGGTCGGCCACATCGGGATGTTCCTCGATTCCCCGACCCTCCAGAACGTGCTGAATCAGCTCGGCCCGAACACGCCCGGATTCCGTCCGGTGTGTGCCGGGTACGGCATGGGGCTGTAGCCCCGCGCGGTCGTTCGCGGGAACCGCGGACCGCCGTCCTCCTCACCGGGGGCGGCGGTCCATTCCCGTTTTCGGGGCGGGTCGCGCGCTCAGGCGCCGATGGTGGTGATGCCCCGCATGTAGGGCAGCAGTGCCTCGGGAACGCCGACCGTGCCGTCGGCGTTGCGGTGGGTCTCGAGGATCGCGGCCCACACCCGGGGCACGGCGAGTGCCGACCCGTTCAGGGTGTGCACCATGGTCGTTCCGGGCTTCGGTTCGTCGGCCGTCGGTGCAGGCCGGTAGCGGATGTTCGCCCGACGGGCCTGGTAGTCGGAGAACCACGACACCGACGAGACCTCCAGCCACATGTCGCACCCCGGCGCGTACACCTCGATGTCGAACGACCGGTGGTGGCTCTGACCGAGATCTCCCGAACAGATCTCGATGACGCGATAGGTCAGCCCCAGCGCCGCGATCGTGCCCTCGGCGCGGGCCAGCAACTCCTCGAGCATGGCCGGCGCCTGTTCGGGCGTCGCGTACGAGAGGATCTCGACCTTGTCGAACTCGTGCGCCCGCAACATGCCCCGCGTGTCGCGTCCCGCCGCGCCGGCCTCACGCCGGTAGCAGGGCGAGTACGCCATGAGCCGCATGGGCAACTCGGCCTCCTCGAGGATCTCCCCCGCGGCGACCGAGGTGAGGGGCACCTCCGCGGTGGGGATGCACCACAGGTCGTCGCGTTCGATCGCGTACGCGTCGTCGGCGAACTTGGG
>CAZQSU010000054.1:0-20468 GCA_964595905.1 uncultured Iamiaceae bacterium
CTGCAGCACCGGTGTACACCAGCCGCAGGTCGCCGGTGGTGCGACAACTCGGCGAGGCGGTGCGCATCGTGCGGCTCTGCGAACCACACGAGGTCGACATGACGACCGCCACCGCGACCGACAACGCGCCCCTCAGCAGCATGATCGAACGCTAGCCCTCTCATTTCACCGTCGAGCCGTCTGACCTGAACGAACGTCCGCCGCGTCGTGGCGATCGCGCTCAACGCCGTCGCGCGATGGAGTAACCGCCGGGCCCGACCAGACATCCGACGATGATGAGGACGATCCCCAGGATGATCTGTCCCTGGACGATTTGGACGATACCGACGATGACGAGAATGACAGCAGCGATGCTGAGAAGGAGGGTCATGGCGTGAGGCTGCCCGGCCGGGAGGCTTTCAACCACAAGAACGGCCGCTTGCTCCCTGCGGCCCCAAACCATGGATCCGTCGCCTTCTCGGCTACCTCGAGGTGATGGGTCTCAACGTGATCGACGACATCCTCCGCCCCGTCGCCAATGTGCTCAAGACGTTTCCCGTCAGCGGTGGTGAGGCCGTCAACGAGGGCGACATCACCGACGAGGACCTCAATCGTCGGGTGCGCAACTTCCGCAAGCGCCAGAACGCCCGCACCCGTGAAGAGTTCATGACCCTCATGACCTCGGACCACGGCAACATCGTCATCGAGGCCGGGAGCGGCTCCCGTGACGCAAAGGACGACCGCGGCTACCTGGTCATGGAACCTTTCGCTCTCGGCACGCGGGAAGACCTGTACCTCGCGTCGCAGTCCGGTGCGGCCAACTATCCGATCTTCGGCGACTACGGCGATGCCGTGGAGCCTTCGATCGTGGAGATCGCACGGGAAGTCTCGTCGCTGCGCGGTCCCGAGCACGTCCATGCAATCGGCGAGGAGATCGCCAGCATGGGCAACCGCGCCCGGGGCGCGGCGCAGCGGGAACACCCCGACGTCAGCCGGTTCAAGACCCCGATCCGCTGCGGCAACCACGACCTGCCGACCCGATAGGTGAGCGACCGCACCATCTCGGTGGCGACCGGGTTCAGTGCCGAGAACCCAGCGACCCTCGGCGGCACCGGCTGGCGCGCCGTGGCAGCCAGGGTGCTTGTTACGCTCACGGCACCATCACGACCCGGGAGGCCGGCATGGACGAAGACGGGCTCGAAGACGCGTCGTGGTGGCGCGCCCGTCAGGACGACTACCTGGCCTCGGCCACCACCGTGTGGCTCCCCTCCTCACCGTTGAACGTCATCGCGCACCTGACCCGGTCGCGCCGTGACCCCGACCATCGCGTCGACTGGGCGGCGATCGACGACGCGACACTCCAGCGCTGGTGCGCGCGCATCGACCACTGGCGGGACTGCGCCGACTTCGACGTCCTCCGGCTGCTCACCCTGTGGTTCGACGGGGCCGGCGATCTGCCCCACCACGTCCGACGCGCGCTCGCCGACCGGTTCGCCGGCTTCCGCTACTGGTACACCGACCCGGTCAACCTGGAGGGCACCGACGAGCGCTGGTACTGGTCGGAGAACCACCGGCTCATCTTCCACACCTGCGAATACCTCGCCGGCCAGGCGCTGCCCGATGTCACCTTCGGCGTCACCGGGATGACCGGCGAACAGCACCGCCGACGCGCCACCACCCGGTTGGCGGCCTGGTTCGACGAGAAGGCCACCGACGGGTTCAGCGAATGGCACTCCGACGTCTACTACGCCAAAGACCTCGCCCCGCTGGTCACCCTGGCCGAGTTCGCGGACGACGCCGCGCTGGCCGAACGGGCCGCAACGTTCTGCGACCTCGTGCTGTACGACCTCGCGCTCCACCACCACCGGGGCAACGTCGGGGTCACCCACGGACGCTCGTACATGAAGAACAAGGCACGTGCCCGTGACCAACCGGTGTTCGGGGCCACCAAGCTGTGCTTCGACGCCACCGACGAACCCTGGCCGCTCGGCGACGGTGACGACGTCGAGCTGCTTCCCCTGGATGAATCCGCGACGCTGCTGGCCCGCACGGCCCGCTACCGGCCACCGGCGATCCTCCGGCGCGTCGCCACCAGCACCCATGAGATGGTCGACCACGAATCGATGGGCATCGCACTCGACCCCGCCGGGCCGGCCACCGCGCACCCGGTGCGTGCCGACGGGTTGAGCTACACCGACCCGGAACTGGTGCCCTTCTGGTGGGACCGCGGCGCGCTCACCCCCTGGCAGCTCATCCCGCTGACCATCGCCACCCTGGAGCGCCACGACCTGTGGGATGCCAACCTGTTCGCGATCTTCAAGTTCATGCGCGACGCCATGGGCGCCGACCCCGAGCTCTGGCAGTCCGTCGCCGCCGAGCTGCACCAGATGGTCAACGCGGGCCTGCTCACCAAGGTGCACACCACCACCTGGCGCAACGCCCACGGCATGCTCTCGACCGCCCAGGCGTACCGCCCCGGTGCCGTCGGGTTCCAACACCACATCTGGCAGGCCACCCTCGATGAACGGGCCATCGTGTTCGCGATGCACCCGGGCAACCCGCCGTCGCCGAACGTGGGTGACTACCTCGACGACGACCGCTACTGGACCGGGTCGGCGACCCTCCCCCGCTCGGTGCAGCACCGCCGCGTCGCGATCCACTGCTTCGAGCCGGCCTTCGCCCCGCCCGACACCGACCTGCTCGCGCCGTTCGCGTACGAACCCTCCACCCACGCGTACTTCCCCACCGAATGCTTCGACGAGGTCCGCCGGCACGATCACTGGACGATGGCACGGCGCCGTGACGGCTACGTCGCGCTGTGGTCGTGGCGCCGGCCCGCGTGGCGTCACCACGACCCCGAAACGACCTACACCGCCGGGCTCACGAGCGACTTCGACCTCGTCGCCGACGGCGGCGCCGACAACGTCTGGATCGTCGAGCTCGGAGACGCCGACGCCTCGGGCTCGTTCGACGCCTTCTGCGACGCCGTCACCGCCGCCGCCGTGTCGGTCGTCGACCCGGGCTGGGACGGCTCGGGACCTCACCCGGGCTTCAGCGTCAGCTATGCGTCGCCGGCGGAAGGCGCCATCGCGTCACGCCCCGACTCGCTCCTCACCGTCGACGGCCGCGCCGTCTACCTCGACCACGACCGCCGGTTCGACAACCCGTACTCCTCGGTCGCCCGGGGCGAGACCACGGTGCCGATCGGCGACCGCCACGGCGACTGGGTGCTGGACCTCGCGCGCGGATCCCGCGGCCAGGGCTAGCGCTGCCGATCGGAACGGCTCCTCAGTCGCCAGCGCGCTCGGTCACCACCAGGGTGAGATTCCGACCGGACAGATCCAACCAACGCTGCCACTCGTGACGGTCCAGTGGACTGTTCGGGAACAACGGCGCCGGGTCGTCGATGTTCGATGCGTACCAGTACCCGACGATGCCGCGGAACCGCGTGTCGGTCGGCGACACCTCCCCTGCGGCGGTGCCGGAGCCGAGAAACTCGAGCACCTGGCGTTTCACGGTGGAATCCGGCTCGGCCTGCAGACGCCGCATCGCGGCAGCGGTCACGCGCAGCCGATCCTGGCGGTCGAGCCACGCCTCGACGCGGCGGGAGAGTCGGGCGAGCTCGGCCTGCTCGTCGTCGTCGAGCAGCGAGGCACGGACCAACACCTCGCCGGCACCTTCCCGGTGCGGTCGGGCCGTCACGGCGACGGTCACGACCCGGTCTGGGTGATCGGACCGGCAGATGTGCAGCCGTTCGATGCCGTCGGCCTCTCGGCGCGGGACGCAGTAGGGCACCCCGGCGCTGCGCAGCGCCAAGGCCAGCGCCGCGCTCATGTCGTGGGTCGCGAAGCCGACCTCGGACGACAACTCCACCATCCGGGCCCCGCGCACGTGCGCGAGCACCGATGCGTTCATCTCGGCGACCACTGCCTGGCGACGCTGCTCGCCGGCGACGTGGACCGGTACGACATTCAACGCGGTGAACAGCACGACGACCACCGCCGCCGGCGCGACGAGGGCCCGGTGCCACCGAGGGCCGACCGCACGGACCCCGTTCACGACCAACGCGAACCAGACGAACATCGCGGTCGGCCACAACGAACGGAGATAGCCCGTGGGCGGCCCGAAGTAGCTCGGCGCCGACTGCGTCGACACGACCGCGAGCACGAGCGCGGCACCCGCCACGATCAGCAACCACAGACCGGAGCGATCGTGTCGACGGCGCGCCATCAGGCCCAACAGGACCATCGCGCCGACGAGCACGGCCCCCGCGCACGCGTCGAGCACGTCGAGTTCGTCGATGAGCTTGGTGCCGACGGGAGCCCGGAGGAACGACGGATCATCGAGGGTGCCGCGGAACCAGAACGGTGGCCGAACGACCACCGAGACCACGTTGTGGATCGCGGTCGGCCATGAGCCGATGCTCGGCCGATCGACCCCGGCACTCGCGATGAGGACCCGCAGGTTGCCCGGATGGGTGGTGACCTGTTGGATGAGCGGCGGGATCCACATGATCACGGTGATCAGCGCCGCGCCGACCAGAGCCCGACGCAAGCGCCGGCGACGAAGCAGTCGGCCGTCGGGGTCGTCATTGCGTATCCGCCGCATCCACGCCCACAGGCCGATCAACGCACACGATCCGACCAGCGGGATGGTCACGACCAACACCAGATGGTCGAGCCACAGGAAGTTCGCGACCACCGCCAGGACGGGGATCGCCACCACGTCGCCGTCGGCGACCGCCCAGACGGCGATCAGGAAGAGCGCCATCGGGATGACGACCATGTCCATCGGCACGGGCGTGACCAGAAAACCGCTTCCCAGCGACCACAACAGCACCGCCAGGAGCGCCATGCCGACCAGCGCCTCGGCCGTGCGGAGTCGCCGGAAGAGCAACCAACCTGCCAGGGCGACCCACAGCGAGTTGAGCAACGCCATGGCGACCGGGGGACCCCACACGTCGCCGAACAGCTGGGTCGGAACCGCGACGACGTAGAGCTGCCACGCGCCGGGAAAGTACGCCTGGTAGCCGGCGGACGTCGCCGCTGCCGCCGGCATGCCGACCAGTGGGAACGCACCCCCGAAGACGTCACGGGCCCGGTTCACGGTGGTGGCCGCGTCCGCGTAGGGGAAGGTACCGCGCAGCCCGTCGACGATGACGGCGCTCCAGATGGGAATGATCGACACGATCACCGCCGCCGGTCGGAGCCACCCCGGTGGTTCACGATGCCCGTGTGATTGCGGATGCGCCCCTTGAACGTCGACGCTCGTGTCGGTGGGGGGCGCGGACATCTCGGAAGCGGCACTGTACCCCAGCTGGGCTCAGTGGGCGCCGACCGGCGCCTTCTGAGGCGCCTCGTCGTCCCGACGGTCGTCCGGTAGCGGCTCCTCGGGTCGCTCGACCCGCGGTCGACGGGCGAAACGGGCCGCCAGGGCCGCCGAAGGACGCTCCACGTAGCGGTAGAACACGACCATGACCGCGAGGCTCGACGCGACGCACAACGCCACGAACCAAACCGCCGCACGAGACACGGCGAACCCCGCACCGAGCAGTGCGACGAGGGGCAGATGGACGAGGTACAGGCTGTAGGAGCGTTCGCCCAGCCACACGATGGGGCGAACCGACATGGTCCGTCGGGCCACCGGCCACCCGATCAACAGCACGATCACGACGGCGATCCCCGACAGCGGCAATGCGCCGGCCAACCCGATGCCGAGCTGCGGATCGATCCTGCCGGTGACCGCGAGTGAGCCGAGCGGCCCGCGGGTCGCGAGCAACACGACGGCACCACCGAGGACCAACCAGCCCGTCCGGGGCCGGTGCCAGGCCACCTCGACGAGCGACGTCTCGAACGCGGCGACGGCGATGCCCACGCCGAACATCGGCAGATACAGGATCGCCCGGGAGATGCTGTAGGACGTCTCGTAGGTGAGCGCGATCCAGGGTTGCGCCCCGACCAGCGCGACGCACCCGAGACCGAAAAGCACCGGGGCCGCGCGGAAGCGACGGTTCGGACCGCAGCCGAGCAGGGCCAGGGTGACGAAGAAGACCGGAAGAAGGATCGAGAACCAGACCTCCCACCGCAGGGACCACCAGACCACGTTCAGTGGAGCGTCGATGAGGGTGACGAGTCCCAGGTTCTGGAGCAACCCCGACGCCGAGGTCCCGGCAGCGTCGAAATCGACGAGCCCGGTTCCGGTGCCGCCGATCCACTGGCGGAGACCGAGGAACACCACGGCGAGGGCGGCCGACGCGACGACCGGTGGGTACAGGCGCAACGCCCGACGCACGTAGTACCGCGGCCAGTTCGTGGCCTTGCGCTTCCAGAAGCTCCGGGAGAGCACGAACCCGCTCAGCACGAAGAACGCCATCACCGCGACGCGGCCGTCGACCAGTGCCCTGAGCGGCGAGATCGTCACGAGCCAGGCGAACGACCCGGCTGTCCGGTACTCGTACATGCCCTCACGGAACCACTCGGAGTACCCCATCGCGTGGTACACGACGACCATCAGGGCCGCAACGCCACGCAGCCCGTCGAGGGCGTCGAGTCGTCGGGCTGGCACGTCGTCGTGCTCCTGGGAGCGGGTGCGGTGGAACGCCCTGACCCAGACTTCTGCCCTCTCCGCCTCAGCGGTCGTGGTCGAGCGGCGTTCCAGTGTACCGGCGACCGGCCCGGTGCCCGACCGCACCGACCGACGGAGACCGTTGGTGCTCCCGCCTCGACCCGGTGGTGGGATCGGGGAGGCGGGAGCGTCGCAAAGCGTAGTCGCTGGTCGTGCGCCGCTCCACTTCATTCCGGTGCCGGGCACCGAGCACAATGGAACGATGCAACGACGCTCGTTCAACGACGACCATGACCTGTTCAGAACTGCGGTCCGCGACTTCGCCGCCAAGGAGATCGTCCCGCACGTCGACCACTGGGAAGAGGCCGGCATCGTCGATCGTACGCTGTTCGAGAAGGCCGGAGCCGCGGGATTTCTCGGGATGGCCATTCCGGAGGTCTACGGCGGTGGCGGAAACGCGGACTTCCGTTTCAACCAGATCCTCAACGAAGAGCTGCAGTCGGCCGGGGCCGGCGCGGCACTCGGCCTGACGCTGGCCGCCGACGTCGTCCTCCCCTACCTGTTGCACCTCACCACCGACGAACAACGGGAGCGGTGGCTGCCCGGCGTGGCCTCGGGTGAGAAGGTGATCGCCATCGCGATGACCGAACCCGGTATCGGGTCGGATCTCGCGTCGATGACCACGACCGCGATCCGCGACGGTGACGTGTACCGGGTGAACGGGTCGAAGACGTTCATCACCAACGGAATCAACGCCGACCTCGTCGTCGTGGCCGTCAAGACCGACCCGTCGCAACGCCACAAGGGCATGTCGCTGCTCGTCGTCGAACGCGGGATGGAGGGCTTCACCCGGGGTCGCAACCTCGACAAGATCGGACTGCACTCCCAGGACACCGCGGAACTGTTCTTCGACGACGTCGCGGTACCGGTCGAGAACCTGCTGGGCACCGAAGGGGACGGCTTCCTGCATCTCGTCCACAACCTGCCCCAGGAGCGGATCTCGATCGCGGTGAGCGCGATCGGCGGCGCCAAGGCCGCTTTCGGATGGACCATGGACTACGTGACCGAGCGCACGGCGTTCGGCCAGCCGGTCGGTTCGTTCCAGAACAGTCGCTTCGCGCTCGCCGAGATGCGCACCGAGATCGACATCGCCGAGGTGTACGTCGACCGCTGCGTCGAAGCGCTGAACGCCGGCGAACTCACCGCGGTCGAGGCGGCCCAGGCCAAGTGGTGGACCACCGAAATGCACAAGCGGGTGGTCGACCGTGGTGTGCAACTCCACGGTGGCTACGGCTTCATGTCCGAATACCCGATCGCCCGCGCCTACGGCGACGTGCGGGTCACGACGATCTACGGCGGGACCACCGAGATCATGAAGGAGATCATCGGCCGCGACCTCGGCGTCTGAGCGCGGGTCGGACCGGCGCCGGTCACTCCATCATCAACAGGCTCAACAGCACCGTCAGGATGGCGAAGACGATCGCGACCACCACCGTGATGCGATCGAGGTTCTTCTCCATGACCGACGATCCCGACGCGGCCGCGCCGCCTCCCATGAAGTCGGACAGCCCCCCGCCCTCACCGCTGTGCAGCAGCACGAGAATGCACATGACGACCGCCACGACGACGAAGAGGATTCCGACGAACAGCACCATGGGGCGAAGACCTTCCGGTAAGGGACGCGGAAATGCTAGCAGTGGCTTCCGCCCGGGCCACGTTCGGTCTCGCCGGCGCCGCGCCCCATCGGGGCGCCGTCAGCCCGCGGCCTGATGCCGGAAGTTCACGATCGGGGCGAAGCTGTCGGCGTCGAGCGAAGCGCCACCCACGAGCGCACCGTCGATGTCGGGCCGGCCCATCAGTTCGGCGACGTTGTCGGCCTTCACCGAACCGCCGTACTGGATCCGCACCTGCGCCGCTGTCGACGCGCCGGCGACGTCCGCGACGACCCCTCGCAGATGGGCGCACACCTGCTGGGCATCGTCGGGCGAGGCGACCCGGCCGGTCCCGATCGCCCAGATCGGCTCGTACGCGACCACGAACCCGGCGATTTCATCGGCTGACGAACCCTCCAGCGCAGCCCGCAACTGCGTGCCGACACGATCGAAGGTCTGCCCGGCCTCACGCTCGTCGAGAGTCTCGCCCACACAGACGATCGGCGTCATCTGCGCTGCAAGCACGGCTCGGACCTTCGCACGGACGATGTCGTCGGTCTCGCCGAACAACGTGCGACGTTCGGAGTGGCCCACGATCACGTACGCGACGTGCAGCTTCGCCAGCATGCCGGGAGCGACCTCCCCCGTGAACGCGCCCGAGGGCTCGTAGTGGCAGTTCTGGGCACCGAGCGCCATGCCGATCCGGTCGCTCTCGAGCACCGTCTGCACCGACCGGATGTCGGTGAACGGCGGATGGATCGACACCTCCACGTGCTCGAGATCGTCGTCGGTCACCAGGTACGAGAGCTTCTGCACCTGCTGAATCGCCTCGAAATGGTTGAGGTTCATCTTCCAGTTCGCGCTGATCAACGGCTTGCGGTGCTCCGACGTCGAAGCCTTCACCGTCGTGGTCGATTCATCGGACATTCGGGGCCTCCCGGAGGGCTCGGAGTCCCGGCAGGTCGCCGAACTCGAGCAACTCGAGCGAGGCGCCACCGCCGGTGGAAGCATGGTCGATGGCGTCGCGCAGGCCGAACTGGGCGATCGCAGCGTTCGAATCGCCGCCACCGATCACCGAGAAGCCGTGCGTGTCGGCGACCGCCTCGGCCACCGTCCTGGTCCCGGCGACGAACCGGGGATCCTCGAAGGCCCCCATCGGGCCGTTCCAGAGCACCGTGCCGGCATCGGCGATCACGTCCGCGAAGGTTCCTGCGGTCTCCGGACCGATGTCGTATCCGGCCCAACCCTCGGGAATGTCCGAACCGATCTGGCGAACCTCACCACCGGCGCCGGGCTCGAAGAGCGTGCCTCGGGACGACATCGCCACGAGGTCGGTCGGCAGATGGATCTCGGTGTTCTTCGCCAGCAGGTCACGGCAGGCGTCGACATAATCGGGCTCGAAAAGCGAATCGCCGATGTCGTGCCCCTGCGCGGCGAGAAACGTGAAGCACATACCCCCGCCGATCACCAGCGCGTCCGCGATCTCGACCAGAGCCTCGATCACGCCCAACTTGTCGGAGACCTTCGAGCCCCCCAATGCCACCACGAAGGGGCGACGGGGATGGCTGCGGATACCGCCGAGCACCTCGACCTCTTCGAAGAGCAGCCGTCCCGCGGCGCTCGGAAGTCGGGTGGGTGGGCCCATGACCGAGGCGTGCTCGCGGTGGGACACCCCGAAAGCGTCGTTGACGTAGACGTCCTGATCGGCAACGAGTCGGTCGACGGTCGCCGGGTCGTTCGCGGTCTCGCCCGGGTCGAAACGCAGGTTCTCGAGGATGCGCGCCCCGGGGATCAACTCCTCGAGCCGCTCGGCGAGCGGTGCCGTCGACAGCTCCGGCACGACCTTCCCCTTCGGTCGACCGAGGTGGGTTGCGACCGTGACGCCGGCCCCACGCTCCACGAGCCACCGCAGGGTCGGCAACGAGGCCGTGATCCGCAGGTCGTCGACGATCCGGCCGTGGTCCAACGGCACGTTCCAGTCGGTACGGACCAGGACGCGCCGTCCGTCGAGGTCGCCGAGATCTTCCAGGCGCGGAAGACCGTCGATCGGATTGTCCGGCATGCTCATGTCGCGGAGACGAGTCAGGCCGCGGCGAGCTTGTCGCCGGTGATCCGCACCAGGTCGACGAGGCGGTTCGAGTAGCCCCATTCGTTGTCGTACCAGCCGAAGATCTTCACCAGATCGCCCATCGCCATCGTCAACGGAGCGTCGAACGTGCACGACGCCGCGGAGCCGACGATGTCGGACGACACGATCGGCGCATCCGAATAGGTCAACACGCCGGCGAGCGGGCCTGAGGCATCGGCCGCACGGAATGCGTCGTTCACCTCGTCCTCGGTGACCTCCCGATCGAGGATCGCGACGAAGTCGGTGATCGAACCGACCGGCACGGGAACGCGCAACGACGTGCCGTCGAGGCGACCCTTCATCGACTCCATCACCAGCGAGGTCGCCCGGGCGGCGCCGGTGCCCGTGGGCACCACGTTGATCGCCGCGGCACGGGCGCGACGCAGGTCCGAGTGCGGCCCGTCGACGAGCTGCTGATCGCCCGTGTACGCGTGGATGGTGGTCATGAGTCCCTTGCGCACGCCGAACGCGTCGTCGAGCACCTTGACCATCGGCACGAAGCAGTTCGTCGTGCACGACGCGTTCGACACGACCTTGTGGGCCTGCGGATCGAACGTGTCCTCGTTCACGCCGACGACGAACGTGGCGTCGGCCTCCTTGCACGGTGCCGACACGATCACGAACGGTGCGCCGGCGTCGAGGTGCGCGGCCGCCTGATCGCGGGTGGCGAAACGTCCGGTCGATTCGACGACGAGGTCCACGCCCAGATCGCCCCACGGGAGCTTTCCCGGCTCGCGTTCGGCGAGGATCTCGATCGTGTGCCCGTCGACCTCGATGCCGCCGTCGACGACACGCACCTCACCCTTGAAGGGACCCAGGACCGAGTCGCGCTCGAGCAGCGCCGCCATCTGGTCGAGCGATCCGAGGTCGTTCGCGGCGACCAGCTCGATGTCGGCGCCTTGGGCACGGACCGCGCGGAAGAAGTTTCGGCCGATCCGGCCGAAGCCGTTGATGCCAACCCGGATGGTCATTGTGTGTGTTCGTCCTCGTCGTTGTCGGAGATTGGGGTGACCTCGGCGGTCGCCGTGGGATCGGCCCCGACGGGGCCGGCGCCGACGATCGACCGGTCCGATTCCCCACGAGCATACAAAACCCGGGGTCGGCTCCGGAGCAACCCACGGCCGGCTGCTCAACGGTCGATGTCGCGGTGGGTGACCGGCGCGTCGTAGCCGAGTGCACCGAGCCGGGACGCGAACGCCTCGGCGATCGCGACGGAGCGGTGCCGGCCGCCGGTGCAGCCGAAGGCGATGCCAAGGAACGAACGGCCTTCGTGCGCATAGGCCGGCAACAGGTCGGCCATCATCTCGGTGAGTCGATCGAGGAAACGGGTGGCCTCGGGCCGGCCGAGGACGAACTCCTGGACGGCGGGATCCCGCCCGCTCAGAGCACGCAGGTCGGGGTCCCAGTGGGGGTTCGGAAGAAAGCGACAGTCCAGCAGGAGGTCGGCGTCGACCGGGACACCCGACTTGTAACCGAACGACGAGACCCGGAGCTGCAGGCCGGCCCCCGCATCGGCGGTGAACAGCGAGGCGACACGCGCCCGTAGCTGGTGAAGGTTCATGCCGGTCGTGTCGATGACCACGTCCGCGGCGGCACGTACCGGTTCGAGTTCGCTCCGCTCGGACCGGATCGCGTCCAGCAGTGAGCCCCCACTGGGTTGGGGGTGTCGTCGACGGGTCTCCTCGTAGCGCCGAACGAGGACATCGTCACCAGCGTCGACGAAGACGACCCGCACGTGCCCCACCGACCGCAGGTTGCCCAGCGCCTCGACCAGCGCACCGGGACGTTCTCGGCCACGCGCCCCGGTGCCGAGCACGAACGCCACCCGCTCGAAGGGTTCGCCGAGCCCCTCGGTCAACTCCACGATCTTCGAGAACAGCGGAAGCGGGACGTTGTCGATGACGAACCAGCCGAGGTCGTCGACTGCGTCGGCGACACTCGATCGACCCGCTCCGGACAATCCGGTGATGACGAGGAATTCGACCACGTCCGATCACCGTACTCCCGCACGGATCAGCGGCCGCTCTACCACCAGCTCAGGCGTCGACATCGATCCACTGACGTTTGAGCCAATTGGTGATCAGGGCGACGATCCCGCAGATCCCGGTGGTGACCGCCACGACCGCCCACACGAGCCCGTCGCCGGGATCGTGCGAGTAGCGCCACAGGATCTTGCCGTAGGCGACGGCCAGCAGCGCGCTCACGATCACCTGCCGCCAGGGTCGGTGACGGATCACCCCGAGTGCGTCGAGGCAGAACTCGACCACGCCCGGCAGCGGCAACAGCCAGAGCAGCCAGACGTCTGCATCGTCGGGCCAGCGCAGTCCGAATCCCGCGGCGACGGCGACGGCGATCGCCACCGGATACAACACCAGGCAGCGGCGGCACACGTGCCTGCCGGCCACCACCGCGCAGCGGTCGTAGCGCGCCGGCCAATGATGCGACAACCACATGGTGGTGTCCGCGACCGGGGTCGCCGCACGTTCGGCCTCCTGGCGTCGCAGCGCCTCGTCGATCCGTCGATCCAGCTCGGCCTCGTCGATCACCCCGCCAGTCTGCCCGCCGGCCGCCTACATTGGCGTGACGACCCCCGTCGCGGCCCCCATGGCCGACCACCTTCGACGTCGAGGACTCCTCCGATGGCCCTTCGTCCCGAGATCATCGTGATCGACGACCCCGACCACGTCGCCGACGTGCTCGAGGCGATGGACCACTTCTCCCGACGCGGACACGGGTGGGTCAACGTCCAGCCCGAGATCGCTCCCGATGCGGTACCGCCTGCCCGTTCGGCGCTGACCCAGTACTTCCGGAGGAACAGCCCCGAAGCCGCGCTGGGCACCTGGATGTCGGCTCCCGCGGGCTCGGCGGAGGCGACGCTGGGCGTACAGCACGCGCTGGGCGCTCGGATCGGCCCGCACCTCGGCGACTGGCACCTGGCCCTGCGCGACGGCTGGCGCCGGACCCAGGACTCGCCGCGACGAGGGCTGCTGGTCACCGTCCCGGCCGACGAGTCCCATGCACCGGTGCTCCGCTGGCTGCTGGAGGTGACCCTGCGCGCCACCCGTCCGGAGACGACCGGCCGTTGGGAGGCGCGTCTGTACGCGGGCCGGAGCTGACCGGCCTCATGCCCGACGGGTGACCAGCACCAGCAGGCGAGGCAGCGTCGTGATCCCGTCGTATTCGGGGGCCCGGGCGACGAAACCCGGCGGCGGCGCAGGCTCGAGCATGTGCTCGATCGACAGACCGACGGCCGCGAGTCCGTTCACGTAGCGCGACAGGGGACGATGGTGGAAGCCGAGGTGGACACCACGGTCGACCTCCTCGAGTCGGTAGTCCTCGACGAGATAGGGGCCGACCCGCCAGTACTGCTCGGGCGGCTCGATGACCTGATCGTCGATCCAGCCGCTGCCGGGCGTCTGGACGAACGGATGGTTCAGGAACAGCACGAACCGACCGCGCGGACGCAGTACCCGCGCCACTTCACCGCACGCCTCGTCGAGCCCTTCGAGGTGCTCGAACACCAGGCAGGCGACGACCGCGTCGAACGATGCGGCGGCGAAGGGCAAGGATTCGGCGTCGCCGAGCACCCCGCGCACCCCGCCTCCCCGGACCGCCGCCTCGGCCACCTGATTGCGCGCCCGGTCGACACCGACCACGGTGGTGGCACCGGCCGCCACGGCCCGACGGGCGATCTGACCCTCGCCACAGCCGAGATCGAGTACCGCCGCGAAGCCGGTGAGCCACTGCGTCGCCAACGGCACGATCTGCTCGGTGTATTCGGGGTCGGCGCCTTCGGTGAACCCGCGCTGCCACCACGCCGCGTGGCGATCCCAGACGTCACTCATGTGCTGCGACCGCCGGCACCGACCCCGGCGGCGGGGTCGTGCAGCCGGTCGTACAGCGCCGCCGCGACCGAGTCGGGCAACCAGGTCAATGCCTGCAGGTCGGCGAGTTCGGCCCCGCGGATCTTCTTGAGGCTGCCGATCTCACGGAGCAGACGGTTGCGGCGGGCTGGCCCCAGTCCGGGGACGTCGTCGAGGATCGAGGCGGTCATGCGCTTGCCCCGCCGTTTGCGGTGGTAGGTGATCGCGAAGCGGTGGGACTCGTCCCGGATCCTCTGCAACAGATAGAGCGCCTCCGAGTTCCGATCGAGGATCACCGGTTCGGAACGGCCGGGCAGATGGACCTCTTCGAGCCGCTTCGCCAGCGATACCACCGGAATCTGATCGGCGAGTCCGAGCTCGTCCAGCACGGCGACGACCGTCGAGAGTTGCCCCTTGCCGCCGTCGATCACCAGCAGGTTCGGTTCGTACGCGAAACGGCCGCGTTCGGCGACGGGACGTTCCCGGTCGGCGAGGAGCC
The DNA here is from genome assembly GCA_964595905.1 of uncultured Iamiaceae bacterium. Classification (GTDB taxonomy): domain Bacteria; phylum Actinomycetota; class Acidimicrobiia; order Acidimicrobiales; family Iamiaceae; genus JAFDWI01. Next base: position 14,686 of record CAZQSU010000054.1, read on the forward strand.
GCTCCAGCCGACGGGTGAGCACCTCGGCCATGGCCGCGAAGTCGTCGTTGCCGGGCACGTGCACCTTGAAGTGCCGGTAGTACTGCTTCGCGGGGAGCGCGTCCTCCATGACCACCATCGACCCGACGTAGTCGGTTCCCTGCAGATGGCTCATGTCGTAACACTCGATGCGCAATGGGGAGACCGCGAGGCCGAGTGCCTGCTGCAGCTCGTTCAGTGCCCGGGCGCGCGCGTTGTGGTCGCTCGCGCGTCGCAGTCGGTGCCGGATGAACTCCTCGTCGGCATTGTGGGTCACCGTCTCGGCCAGCCGGCGCTTGTCACCGCGTTGCGCGACCGAGATGGTGACCTTCGAGCCCCGGAGCCCGCTCAGCCACTCCGTGTAGAGGTCGACGTCTTCGGGCAATTCCGGGACGTAGACCTTCTTGGGCCAGCCCAGCACCGGCTCTTCGTCGTACAGTCCTTCGAGGGTGCGCGCGACGAGTCGACCGGGCGGCATGTCCTCGACCTTGTCGAGCACGAACCCGGCACGTCCGAGGACCCTCCCGGCGCGGACGTGGAAGATCTGGACCGAGGCTTCGAGGTCGTCGTCGGCGATACCGATGACGTCGAAGTCCTCGCTGCGCTCCGCGACCATCTGCTGACGCTCGATGACCTTGCGGATGTTCTCGAGTCGGTCGCGGACACGTGCGGCCTTCTCGAATTCGAGCGCGCCGGACGCCTCGGCCATCTCGGCCTCGAGCTTCGTGACGATCTCGGTGTCGTGACCTTCGAGGAACTGGATCAACTGGTCGGTCAACTCGGCGTAGTCGTCGGCGCTGATGGCACCGACGCAGGGCCCCGAGCATCGCCCGATGTCGTACAGCAGGCACGGGCGCCCCAGCTTCTGGTGTCGGCGGAACTTCGCGTCCGAACAGGTCCGCAATGGAAACGTCGTGATCAGCAGATCGAGGGTCGCCCGGATCGCCTTGGTGTGAACATAGGGGCCGAAGTACCGCACCCCCTTGCGACGCTTGCCGCGCATCACCATCGGGCGTGGCCACTCGTCCGAGACCGTCACGGCCAGATAGGGATAGGACTTGTCGTCGACCAGACGGACGTTGAACCGTGGTCGGAAGCGCTTGATCAGGCTGTATTCGAGGACCAACGCCTCGACCTCGTTGCGGACCTCGATCCACTCGACGGTCTCGGCGGTGGCGACCATCTGCGCCGTGCGGGGCGCGAGGGCGCGCGGGTCGGCGAAGTAGTTCGCGAGGCGACTCCGCAGGTTCTTGGCCTTGCCGACGTAGATCACCCGGCCGTCGGCGTCGAAGAACTGATAGGAGCCCGGAGTCGTCGGTATCGTGCCGGTCGGCGGGCGTTGCACCACGGCTCCCATCGTAGGATCGACGGTCCCGGAACCGAGAGGCCCAGCAATCGTCACCGTATCGTTGGGAGACGTTCGATCGGTCCGTTCCCTAAGTTGTTCGCGTGAACGACGTAGCTCAAGAGCGTTTGGGCCATGGCTGACGATCCAAGCGATCCATCCCCCGCGACGCACCGATCTCGTTTCCGTCCGACGAACCCACCGCAAGGGGGCCATCGTTTCGGCCGCAGTCATGTGATCATCGCCTCGTTGTTCATCGCGGCCCTCTGGCCGACCCTGTTCGTACTGCAATACGGTGGCGTATCCGCCCTTCTGGTCGCGTCGAAGGGCGGTCCGAGCTATCCGGTCATCCACGAGGACTTTCCGGACGCCGTACTGTTTCCCGCTCCCGGGCACGATGGCCAACAGTTCTATGCGATCGCCCGGGATCCCGTGCACCCGGGCAAGACCGCGGCGTACCTCGATCGAGCGGGGCGCCGGTACGAGCGAATCGTCTTTCCGATCCTCGCCTGGGCCATCTCTCCGGGACCCGGTACACCTCTCGTTCTCGGACTCGTGCTCGTCTCGTTGGCGGGGGTGCTGATCGGCTCGCTCGCTCTCGCCCGGTTTCCTGCGGCTCCATGGTGGCTTCCGCTCACATTGCCTCTGTCACCGGGCATCATCGTGGCGCTCTCCATGACACTCGGCGACGCGCTCGCGACAGGCCTCGTCCTCGCTGCGTTCTCCATGGCCTTTCGGCGCCGATGGCTGGCGACCACCGCGATTCTCGTCGTCGCTGCACTCACCCGGGAGACCACCATCGTTGCCGCCTTGTGCATCGCGTGCTGGCCGGCGATCGACTGGCGAACACGCATGAAGATCGCCGCACCACCATGCATCGCGCTCGCTGCATGGAGCGCGCTCGCCAGTTCACTCGTCGACAGTCATCGAGAACTCACCTCCGGCGGTGAGTTCGCCCTGCCATTCACGGGCTGGTTCCCCCTTCCCGGCGGCGTCGACTTCTTCCTTCCCGCAATCCTCACCCTCGTCCTCGCATCGGCGTCGTGCCGCAGACGTGTGAGCACGCCGATCAGGCTCTATCTGTTCGCCACCGTCGTGCTGATGGCCTGCCTCGGGCCCGTCATCAATTTCAGTTGGGTCAATTCGACTCGGGTTCTTGCTCCCGCACTTCCCATGGCCATCTGGGTCCTCGTACGAAAGCGACGCGACGAGAGCGGCCGCGCCGGCCGCGGGACTGGCGGGGCGCCGTGGTCGCCGTCGCCGAACCGGTCCGAGGCGGCGACGGGCTGCTCTCGATCCGGTGAGCCGAACTTCCCCGACGCGTCGAGGCCGGATGGGAGACCCTGACCGCATCCGAACAGACGCCGTGACGCGCACCGACGCTGCTACGCTCATCTCAACGTCGGCCTGGTATCCGGCGTCATATCGGTTCCGAAGCCGACATCTCCGTGGCGTGGCGACCAGGCTGTCCCCACCGGCACCCGAATTCGGAACCTCCCCCTTCCCATCAGGAGGCACCGAAGCGTGCTGACACTCCAGACTCCCCTCCCCGACGACTACCGGGACGCGACCGACGACGAACTGCGTTCCCGGATCGCCGCCGCCAAGGCAACCCTCGGTGAACGACTGTTCATCCTCGGTCACCACTACCAACGTGACGAGATCATCGCGTTCGCCGATGCCCGCGGCGACTCCTACAGGTTGAGCGTCCTCGCACAGCAACGTCCCCAGGCCGACTACATCGTGTTCTGCGGTGTCCACTTCATGGCCGAGTCCGCCGACGTGTTGACCTCCGATGACCAGACGGTGATCCTGCCCGATCTGAACGCCGGCTGCTCGATGGCCGACATGGCCGCGCTCGAGGAAGTCACCGAAGCCTGGGAGACCCTGGCCGAGGTGACCGACATCGAACGGGTCGTACCGATCACCTACATGAATTCATCGGCGGCGCTCAAGGCGTTCGTGGGGCGCCACGGCGGCGCGGTCTGCACCTCGACGAATGCGCGGGCGATCCTGGAATGGGCCCTCGGCGTGGGCGACCACGCCGGCATCGAGACCCAGGGCGCGTCGGCCGGAGGCGACAAGGTCCTGTTCTTCCCCGATCAGCACCTGGGTCGGAACACCGGACACGACCTCGGCTTCGACGAGTCCGACATGCGGGTGTGGGACCCCCGACTCGACCTGGGCGGGCTGGACGACGCCGACTGCAAAGAGGCGACGTTCCTGCTGTGGAAGGGCCACTGTTCGGTGCACACCCGGTTCTCGGCCGCCCAGGTCGAGGCTTTTCGCGCCGAACACCCTGACGGTCTCGTGGTCATCCATCCCGAATCGCCGCACGCCGCGTGCCGGCTCGCCGACGCGGTGGGCTCGACGAGCTTCATCATCGACGCGGTCGGAGCGGCCGCACCCGGCACCCACATCGCCATCGGCACCGAGATCCATCTCGTCAACCGGCTCAGGAACGAGCACCCCGACAAGTTCGTGCAGTCGCTGGATCCCGACGTCTGCCCCTGCTCGACGATGTTCCGCATCGACCTGCCCCATCTCGCCTACATCCTCGACGAGTTGGTCGAGGGTCGAGTGCACAACGAGATCAGTGTGGACGCCGACGACGCCCACTGGAGCCGCGTCGCCCTCCAACGGATGCTCGACATCACCGCCGTCTGACCGCCGTCCGGCGCCGACGCGCCGTCAGGTCGGGGCAGGTTCGGCTCCGACAGACGCGGGAGACAGCTCCTGTCTCCGCGCGGTCGCGCGACCAACGATCGCCCAGATGGCCAACGGAAACGCCGCGGCCACGACCCGGGTGCTCCCGACCCAGGTGCGCATGATCACCGGGGTCGAACAGATCAACATGACGAGGCTCACGGCGACGAACAGGGTCACCGACCACGGCGTCGTCCGCCATGTCGTCAGCGACAACGCGAGGACCACGGCGAGCAGCGCGACCAGGGTGATCTCGAGCGGTGGTGCGCCCGTTCCCATCCAGCCCGAGAACGGCAGGGTGAAGGTGCCACCGCCGGGTTGTTCGAAGAACGAGCCGTCGAGCGTGTGCGCCACGTACAGCGACCAGAGCCCGACCGGGATGCAGGGAAGCACGCCGACGAGCACCCGGTCGCGGCGGGTCAGCCCGGGCGTGGTCATCAACGCGAACGCGGCCACGAGTGAGATCTCACGGGTGAGCGCGGCGAGCACCAGGAGGACGATCGTGGCCCAGACGCGCCGGGAGAACATCGTGGCGAACGCCGCGAGCACCAGCCCCGTGGCGAGAACGTCGCCCAGCGACAGCCAGAGTCCGGCGACGATGCCGGGATTGATCACCATGGCCAACGACAACCAGCCCGGACTCCCCGGCAGGCGCAGCAGCGCCCATGCCCCGACCGCCACGCCGACCAGTGACACGAATGCCATGGCCCAGATCAACCGCGCTCCCCCGCCCGGCGCGAGGGCTCCGGCGACCGCCGGATACAGGATTCGTCGCAACCGGTAGGTGGGTGGACCGGCGTACCGGGCCGCCTCCTTCACGTGGAAGGGCGATCGGGCGATCGCGTAGAACTGGGCTCCGTCGAATCCCGGTCCGCCCGACTCGTACGGATCGTGGAACTCGGCGACGATGAGCGGATGCGCGGGTCCGATCGGCCCGTCGGACAGCAGGGACGTCGGGCCGTGATCCACGCCGGCCAGTCGGACGCCGATCCATCCGACGCCGATCAGGACCGTGACGAGTACCCACACGAGCCGTGCTCGGTTTCGTCTCACGTCACAGCCGTTTCTGTTCATCGCGACCGTGCACGGTGGTTCGGCGCGCCGCCCAGTGGCCCATGGAAGCTCGACGCTACCGGATCATCGTTCGACGCCAGGTGGATGGGGTGCCCGTCAGGCCCCCGTCAGCAATGGTGCGAGGAACGTGCCGGTATGGCTGCCACTCGTCTTCGCGACCAGTTCCGGCGGGCCTTCGGCGACGACCCTGCCACCACCTCGACCTCCCTCGGGTCCGAGGTCGATCAACCAGTCGGCCGTCTTGATCACGTCCAGATTGTGTTCGATGACGAGCACCGAGTTGCCCTGGTCGACCAGACGCGTCAGGACGGTGAGCAGCTTGCGTACATCCTCGAAGTGCAGACCGGTCGTCGGCTCGTCGAGGATGTACATGGTGCGTCCGGTCGAGCGTTTCGCCAACTCACTCGCCAGCTTGATGCGCTGGGCCTCGCCACCCGAGAGCGTGGTCGCGGGTTGGCCGAGTCGTACGTAGCCGAGGCCCACGTCGACGAGGGTCTGCAGATGCCGGGCGATCGACGGTTGGTTCGCGAAGAACTCCAGGGCCTCGGTACACGAGAGGTCGAGCACCTCGGCGATGTTCTTTCCCTTGAAACGGATGTCGAGCGTGTCGCGGTTGTAGCGCGCGCCTTTGCAGATCTCG
>CAZQSU010000055.1:0-8331 GCA_964595905.1 uncultured Iamiaceae bacterium
CGGGCGTCCCAGGTCCAGTAGACGCCCCAGATGGGCCGGCCCCAGAGCATGCCGGTGATCAGGCACAGCGACGTGAACACGATGCCGATCTCGGCGGAGGCGCCGGCGATCAGGTCCCAGACCTCGGTCTTGCGCCAGAGCACCATGACGCTGGCCAGTGCGGTCACGCCGAAGGCGACGTACGCGACGATCGCCGAGGGTACGTGGATGTACAGCAGGCGGGCCGCGTTCGACTGGTTGGCGTCGGGCGGCGAGATGATCAGGCTGTACGCGAGTCCGACCGCGGTGAGCACCAGCGTGACCGCCCCGAGGATCCGGCTCGCGCGTGAACCGGTGCCCACGGGGGCGTCGCGGGTCGGCTCGACCTCGGTGCGGACCTGGGCCAGTCCGGTGTCGATGGACGTCATGTGTCCTCCAGAAGCGGGCCGAAGGCGAAGATTCCGGCCAGCAGATAGGCTACGGCGAAGGCGGCGAGTAATCCCACCCAGCGCCACGCCTGGTCCAACGTCACGTCGCCGGTGCCCAGTGCGGCCTGGAACGCCGAGGTGGCGCCGATGAGCACGGGGGCGACCACGGGCAGCAGCAGCAGCGGCAGCAGCGTCTCGCGTCCGCGGACCCCCAGCAGCAACGCGCCGTATAGACTGCCCGACGCGGCGAGGCCGACCGATGCCGCGAGTGCGGCACAGATCATGAGCCCGACCGAACCGAACTCGGTCGAGTACAGGATCGCCGCGCCGACGAAGGTGAGGATCTCGAGGGCGACGAGCTGGATCAACACGCCGAGCGTCTTGCCGAGGAAGATGCCCGCCGGGTCGAGCCCCGACAACCGGAGCTGGTCGGCGAGCCCCGGCGCGCCCTCGGTGACGAAGGTGCGCTGCACACACAGCACCAACGCGAGCAGGATCGTGATCCACAGCAGGCCGGGGGTGGCTTCGGCGAGCACGGTCTGCTGCGAGTCGAGCGCGAAGGCGAAGAGCACGAGCACGACGAGGGCGAACGGAGCGAGCTGGTTGAACGCCACGCGGCTGCGCCATTCGATGCGCAGGTCCTTCGCGGCGATCACCCAGGCGTCAGCCAGCACTGGTCAGCTCTTCCCGGTCGGGCCGGGGCCGCGCGCCGTCGGCCAACGCGGCGACGACCCCGCCGTCGATGGTGGCCACGCGGTCGGCGAGCGCCGTGGCGCGGTCGAGATCGTGCGAGGCGATGAGCACGGTGACCCCGGCGTCGGCCGCGGTGGCGACGAGGCGGTCGACCAGGTCGCGTCCCTGGGCGTCGAGCCCGGCGTGGGGTTCATCGAGCAGCCACACCTCGGCGTGGCGGGTGAGCAGCACCGCCAGCGCGGCGCGGCGGCGTTGCCCGGCCGACAGGCGGGCGACCTCGACGTGGGCGAGACGTCCGGCGAGCCCCACCCGGGCGATCGCGGCGTCGATCTCGCCGCGGTCGGTCTTCGCGGCGGCGGTCCAGAAGGCGACGTTGTCGGCGACGGTGAGCTCTTCGTACAGCCCGACTCCGTGGCCCAACAGCGCGACCCGACGGCGCACGGCACGGGCGTCGGTCGACAGGTCGCAGTCGAGCACCTCGGCTCGACCGGACTGCAGCGGCAGGAGTCCCGCGCACAACCTGAGCAGGGTCGACTTCCCCGCGCCGTTCGGCCCTTGTAACAGGACGATCTCGCCGGCGTCGACATCGAGGGTCGCGCCGGCGAGGGCGGGGAATCGTCCCAGCACACAGACCGCGTCTCGGAGGTGAACGACTCGTCGCATGGGACGCCCACAGGCTACCGATACGCCGAGAAACCGCCCAAGAAGCCTTCGCCGGAGTGCCACGTCGCAGCACCCCGTCGCCGTGCGGACGCGTCCCGGCGACGCTGAGGTGCGCTGGATTCCCCGCCGCCGCCCGGTTCGCTTTCACGAGGCTTTCCCCACCTCCCGGTAGCCTCTGCCGGCGTGTCAGCGATCAGACCGATGCGGATCGTCGGCTACATCGGGCGCGCGCTCCTGGCGACCGGCGTCCTCATCCTGGCGTTCGTCGCGTATCAGCTCTGGGGTACCGGGCTGCACGAGGCCCAGGCCCAGAACGAGTTGAGCGACCAGTTCGAAGCGATGCTCGCCGGTGAATCGCCGACGACCACGTCTTCGGACCCGTCCGGGCCGACCTCGACGCTCCCGGTCGAGGTCGCTCCCACCAAGGACCTGGCCGTGGCGGTCGGCGACCCGATCGGTCGCCTCGACATCCCCAAGCTCCACGTCGACAAGATCGTCGTCCAGGGCGTCCCGCTGGTCGAGTTGGACCGGGCCCCCGGGCACTACCCGCAGACGCCTTTTCCCGGCCAGGCCGGGAACTCGGCGATCGCCGGTCACCGCACCACCTACGGTGCGCCGTTCTACAACATCGACAAGCTCCGACCGGGCGACGAGATCCACGTCAAGACCCTGCAGGGTTCGTTCACCTACAAGATGATCTGGTCGAAGATCGTGAAGCCCGACGCGATGTGGGTGCTCGACACCGACCCGGACCACCCCAACACGCTCACCCTGACCGCGTGTCACCCGAGGCTCGACCTGACCGAGCGCTACATCGTCCGAGCGGTGTTGGTGGGAAAGCCCGCCCCACGCCTGCCCGGGCAGGACGCCGCGATGAAGAACTACGCGGCGAACACCGACGCGCTCGCCGACGGGGTGACCGCCGCGTCGCATCCGGGCGCATGGCCCCAACTGCTGTTGTGGGCGGCGATCTGCGCGGCGATCTGGCTCGTCGTCTGGTGGGCGTCGCGTCGTTGGCGCCGGACCGAACACCGTCAGCCGCCGCGGTGGATCCGGGCCGTGGTCCCCTACGTCGTGGGCGTGCCGGTGTTCGGCGTGGCGCTGTTCTTCGCGTTCGAGAACCTCTCGAACATCGTGCCCGCGGGCCTGTAGCCGAAGCTCCCAGCCCGCGTCGACACGGCGGCATGTGTCAGCGGCCGTGGAATTCAGGGCGTCGTTTCTCGGCGAACGCGGCGAGCCCTGCGGCCAGGTCGTCGCTCCGCCAGGCGGCGAGCCGGGCCTCGATCGCCGCGGTCGACGGCTCGAGGGGCACCTCGGCGTCGGCGAGCATCGCCTTGTGCGCGGCGATCGTGAGGGGCGCGAGGCGGGCGACGTCGGCGGCCCAGTCGATGCCGGCGGCACGAACGTCGGTGGCGTCGTCGACGAGCCGGTGGACGAAGCCCGACGCGGCCAGCGCGGTGCCGTCGAAGACCTCGGTGCCCACCAGCATCGCCCGGGCGACCGACTTGCCGACCGCACCTGCCAGGTGGTGCACCGTGTAGGAGTCGACGGTGAGGCCCAGCTTCGCCGCCGGGATCCCGAACGTCGCGCCCCGGGTCGCAAGACGCAGGTCACACGCCATGGCCAACTGGGTGCCGGCGCCCAACGCCGGGCCGTGGATCGCCCCGATCACCGCGCACCGCGCCGTCCGGAGGTCTTCGAGGGTGCCCCGGAGTTCCTCGACGAATCCTTCGTCCTCGACTGTCGACAGATCGGCGCCGGCACAGAAGTTGCGGCCCACCCCGGTCAGCACCAGCGCGCGGACACCGTCGTCACGCGCGGCCCGGACCGCGCCGCGCAGCTCGGTCAGATGGGCATGGTCGAGCGCGTTCCGACGGTCCGGGCGGTCCAGGGTCACCACGGTGACCCCGGCCGGGTCGTCCAGCGCATCGACGTGTACGGGCATGGACGGCGACCGTACACGACCGACCCCGCCGAGACCCTCCCCCCGCCGCCAGGGGAAATCTGTGGCCGAGACCCGCCCACGACGGCAGAACCCTGCAAATTTCGGCATTCGGCGACGATCGGGCGCAACGACGGGGAGGCGCAGCCCTAGGGTTCGACCCTGGGGACATCCGGTGCCGCGGGGCCGACAATGCACGACGTGGGACGGGGGTCGCGCGCACGCGGTCCCTCGCCCGTCGACCACCGTCACCTCGAAGGGACAACGACGTACCGATGACCTTTGCACTCACCCCGGGCCTACGCGTCGAAACGGTCGACGGGGCCCACCTCGTGCTCGTGCCCGGGCGCAACGAGGTCCTGCGGCTCACCGGGCTCGAAGCCGAGGCCTTCACCCGGGCCCGGGCCGAAACCGCCGGCGTGCCCGACCACCTCGTCCCCGCCATGGCCGGACTCGTCGAAGCCGGGATCGTCACGAGCGACACGTGGACGCGCCGCACCGTCCTGCGCCTCGGCGGCGCCGTGGCCGCCGCCGGCATCGCCACGATCGCCCTCCCCGGCGTCGCGGCCGCCGCGTCCCCCCCCACCTCGCCCGATGCGACCGCGGCGCCCACCACCACCGTCGCAACCGTCCCACCGGGCACCCTCTATCTCTCCGAGTACTACAACCGCCGGGTGATCAAGGTCACCCCGTCCGGTGAGCAGTCGGACGTGGCGACCGATCTCGGCTGGCCAAAGGCCGTCGCGCTCGACGCCGCCGGCAACCTCTACGTCGCGCTTGCATCGCCCGCCCAGGTGATCGAGATCACCCCGTCCGGTGAGCAGTCGATCGTTGCAGACGGTTTGGGCAACCCGTCGGGAATCGCGCTCGACGCCGCCGGGAAGCTCTACATCGCGGACAGCTACGGCCAGGTCCTCGCGGTCGCCCCCGGAGGCGTTCCCGTCACGTTCGCGGGCGGCCTCGACGGCGCGGAAGGGGTCGCCGTCGACCCCGCCGGCAACGTGTACGTGTCCGAAACCAATGCCTGCCGTGTGGTCGTGATCGCGCCCGACGGCCAACGAAGATTCATCGAATTCGCGTGGGCCTTCGAGTATCCCTACGGGATCGCGGTCGACAGCACAGGGACGCTGTACGTCCTCCTCGGAAACGGCGACCTCGTGTCGATCGCCCCCGGCGGGGCGCGCGCCACGATCGCCACCGGGTTCTGGGATCCCTGGGGAATCATGGTCGACGCCGCCGACGACGTGTACATCGCCGACTCCTACAACGCACGGGTCGTCAAGTACACGCCCGGCGGTTCGGTGGTCGAGGTGTTCAACGAAGACGGGGTGTACCCGAACGGGGTCGCCGTCGTCTGAGTCCCACCGGGTCGCCGTCGCCCGGCCGTTCCCGCGGTGAGCGTGCGATACATTCGACCGGATGGTCGAGGGGACGTTCGTCGGGCGGACCGACGTGTTGGGCGCGCTCGGCGCCACCTGGGCCCGGGTGACATCGGGCTCCTCGGCACTCGTGTGGGTCGACGGGGAGCCGGGCGTCGGCAAGACGAGCCTGGTGCGGCAGTTCACCGAGAGCCTCGGCGAGACCGCCACCGTCTGGGTCACTGCCGACGAGGAAGAGAGCGATGTCGACCTCGGCGTCCTCGACGACCTGCTGCACCGACTGGCGCGAGTCGCCGGGTCCCGAGGCGACCGGTCGGCAACACCCCACGACCGTCAGGGCCGGCGACTGCTCGACGCACTCACCGGTTTCACCACACCGCTCGTGCTGGTGATCGACGATCTGCACTGGGTGGACGCCCCGTCGCTGGCCGCGCTGCGCTTCGCGCTGCGGCGTCTCGAGTCCGACGGGATCCTCGTCGTGCTCACCACCGACCCGGCCGGGGAAGCCACCCTCGGCGATTCCTGGCAACGCTTCCTCGGCGACCCGCACCTGGTCACCCGGCACCACCTGGCGGGGCTCGGCGCCGACGAACTCGTCGAACTGGCCGACGCCGTCGGCGCAGGGCGTCTCGACGAGGCGACCGCACGGCGGCTCCACTCGCACACCCGGGGCAACGCACTGCACGCGATCGCGCTGTTCACCGAGGTCGGCACCGACGGGCTGGTCGCCCCGGTGCCCGTCCTTCCCTCGCCGCGGTCGTTCGCCGAATTGACCCGGGCGCGGTTGGCCGCCCTCGACGGCCCGGCACAGGCGCTCGTCCGAGCGGGATCGGTACTGGGCGCCGCCTTCCGTCTCGGCGATGCGGCGCTCGTGGCCGGCATCGACGACCCCTCCGCCGCGCTCGATGCCGCGGTGCGTTCGCGGCTCGTGCGGTCCCCGGCCGCGGGTGCCGTGGCCTTCGAGCATCCACTGGTGCGTGGCGCCGTCTACAACGATCTCGCTCCCAGTCACCGGCGCGCGTTGCACCACGCCGCGATTCGGGTCACCAGCGGCATGCCGTCGCTGGTCCACCGGGTCGAGGCGACGGATGGCCCCGACGACGAACTGACCGCCGAGATCGAAGCGGCGGCGCGGGCGGAGGCGGCCGCGGGCGACGTGTCGCGGGCGGCTGACCTGGCGTTGATGGCGGCGCGGGTCGCCAGTTCGCCCGACACGAGCGATCAGCTCGTGCTGGGGGCGGTCGAGTCCCTCGTCGCCGGCGCCCACCTGGCCCGCGCCCTCACCCTCGAGCCGCGGGTCGCGGCGTGCGCCCCGAGCGCGCATCGCGACCATGTGCTGGCGCTGTTGGACCTGCGGCGGGGGCGTCTCGAATCGGCTCGTGTCCGGTTCCTGGCCGGCGCACAGGCCGCCGCCGAAGCGGACCGGACGTCTGCGGCGTCGGGCCGGGCCGGTGACGTGCGGGCGCGCGCGCTCGCCGGTGCGGCGTTCGTCGACTGGTTCACCGGCGACGCGGCGAGCGCGCTCGCCCTGGCGAACGAGTCGTTGACCGGTGACGCCGGCTGGGGCGGCTCGCTGATGTGCTACGTGCGGGCGATGGCGCTGGTCCATCTGGGTCTCCTCGACGAGCTCGAGTCCCGTCCACTTCCCGAACGGCTTCCCGCATCGGTCGGCCCGATCGACCGGCTGGCGGTCACCGGAACCGTCCACCTCTACCTCGACGACCTCGAGGCGGCGGCGACCGATCTCGCTGCGGCCGTCGACCTGGGACGCAACACGACGAGCAGTCAGTTGTTCGCCATGGCCCTGTCGATCCTCGCCGAGGTCGAACTGCGCCGGGGGCGCTGGGACGCCGCCATGATCGACGCGGAACTGGCCGTCGCGTTCGCCGCGGACGGCTCGGGTGTCCACGCGCGCATCCAGGGGCACACGGTCGCCGTCGAGGTGGCCGCGGGTCGCGGCCGCTTCGACGATGCGCAGGCCCATCTGGACGCTGCGGACGAACTGGCGACCGTGCTGCCCGCGTGGGGGGCGCGGACCCGCACCGCCATGGCCCGTGCGGCGCTGGCGATCGCCCGCGGCGACCACGGCGCGCTCGTGGCCGCGGGTGCCGAGCTCACCGGCGGGGACCTGAGCGACACGCTCGGCGCGTTCCCGACCTGGCGCTGGCGCGCGACGGTGGCCGACGCGTACCTCGCCGATCGGGACCTCGGCGCCGCCGAATCCGCCGTCGACCGGCTCGGCGAGGTGATCGAGGCCCGCGGCTGGGAGTCCGTGTCGGCGAGCGCACGGGCCAGTCTGGTGCGCCTGCGCGCCGCGGTCGCGCGCGCCCGTGGCGACGAGCAGGCCGCGCTCGCCGAGTACGCGCGGATCACGCCGCCGGCCCAAGGCCGTGGCCCGCTCCCCGTCGCCCGCACGCTGATCGACCACGGTGCGCTGCTGTTGCGCGTCGGTCGGGCCCCGGACGCGGTTCCGGTCCTCGAATCGGCCGAGCGGATCCTCGCCGGTCTGGGTGCCGCCGCGTTCGAGGAGCGCTGCCACGCCCTGCTGGTGCAGTGCGGCGTGCAGATCGATCTCGATCGGCCCGATCCTCTGGCTGCGCTGACGCCCCGCCAGGAAGCGGTGGCGCTCCTCGTCGCCGACAATCTGACCAACAAGGAGATCGCCGCCGAGTTGATCATCGGCCTCAAGACGGTCGAGTACCACCTTTCGCAGATCTTCACGAAGTTCGATCTGCATTCCCGTCGGGATCTGGCCGACCTGGTCCACCGCCGTCGCACCGGGAACGGCCGCTCGGAGGGCCGATCGGCTCTCGGAGCCCACCTCCGGGACCCGTCCGTGGGGTGGACCGCTTCGGGTTCGACCCCGTCGACGCCGCGCACGGTCGCCGACCGACCCGGTTGACGGGCGCGTCACCAGTGCGGTGGCCATGGACGTGGGCAGGGGTGCGGAGCGAGGCGGACGGGGTTCTCACCAGGACGCTCAGACGAAGGCGCACAGGCAGTGCGGCGAGGACTCCGACGTGGTGAGGCACCCATCGGGCCGCCCTGCACCCGCCGATCGTTCGTCCCCGCAGCACTAGCATCATGGCTTCGCCGCCCGCAGCCCGAGGAGCTTCATGAGCCACGTACTCGCCATCGATCTGGGAACGGGCGGGCCGAAGGTCGCGCTGGTGAGCCTCGACGGCGTCATCGCCGGGTCGGAGGTCGAATCCACCGAGCTGATCCTGGGCGACGGCGGCAAGGCCGA
>CAZQSU010000055.1:8431-11969 GCA_964595905.1 uncultured Iamiaceae bacterium
GTCGCCGACTACGCCGGGCACCTCTACATCGGCACGTCGTCGTGGCTGAGCTGCCACGTGCCCTGGAAGAAGACCGACCTGTTGCACAACCAGGCCGCGCTCCCCTCCGCGCTGCCCGGCCGCTATTTCATCGTGAACGAGCACGAGACCGCCGGGGCGTGCCTCGACCACCTCATCGACGACGTGCTCTTCGCGGACGACGCCCTGGGCACGCCCAGACCCGACGATGCGTACGCCCGGGTCGAGGCACTGGCCGAAGGCGTGCCCGCGGGCGCGAACGGGGTCGTGTACACCCCCTGGCTGAACGGCGAACGCACCCCGGTCGACGATCACACGATCCGTGCCGGTTGGCAGCACGTGAGCCTCGCCAACACCCGGGCCGACCTGGTGCGCGCCACCTACGAAGGCGTCGCGTTCAACAGCCGTTGGCTGCTCGAAGCGGTCGAGAAGTTCACCAAGCACCGGCTCGACACGCTCAACTTCATCGGCGGCGGTGCCCTGTCGACGCTGTGGTGCCAGATCCACGCCGACGTGCTCGATCGACAGATCAACCAGATGGCCGACCCGCGTCAGGCGAACGTCCGCGGGGCGGCGCTGATCGCCTCGATCGCGCTCGGCCACGCCCGCGTCGACGACCTCGCCACCGACGTGCCCGTCGAGCGGACCTTCCATCCGAACCCGGCGAACCGGGCGATCTACGACGCGCTGTTCGAGCAGTTCACGGCCATGTACAAGGCCGACAAGTCGATCCACGCCAAGCTCGATCGGATCTCGAACGCATCGTGACGCCCCGCCGCCAAGACCCGACCGACGACGAGGTCCTCGCCCACCGGGCCCGGCTGGCGGCCTACGTGAAGGTCGGCAAGCGGGTCGGCTACGGCCTGTTCGGCTACGCGGTGGTGGCGTTCGTCTTCGGAGCGATCCTGGGTTTCGCGGGGTGGCTGGTCAACACGATCGTCGCCGCCATGTTGATCGGGTCGGTCCTGTTGGCCCCGGCGATCGTGTTCGGTTACGGAATCCGCGCGGCCGAACGCGAAGAACGCGGCGAGACGCGCCGGGGCGGCTACTGATGTCCGAGTCGCCCGCGCGGGTCGCGTTGGTCACCGGGGCGGCCCGGGGCATCGGCGCGGCGACGGTCGCCGCACTGGTCGCAGCCGGCTGGCGGGTCGTGGCCTCCGACGTCTGCGCGGACGACCCGCGACTGGCCTACGCGCTCGGCACGGGCGCCGAGCTCGACGCCGTCGCGGCCGCCGCGCCCGAGAGGACCCGGGCGGTGGTCGCGGACGTGCGTGACCCCGACGCGCTGGCCGCCGCGGTCGAGGTGGCGCTGGTCGAGTTCGGTCGCCTCGACGCGGCGATCGGCTGCGCCGGCGTGCTCGCGGGTGGCAACCCGACCTGGGAGGCCGACCCGACCGGCTGGGACGCCCAACTCGAGGTGAACCTGACCGGCATGTGGCACCTCGCCAGGGCGGCGGTCCCGGCGATCCTGGCCTCCGGCGACGACGCCGGCGACGCCCCGCGTGGACGCTTCATCGCCGTCTCCTCTGCCGCGGGCACGACCGGGTTGCCCCGGCTCAGTGCCTATGCCGCCTCGAAGCACGGGGTGATCGGCCTGGTGCGGTCCCTCGCTGCAGAGCTGGCCCCCCACAGGGTCACCGCGAACGTCGTGTGCCCCGGCTCGACCCGTACCCCGATCCTCGACGCGTCGGCGGCGGTGTACGGCCTCGACGACGCCGAGGCGTTCCGCGCCCATCATCTGCTCGACCGGCTCGTCGAACCCGCCGAGGTCGCCGCCCTGATCGCGTACCTGTGTTCGGATGTGGCCGGGGCGGTCACCGGCGCCGTGCTGCCGGTCGACGCCGGCATGACCGCTCATGGGGGCTGAATCCCGCGACGAGCACCCGGACACCACGGCGCTGCCGAAGCGATCGAGCGCGGCACCCGGATCTGCGGCATCCGGGGCCGGCGCGGCGACCTCCGACAGCCCGAGAAGCGCCGCGCCCGCGGCCACCGGCTCGAGCCGTCGATCAGGTGGTGTCGCGGATGCTGACGCGGATGCCTGGCCCGGGCGGCTGGTCGCCGATGCGTCGCTGCAGCAACTGGAGCGGGGTCGCGTACTGATCGGCGGGTCGCCGCTGAAGGTCCTGCGCTTTTCCCGTGCGATCGATCTGGACCAGGTCACGTCCCCGGAGGTGATCGACCGACTCGTCGACGCCGGCATGGCGCATCCCGAACCGATGACGGGGCCGTTCACGGCCGACGACGTGACCGTGGTGATTCCCGTGTTCGGACACGTGCCGGCCCTGTCGGCCACGCTGGCCGCGTTGACCCGGATGCCGATGCGCGTCGCCCGGATCGTCGTCGTCGACGATGCCTCGCCCGAGGCCGACGCCGTCGCCGCGACCGTGGCCCTGGCCGGGCGGCGGTCGACCCGGCTGATCCGGCGCAGTCGCAACGGCGGCCCGGCGGCGGCGCGCAACACCGGCACCGCGGAGGTCACCACCCCACTCGTCGCCTACCTCGACGCCGGCTGCGTGCCGGCTCCCGACTGGCTCGAGGCGTTGCTCGTCCAGTTCGCCGACCCCGAGGTGGCACTCGTTGCGCCACGGGTCCGTGCCGACCCCGGACGCTGGAGCGACGGCGACGACGCCGGCGGTGATTCGATGGTCGGCCGTCACCTGCGTCGGGTGATCGCCCGTTTCGAGATGCGCCGCTCGTCGCTGGATCTGGGCGCCCGCCCGGGCCGGGTCGCGGCGCGGACCCGTGTGGCGTACGTGCCCTCGGCGTGCGTCGTGGCCCGCACCGACGAGATCCGGCGCGTCGGTGGGTTCGACGAGACCCTCGCCGTCGGCGAGGACGTCGACCTGGTCTGGCGTCTGGCACGTGACCGGCGGCTTCGCTACGTGCCCGCGGGCACGGCCTCCCACGATGTCCGCACGTCGCCGCGGCGGTGGCTGGCCCGCCGATTCGCGTACGGCACGTCCGCTGCTCCACTGGCGAAACGCCATCCGGGCGCCCCGGTGCCCGTGAGCGTGTCGGCCTGGAGTGCCGCGGCATGGGCCGGTGTCGCGGCCGGGCATCCCTTGATCGGCGCGGCGATCGCCGCCACGTCGACCGGGTTGCTGACCCGAAAGTTGTCGAACCTCGAGCATCCCGCCCGGGTCGCGGTCCGGCTCGCCGGGGTCGGCAACCTCGCCGCGGGAGGGCTGCTGGCGAACGCCGTCCGGCGCGTCTGGTGGCCCATCGCCGTCCCGGCCGCCGTGCTCGGTCCGAAGTCGCTCCGCCGCAGCATCGTCGCCGCGTTCGTGCTCCCACCCCTGCTGGAGTGGCGTCCGGCGAGTGGCATCGACCCGCTCACCTGGCTGGTGCTGTGCACGGCCGACGACGTCGCCTACGGGGCCGGGGTCTGGGCGGGGTGCGTCACCGAAGGCACGATCGCGCCGCTCATCCCCGACCTGTCGGCCGGCCGCATCGGCGCGCCGCCCCCGTCCCGCTGAAATCTGCAGCGATCCGCCGCCCACAGCGGCAATTCCCTGCA
>CAZQSU010000055.1:12069-20347 GCA_964595905.1 uncultured Iamiaceae bacterium
AAATCTGCAGCGATCCGCCGCCCACAGCGGCAATTCCCTGCACATTTCACCCGACGCCGACGGCGACCATCTCGCCAGCAGGAACCGACCCGCCTAGTCGGTGAACGACCCGCCCGGAAGGTCGCCTTCCACGCGTCAGTGTCCTCCGAACTTCTTCTTCATCGAGCTACACGTCTCGACCGAGTCCACGAACCAGGTGCCGCCGCGGTCACTCGCCTCGACCTTCAACATCTGGATGCCGTTGTCGTTCTTCAGCGACGCCTGCCGACCCTCCCCGGCATTGGTCACGTACAGCAGGTGCACCCGGTCGCCTCCATCGGAGCGCTCGTGCGCATCGGCAGACGGAAAGTCGACCCGCAGACGCGGCAGCTCGTGGCCGAGCCGGTCGCGCACCGCAGCTTCGAACGAAACGGGCTCGGCGTCGGGCAGGACACTCCCGTCGATCGCCACGGCGATCTTCTTGTCACAGTGCGCCGGTAGCCCGTCTTCTCCGATCTCGGTGCCGCACGAGGTCGCCAGAACCGCGGCGACGACGACACCTGCCATCAGTCGTCGCACGTTGGTCATGCGGTGCCTCCGATTGGCCCTGAGTGGATCCGACGCTAGTGCCAACAGTGGCTCGCGTGCACCGTCGACACCTGCCACCACCCCCCGGGGCGTCCCGTGAGAGCTGCTGCGATCTGTCGCTCACCGCGGAATCCGCCCCACATCTCGGAGCTGCAGGTGACCAGGCCGCGGGGGTCACGTCGACGGGGTCCGCCGGAGCCGAGACCGGGCGAGCGCGACGCACCACACGAGCAGCCCCAGCGCGGGGAACACCGCCCCCGCCAGGCAGACCGCGGTCCACCTGTACGCGCCGTACATCCAGGCGGAGAGTCCACTGCCGGCCGCACCGGCCGCGAAGTACGCGGTCATGTAGGCGGTGTTCACACGGCTGCGGGCGTCGGGGCGCAACGCGTAGATCTCGTGCTGATTGGTGATGTGGGTGCCCTGGATCCCCAGTTCCAGCAGTGCGACCGCACCGGCGAGCACCGCGAGGGCGTGGGCGCCGATGGCGGCGAGCCCGAACCCGACGACCGTCGCGGCGAGGAACACCCCGGTCTGGACGCGGCTGTGACCGCGGTCGGCTCCCCGCCCCGCGAACTGGGCCGCGACGGCCCCGGCCACGCCGAACAGGGTGAACAGCCCGATCCGCGCGTCACTCCACCCGTAGGGCGGCCCGGCGAGCAGAAAAGCGATCGAGGTCCAGAACACGCCGAAGCCGGCGAAGGTCACCGCGCCGTACAGCATGCGTTCAGGCAGCACGGGTTCGCCACGCACGAGATCCACGACCGAGGAGAGCAGGCGACGATAGGGCAGAGCTGCGGCCGGTGGCACGTCGGGGAGCTCTCGGCGCAGCCACACCAGCGCCACCACCATCGCCGCCGCGGCCAAGACGAAGACCGTTCGCCACCCGGCGAGCTCCGCGATCAACCCGGCGACCACCCGCGAGCCGAGGATGCCCAGCAACAGTCCGGTCATCACGTTGCCGATCACGGCGCCCCGCTCGTGATCACCGGCGAGGGTCGCGGCGAGTGGGATGAGCACCTGGCCCACCACCGTCGCCACCCCGACCACGAGAGCGGCCGCTCCCAGCACCTGCCAACCCGGCGCGACGGCCATGACCAGCAGGCCGAGCACCGCCACGGCGAGCAGCACGCTGATCAGGCGGCGGCGGTCGACCTGGTCGCCCAGGGGGACGACGAAGGCGAGGCCGATCGCGTAGCCGATCTGGGACGCGGTGACGATCAGGCCCACGCTGGTGGTCGAGGCGTCGAAGGTGTCGGCGATCGCGGCGAGCAGCGGCTGGGCTTGTTGGCGACGACCAGCCCGGTGGTGACCGCGAACACCACGACGAGCGCGCGGTCCATCGACGCGTGCGGGTCGTGCGTGCCTGCGGGCGTGCCGTCGGCCGGCGATGACGACACCACCCCGGGGTCAGACCATCGTCGTCGTGGGGCACTCGACCTCGAACGCCCGGACAGCCGGCATCAGCACCGATGGTCGAGCGTCAGCGCGCCCGAGGACTTCGGGTCGTGATCGCATGGGGCCAAGGTAGTTCCCGTCGCCGGTGCGCCACGGCCGAATCCCGCCGAACCGGCCCCCACCACCAAGTTTGCAGGGATCTGCCGCTGACAGCGGGAATCCGCTTCGAATTTCAGGGGCGCGACATGGGCTCGTCGCCCGTCAGGTGGGTGACGAGGTCGTCGACGAGGCGGGCGAGCAGACGGCGTCCTTCGGCGGCGGAGGCGCCGGTCGGGTCGCCGAGCACGCCGTTGGGACTCACCGGGCGCACACCGCCGCCGCGGAGCGCGTCCAGCAGTTCATCCAACGGCTCGGTCCGACCCGGCGCTGCCGCGTCGAGTCGCACCACCCCCGGGTCGATCGCGAGCAGCAGCGAGGTCTCGGTGCGGCCCGCGTGCGCGTCGGCGCCGGGCAGCGACCACGACCACGACGAGACGCTCCTCGACTCGGACCGCAGCGTGTCGACCGCCGCCCGGAGTGCGGCGGCATTGCCGCCGTGGCCGTTCACGAACACCACACCGCCGAACGCGTCGGCCGACCGACCGACCTCGACGAGCACCGCGGTGCACACCTCGGTGCCGATCGAGAGCGTCCCGGCGAAGGCCGCGTGCTCGCCGCTGGCACCGTAGGCAACAGCGGGTCCGACCACGACGCGGTCGCCCAGTCGGTCGGCCGCATCGGCGGTCACCGCCACCGCGATGCGTGTGTCGGTGTCGAAGGGCAGATGCGGTCCGTGTTGCTCGGTGGATCCGACCGGTACCAACAGCACCCGGTCGGCCACCCCGAGCGAGAGCTCGGGCCACGTCGCCGTCGGCAGCGCGATCGGACCGCTCACGCCTGGTCCGCCCCCGGGTCCGTGAGGCTGGTCCTGCTCACTGCTCGACGGCACCCGTCGAAGGCACTCGTGCCGGGACGGGCCGCATCGGAACGGCTCACTCCGAGCCGGCCCGCGGGCCGTACCCCCACTCGCCCAGCTGCTCGAGGATCGCGTCCGCGGCCTCGGCCGGATCGGCCTCGATGGTCCGCGCCACCCGGGTCGGCCCGGCGGCCCCCGTGAGGTCGCGGATCCGTTCCAGCGCGGTCACACCTTCGGGCCCGGCGACGACCCGGGTCGGAGGACGCCAGGGACGCGGCACCAGGTCGAGGCCCGGGCCCGCGAGACCGAACGGCGGCGAGACGTGTTCGATCGCCGAGGGGTCATCGGCGAGGACCGCGCGCAGACCGGCCCGACGCAGCGTGGCGACCGAGCCTTCCACCGAGATCACCGCAGGGGCACTGACCGCGAGGCGTTCGCGCGCCCCCCGGTCGAGGCGACGCACCACTTCACAGCTTCCCGGCTCGGCCGACTCGACGGCGATCAGTCCGAGCGCCTGGGCGGCACCGAGATGGTGGGCCAGGTAGGCAGGCACCGCGGCGCTCGCCAGGTCGGATCCATGCACCCCGGCCACGACGAACACCCGGGTGCCGGCGTCGTGCCGGGCGTGGCCCGTGCCCGGCCCGGCGTCGACGTGGAGCAGGCCGGCGATGGCGCCGGCAAGTGCGGCCGCCACCGGTGCGGGAGCAGCGTCGTCCGCGCCGTCGACACGGATCGCTCGGGCCGCCCCGACCACCAGCGCGTCGCGCAGCACCGACTCGGCGAGCGCGCCACCGGCGCTGAGCGCGGTGACCGGCGCATCCCAGGCGTCACCGAGGCGCAACGCCACCTCGAGCGCGGCGGCGTCGGCGGCGCTCATGGTCGCCCCGCGTTCGTCGACGTCGACCGCGCCCGTCAACGGCTCGACGGTGACCCGCCCGACCGCGGGCGCCAGCACCACGACGACGGCCACCCGCCCGGCGACCCCGTCGCTCGACTCGTCGGTCACGGCCGTCGCGCTCATGCCTTGCGGAACACCACGCCGTGCCCGCCGTCGGGGTACGTCCAGGAGATGGCGCCCTCGGTGTTGCACACCATGTAGCACGTGCCGCACTCGAAGCACTGTTCGTAGTTGAACACGATGCCGCCGTCCGCGCGGGGAACGAACAGGTTCGCCGGGCACGCGGTCACGCACGCCTGGGTGGTGCAGCCCTGGCAACTGTCGCCGTCGACGACGATGTGGGGCCGCTCGCCCACACGGAACTCGACCGTGTCCATCCGGTCGGTGAAGCTCACCCGCGGGTAGTCGGTGTGGGCATCGTCGGTCATCCGAACGACCTCCAGATCTCACGGCCGTCCCGGGCGAGGTCCCGGAACCGGACCTTGTGTCGACGCAGCGCCTTGCGGGCGATCCTGCCCAGTCCCGGTTTGGGGATCGGGTTGTCGACGGTGAACATGCCCTGGGCGATGTCGCACACGATGGCGGGGTAGCGCTGCTGCACGCGTTCGCCCAGGATCAGGTGCGGGGCTCCCCGCAGCTTCGTGTGATCCGCGAGCACGAAGTTCGCCTCGAGCTCGCTGCGGTATTCACCGAGTGCCACCTGCGGCGTGTTCCCCCGTGCCGCCCGGGCGGCGACCCGCCCGGCGACGGCGCCCGAGCCGATCGCGAAGTTGACGCCTTCGAGCCAGATGCCCGCGGCCAGGCAGAACGCGGCGGCGTCCCCGGCCACGAGCATGCCGTCACATCCCAACTCGCCCATGGCGTCTCGCCCGCCTTCGGGGATGAGGTGGGCGGAGTACTCGACGATCTCGCCGCCTTCGACCAGCGGGGCGACCGAGGGGTGCGCCTTGAACTCGGCGATGATGTCCTCTCCTCGGCGACCCGACTCGGCGAGTTCGGGCAGGCGCAGCACGACGCCGACCGACACCGTGTCGAGGTTGGTGTAGATGAACGCGCCGCCGGGAATGTCGCCGGTGGAGCCGACCACCTCGATGTCGACGCCGTCGGTGCCCCGCACGGCGAACCGGTCTTCGAGCACGCCGCGGGGCAGCCGCAGCGTCTCTTTCACGCCGAGGGTGTAGTTGCCCGGCGAGGTGTCGCCCGCGATGCCGGCCTCCTTGGCGAGGAAGGTGTTGACCCCGTCGCACGCGACGACCATCGGGGCGCGCAGGTCACCGTCGGCGCGGTCGGTGCGCACACCGACGATCCGGCCGCCTTCGGTGAGCAGCCCGGTGACCACGGTGTCGCACACCAGGGTCGCCCCGGCGGCCGTGGCGTGGCCGGCGAGCCAGGCGTCGAAGTCGGCGCGGTACACGGTGGCGCCGTTGTAGGGGGCACTCCCCCAGGCCTCGGCGCGGAAGTCGACGGTGAACGAACGGTCGCCGTCGAGCATCATCGTGCCGCGCCGGGTGATCCAGCGTTGCACGGGCATCTCGTCGTACCAGCGTGGGATGAGCGAGTCGAGGATCCGGCCGTAGACGACGCCGCCGAACATGTTCTTCGACCCGGGGAACGGCCCCCGCTCGAGCAACGCGACCCGGGCGCCGGCGCGGGCCGCTCCGATCGCGGCGGCCGATCCGGCCGGTCCGGCACCGACGACGATGACGTCGAAGTCGTGTGCCACGCTCGGGTCGGCGTCGGTCATGATGCCTCCTCGTCGGCGTCGGTACTGGTGCCGGTGTGGGTGAGCCTGCGTCGCAGCTCGGCGACGACGGCCGGCGCATCGGCGACGATCGCGAGGTCCGACATCTGCATCATCGGACAGTGCGGGTCGAGGTTCACCGAGATGACGTGGTCGGGCGACCCCAGGCCGCTGGTGTGCTGCACCGCGCCGGAGATCCCGAAGGCCACGTAGGTCCGCGGGTCGACGACCACGCCGGTGGTGCCGATCTGTCGGTCGTGACCCACCCAACCCTCGTCGGTGACGACCCGGGTCGCGCCGACCGAAGCGTCGAGCGCATCGGCGACGTCGGCGAGGGCGTCGACCGCTTCGGGAGTGCCGAGTCCGGCTCCGACGCCGACGATGAACGGCGCCTCGGACAGGTCCATCGTCGCCGCGTCGGCCTCGTCGACGCCGAGCACGTTCGCGTCCGGTCCGGCCGCCGCGCCCTCGAGATCGAAGCCCTCGAGGGGTACGGGCGGCACGGGCTCACCGGTCACGCCCCGGGGCGCGGCGCCCACGCCGATCTGGCAGGTCGCGACGAGCGGCAGGGTCACGGGCGTCTCGGCAAGGGCCCGGCCCGAGGCCCGCGGCAGAACGGCCCGCCGGTCGTCGAGGGCGAGCACCCCGGCGGCGAGTGGCCGCCCGAGGCGTGCGGCGAGGCGCGGCGCGAGGTCGCGTCCGTCCGCGGATGCGGGCAGCACGACGACCGCCGCGGCGGCGACCGGCGACGTCGCCGCCAACGCCGTCGCCCAGGCGCCGGGCGCGAAGGCGTCTGCCTCGGCGAGGCACATCGGCACGTCCGCGAAGCCCTCGTCGGCGAGGGCGGCGGCCGCGCTCGCCGGGTCTCGACCGATCAGCACGACGCGCACCGCGCCGGCGGTGTCGGCCAGCTCGAGGGCCGTGCCGAGCGCGTCCGCGGCGCCCACGGCGGGTTCGCCGTCGCGCACCGGCACGATCACGGTGACCGCGTCGATCGTCGGGCTCACCACGTCTGGTCTCCACCGATCGCGGCGCCGACGCGTTCGCCTTCGATGACCGCGGCGTGCGCCCGGCGTGGGGCCACGCAGTCGCCGGCGCGCCGCACCGGCACCCCGGCGTCACGCAGCTCGTGATACAGGTCATCCGCGGGTTCCGCGGGCACCGCGAGGACCACCCAGTCGGGGGTGCGGGTGTGCATCACGCCGGTGGGGTGGTGCAGCAATTGCAGGGTGCCGGCGGTCGTGTCGCCTTCGCCGGGCAGCTCGAAGCCCTGGGCGACCAGCTCGATCGACTGGGTGATGCCCTTGGCCGAGGCGCGGATCCACCACTGCTCCAGGTCGAGCGTGATGCCGAGGTCCTGGCCGACGACCATGCCCGGGGTGATCACCTCGACGTCACAGCCCCGGTCGGCGAGCAGTTCGGCGACCGAGGTGGCGTGGTGGAAGCCGATCTCGTCGATGACCACGACCGACCCGGTCGGGGCGACGGTGCCCTCCAGCACGGCGGTCACGTCGACGATCCGGTCCGCGTCGCCCGGCGCCCACCAGGGTCGGGCGGCCCGGGCGCCGGTGGCGACGACGACCCGGTCGGCGGCGTAACGGGCGACGTCGAGGGGGGTCACGCGGGCACCGTAGCGAATGTCGACGCCGTTGCGGGTGGCTTCGCTGAGCTGGTTGCGCACCAGGTCACCCAGCTCGGCGCGGTTGGGTACCGAGGCCGCGAGCCGCACCGTGCCGCCGGGGTGGTCACCGGCTTCGAACACGGTGACGGTGTGCCCGTTGCGGGCCGCGGCGAGTGCCGCCTGGAGCCCGGCCGGGCCGGCGCCGACGACGAGCACGCGCAGCCGCTCGTCGGGGTGGCGCTTCAGGCCGAGTGGCGTCGACTCCTTGCCGGTGCGGGGGTTCTCGATGCACCCGAGCCAGCGGTTCAGGCCCATCCGGCCCACGCACTCTTGGTTACACGACAGACACAGGCGCACGTCCTCGACGTTTTCGCTCCGGGATTTCGCCGCGAAGTTCGCGTCCGCGATCTGCCCGCGCACCACGCCGACCAGGTCGCAGTGCCCTTCGGCCAGCGCCCGTTCGGCCTGGAGCGGGTCCTTGATGCGTCCCACGCCGACCACGGGCAGGTTCGTGGCCTTGCGCAGCGCGGAGGGGATGAACGAGGCGTACCCCGGGGGGACGTGCATCGAGGCTTCGATCATGAACAGCGACGCCGTGGCCACGCCGATCGAGGTGTTCAGGTAGTCGACCTTGCCGGTCGTCTCGACCATCTGGGCGATGCGAATGGCGTCGTCGATGGTGGTGCCGCCCTCGATGAGTTCGTCGCCGCAGATCCGCACGCCGAGCGCGAGACCGGGGCCGATCGCGGCCCGCACCGCGTCGACCAGCTCCAACAGCAACCGCGCCCGGTTGGCGAGCGAACCGCCGTAGTCGTCGGTGCGCTTGTTGGTGACCGGCGACAGGAACCCCCGGACGATGGATGAGTGGGAGCACTGCAGCTCGATGCCGTCGAAGCCGCCTTCGGCGCAACGCTCGGCGACCTCGGCGTAGCCCGCGATCACCTCGGCGATCTCGGCGGCGTCGATGGCCTTGGGCACCTCGCGGAACAACGGGTCGGCGACCGGCGAGGGCGCCCACACGGGCCGACGCGAGTACATCGATGACGCCTGGCCGCCGTTGTGGTTGATCTGGGCGAAGATCGGGGTGCCGTGTTCGTG
>CAZQSU010000056.1:0-20328 GCA_964595905.1 uncultured Iamiaceae bacterium
TCGACGGCCGGTGGCCGGGTCGACTCGGTGCGGTGGTCGAGCCGGTGCAGGATCGAGGTGCCCTCGAAGTTGCCCTCGTCGGTGACCGACCACCACGCCAGCGCCGCGTCGGCGGCTTCGGGGTCATCGCTGAGCACGGAGCGGATCTCGTCGGGGGTCCACACCGAGAAGCTGCCCTCGACCCCGTCGGCATCGGCATCCTCCGACGATGCGAACCCGCCGCCGTCCAGGCGCAGGTCCCGCAGCACGTAGGTGATCGTCTCGTCGATGACCTGCCGGTGCCGGTCGAGGCCGATGAGTTGCCAGGCGTGGGTGTAGGCGGCCGTGAGCAACGCCTGGTCCGACAGCATCTTCTCGAAGTGCGGCACGAGCCACTTCGCATCGGTCGAATACCGGGCGAATCCACCACCGAGATGGTCGTAGATGCCCCCGGCGGCCATCGCGTCGAGCGTGTCGATGGCCACCTTCAGCGCGGCGTCATCGGCATGGCGGACGAACGCGGCCAGCAGCACGTCGATCGCCATGGGCTGGGGGAACTTCGGCGCGCCGCCGAACCCGCCCCAGCGCGGCTCGTACAGTGCCACCAGATTCGCGACGGCGTTGTCGACGTCAGCGATCGTCGGTTGTTCCGCCGAGGAGAACGTGGTCGAGCGCAGGTGATCGACCACGGCGGCGGCCTGGGTGAGCACCTTCTCGCGGGAGTCCTCCCACGCCGCGGCCAGTGCCGCGCAGATCTCGCCGAACCCGGCCTGGCCGTTGCGGCCACGAGCGGGGAAGTACGTGCCACAGAAGAACGGCTCGCCCTGAGGCGTGGCGACGACGGTCATCGGCCAACCTCCCGAGCCGGTCATGGCCTGGGTGGCCTCCATGTAGAGCGCGTCGATGTCGGGACGCTCCTCACGGTCGACCTTGATGTTCACGAACGACTCGTTCATGATCTCGGCGATCCGTTCGTTCTCGAACGATTCGTGCGCCATCACGTGACACCAGTGGCAGGCTGCGTAGCCGATCGAGATCAGCACCGGGCAGTCACGTCGCTCGGCTTCGGCGAAGGCGTCGTCACCCCACTGCCACCACTCCACCGGGTTGTCCGCGTGCTGGCGCAGGTACGGGGACGACGCGTCGGCGAGTCGGTTGGCCATGCGCGCGAGGGTAGTGGTGATCCGGTTCGCCGGTCTCCAGGTCGAGTCGACCCCTCGTTCGGTAGCATCCCCGCCCGAGGAGCCGCACATGGCGAAGGCGATGCACGACGAGCTGTTCCGGGCACAGTGGCTGCGAGCACTCGGCTACGCGTCCAACGGCGGCGCTGACCCCGGCGAATGTCTCGCGGTCGCCGACGCGATCACCAAGCTCGACACGACGACGTGGCACGACGCGTGGCGCGCTCTCGGCGGTCGTCTGGAGCGCGTCGCGCGAGATCAGGCCGCGCGTGGCGACCTGGTCGGCGCGCGGGGATCGTACCTGCGGGCGGCGAACGCGTACCGCAGCGCCGGACTGTTCCTCTATGCCAAGCCACTGGATGACCGACTGGTGGCCACGCACCGGGCCGAGGTCGACACCTTCCGCAACGGGGTCGCGCTGCTGGACGCGCCACCTGAGATCGTCGAGATCCCGTCGTCGATCGGTCCGATCCCCGGCTACTTCTTCCGCGCCGCCGATGACGGCGCAGCGCGGCCGACGATGATCCTCACCACCGGGTACGACGGAACCGCCGAGGAGCTGTACTTCTCGAGCGGTGCCGCGGCGCTCGCCCGCGGCTGGAACGTGTGCACCTTCGACGGACCGGGCCAGGGCACGATGCTCATCGACCGCGGCGTACCGCTCCGCCCCGACTGGGAGGTGGCGGTCACCCCCGTGGTCGACTGGCTGGCCGACCGGTCCGACGTCGACCCGGAGCGGGTCGTGTTGATGGGCATGAGCCTCGGCGGTCTGCTCGCCCCGCTCGCCGCCACCCGAGAACACCGTCTCGCCGCGTGTATCTCGGACTGTGGCCCCTACGACCTGTTCGCCGCGTCGATCCAGCGGGTGCCCGGATTCCTCGCCCGGGAACTGCCCGACGGCAACCCCAGGATGCTCCGGTTGCTCGAGCGGATCCTCGCCGTGCTCATGGGCAGACCCACCGCCGGCTGGGCATTGCGGCGCAACCTGCTCGTGCACGATCTGGATGACCCGATCGCGTTCTTCCGTGAAGCGTCGCGGTACTCGCTTCGGGGCCGCGAAGCCGAGATCCGGTGTCCGACGCTGGTGTGCACCACCGATCGTGACGATCTGAGCGCCGCCGCGCCCGAGTTGTTCGCGGCGCTCACCTGCGACAAGCGGTTCCACCGCTTCGCGGCCGCCGACGGCGCCGGTGAGCACTGCGAGAGCGGTGCACGTGTGGCGTTCAACGACGTGGCCTTCGCCTGGCTCGACACGGTGCTCACGGCGTCTGACTGACAAGTGACGGGGTGGCAGACTGGCGGTCCGCCCGGCTCGTGAGGAGGAACGATGGCCGATTCGATCACGCACCGCATGAGCGACACCGACGCGCTGATGTGGACGATCGAACGCGACCCGCTGCTGCGATCCACGATCACCGCGGTCATCCGCCTCGACGCGGCACCCGATCGGGAACGATTGCGCCGGCTGGTGGACCGGGGCAGCCGGCAACTGCCGCGTATGCGACACCGGGTGCGGGGCAATCCCTATTCGCTCGTGCCGCCGCGCTGGGAGGTCGACCCGAACTTCGACCTCGATTTTCACCTGCGCTGGGTGAGCGGGGGGAGTGGCCACACGATGCGCGACGTGCTGGATTACGCGCAGCCGATCGCCATGCAGAGCTTCGACCGGGCTCGACCCCAGTGGGAGATCCACGTGATCGAAGGGCTCGACGACGGTGGCGCGGCGATGATCGCCAAGATCCATCACGCCATCACCGACGGGGTGGGCGCGGTCGCGATGGCGATGATCCTGTTCGACCTCGAGCGTGACCCGACCGATGACGATGCCCCGCTGCCGCCCGCCCCCGAACCCGACGTGATGAACCCCCTCGAACGGCTCGTCGACGGGGTCCGTCACGGCTTCGACCGGGAACGCGAGACCGGTCACCTGATCGCCGAAGGGGTGTCGGCTGCGGTGGCTGCGTTGCTCCGGGATCCGGGCGCCGCGCTGCGCCAGGGTGGCGCGGTGGCCGCCTCGGCGGGTCGACTGATCGCACCGGCGACCCGGCCCAAGTCGACGGTCATGGCCGACCGGTCGTTGAAGATGCACTTCGACACCATCAGCGTCCCGCTCGATGCGGCGAAGGCGGCGGCGAAGGTGGCCGGCGGGCGGTTGAACGATGCCTTCGTGGCGGCGACCACCGCCGGGCTGCGCCGCTACCACGAGGCCCATGGGGCTTCGACCGGGACGCTGCGCATGGCGATGCCGATCAACGTCCGCCACGACGAGGGGTCGGTGGGCGGCAACCACTTCGTGCCGGCCCGCTTCGACGTGCCTTTGGTGATCGACGATCCGGTGCAGCGGATGCGTGCGGTGCACGAGCTGGTCGCCGAGCAGCGTGCCGAACCGGCGCTCGATCTCGTCGACCCCATGGCCGGGGTGCTGAACCGTCTGCCGCGGGGCATCACCACCGAGGTGTTCGGGTCGGTGCTGCGCGGCGTCGACGTGGTCACCTCGAACGTGCCGGGCGCGCCGATCGAGTTGTTCTCGGCGGGGGCGAAGGTCACCGACATGTACGCGTTCGCCCCTCTGAGTGGCGCAGCGGTCAACATCACCTTGTTGAGCTATGTCGACACCTGCCACATCGCCGTCAACGCCGACCGGGCCGCGGTGAGCGACCCCGATCGGCTGCTCGCCTGCCTGCGGGCAGGCTGGGACGAGGTCCTCGCCGTCGCCGACGACCCGCCGGTGGCCATCGCGACCTGACCGGTCACCTCAGCAGCCGGTCGCGTCGCGCAGGGTGCGGCAGGCCTCGGCCATGCGGGCCGGACCGAGCGTGGTGACGTAGCGCCTCAGGGCTCGGCGGTCGATCGTGTGCACGGTGTCGAAGTTGACGACACAGTCGGTGGGCACTCCATCGTCGGCCGCGGTGAGAGCGAGTTCGGACACCAGCCCTCGGACGGTTCGGGTCAACGCCGCCGTCACGACCGCGCCGATCCGGTCGGCCACCGGGTCCCGGGTGAGGATCAGAACGGGTCGATCGCCGCCGGGAGTGGCAGCGAACCAGATGTCACCGCGTTGCATCGGCCGACGCCCAGTCGGACCAGTCTTCGGCAGGGCCCCACGCCTCGACGGCCTGGAGGGAGCGTTCCCCGTCATCGAGCGGGTGTTCTTCCCAACGGTCACCCTCGGTTTCGGCGCGCAGCTGCACAAGACGGCGGTGGAGTGCGTCGCGCAGCAGCGACGATCGGTCGACCCCGAGGCGCACCGCGGCATCGTCCAGCGCTTTGGCTTCGTCGGGATCGACTCGAAAGCTCAGCATTGTCATACGGTGGACTCTACCTGTCTGACGTGCCGAGGCCTGGTGACGACCCCGGATCGCACAGGGGCGTGACCCGAAGTGACCCTTGCGGGGGGGGGTCCCGACACGTAGGCTCCGATCGTCGAGAACCCGACCGGTCGACTCGAGTGCGCGAGTCGGTCGCACCAACAGGGGGAGTCCCGTGGGAAAGCGTCTTGTGAGTGGTCTTCTCGGCATCACCCTCTTGGCACTCGCCGGGTGCGGGGGTTCGGGTTCGGTGGCCGACCCCGCGACGAGCCGCCTTCAGGCGAGTGAGCCGGCGACGACGACGAAGGGCGACCCGCGCACGGTCGATGTGGGGTCGATGGGCGGCATGATCGTGGCGGACGACACCGTGGTCCTGGCCGACAGCGCGGTGCCGACCGGGTTCTGGTCGGGACCGGCCAAAGGCGACGCGCACCCGCGTCGACTGGCCGGCCCCGACGACCCGCTCTGGGTGAAGGCGATGTCGGTACACGATGGCAAGGTCCTCGTGGTCGGCGCACAGTGTGCATCGATGACCTCCACCGACCCCGAGGTGGTGTGCTCGCCGGGGACCGCACAGCTCTGGCGGCTCGACCCGAAGCACGGCACGTGGTCCCACGTCGCGGATCTCGGCGGTGACGACCTCGTGGGCGCGCGCTTCGTGGCCGAGGCAGGCGATGAGGTCTCGCTGGCGGTCACGACGCTGGCGACACCGAAGCAGACCCGGGTCCGTCTCTACGACGTCGACACGACAGCCGGTGAAGCGACCCCGGTCGACGTGCCCGCCGAGGTCGCCGAACCCCCGGCCGACTCCCGGTCGGTGATCTGCGGTGACGCCGATGGGAACCGCATCGCCGTCGTGTCCGGTAGCGAATCGTCGGGGGTCGAGGCGTGGGCGGCGACCGCCGCGTCAGATGGCTGGCGGTCGGTGCCCGGTCCGGGCGGTGTGCCCGCGGGTCGTACCCCCGTCGCGGGGTGCGTGGGCTCGCAGGTGATGGTGAGCTTCCCGGGCGACGGCGCGGCGTGGCAGAGCGTGCTGAGTGCCCCGGGCGACGGCGACTGGCAGCCGACGGCGGCGCCTTCGTGGATCGTGCCCCGCACGGGCGCGGACCCGGTGCTCGCCGTGGGCAATGGTCACGGGGCGGCGATGTGGCAGGGCACGTCGCTGTTCACCTTCGACGCGGCCACAGCGAGGTGGACCGAGACGCGCTACGACGCACCCGCCGATGTGCGAGCGGTGGCGCTGGCCGGCGACACACGTCTCGCGGTGGCCACGTCGGGCGCCGACCATGAGCCGGAATGGTCGATCATCGCACCCACGACGGTCGGGTAGGAGCCGGCCGCGCGGTCAGCCGCCGGAGGCCTCGATGTCGGCGCCCACCGGTGGGGTGGGGTCGTCGGCCAGGTCGTACCAGCCATCGGGGAGGCGGACCGGATGCGGCCCGGAGGTGTGCCCCCGCGGGGTGCGGCGCGCCTCGTCGGGGAGCGCGACGTCGCCGAATCCGTCGACGAGCGCGTCCAGTGCGGTGTCGAGCTCGGCGAGAGTCGACACGGCGGTGACCATCCGTCGGGCCGCGCCACCCAGCGGGTAGCCCTTCAGGTACCACGCGGCGTGGCGACGGAACCGACGCAGATCGTCGCGGCCCTGGTGCTCGACGAGCAGGCGGGCGTGGCGTCGCAGATGGCCGCACTGGGCGACCAGCCCGGGTGGGTCGGCGACCGGGCGACCCGAGAACGCGGCGGCCAGGTCTCCGAACAGCCACGGCCGCCCCAGACAACCCCGGCCGATCACCACGCCGTCACAGCCGGTGGCTGCCATCATCGCCAGCGCATCGCCGGCCTCCCAGATGTCGCCGTTGCCCAACACCGGGATCGTCGTGACCGCCGTCTTCAACTCGCGAATCGCGTCCCAGTCGGAATGGCCTGCGTAGTGCTGCTCCGCGGTGCGGGCGTGCAGCGCGACCGCGGCGCAGCCGGCGTCCTCGGCGATCCGTCCGGTGTCGAGGAAGGTCAGGTGGTCGTCGTCGGTGCCCATCCGGAACTTGACCGTCACCGGAACTTCCCCCGCTGCGCGCACCGTGGCGTCGATGATGTCGGCGAGCAACCGGCGTCGCACCGGGATCGCCGCGCCGCCGCCGTTGCGCGTGACCTTGGCCGCCGGGCAGCCGAAGTTGAGATCGAGGTGATCCACACCGAGCTCGTCGACCGCCACGCGCACCGCCGCGGCGGTGACGTGGGGCGCCGTTCCGTACAGCTGCAGGCTGCGGGGGTGTTCGTCGTCGCCGAAGCGGGCCATGGCCATGGTGCGACGGTCGTGTTCGACGAGGGCGCGCACCATGAGCATCTCGTTCACGAAGATGCCGGTGCCCCCCGCCTGCTCGCGACACAGGGCGCGAAACGTCAGATCGGTCACCCCGGCCATCGGGGCCAACACGACCGGTGGGTCGACCTGATGCGGTCCGATGGCGAGCGTCATGGCCACAGGTCCATGATCGTCAGATCGAGCCGGGCCAGCAACGTGCGCAGCGTCGGCAGCGACAGGCCGACCACGTTGGAGTGGTCGCCTTCGATGCCGTCGACGAACGCGGCGCCCCGACCGTCCAGGGTGAACGCTCCGGCGACCCCGAGGGGTTCGCCGGTCGCCACGTACGCGGCGATCTCGGCGTCGGTGACCCTGGCGAAACGCACGGTGGTGGCGCACGCGGCCTCGACGTGACGGCCATCGGCGGTGTCGATGAGCACGTGCCCGGTCCACAGCACGCCGGTGCGACCCCGACGCGCCTTCCACGCCGCGGTGGCGACGTCCGCGGTGAGGGGTTTGCCGTGGCAGGCACCGTCGAAGAACAGCATCGAGTCACATCCCAGCACGAGCGGGGCAGGATTCCCTGCGGTCGATCCGTCGGCGACCGCGTCGGCCTTGCGCCGGGCGAGCTCCACGGTCGCGGCTGCCGGGTCGGTGCCGACGTCGATCGTCTCGTCCGCGCCGGACACGATCACCTCCGGGTCGATCCCGGCGTCGCGCAACAGCCGCAGGCGGGCCGGAGAACCCGACGCGAGCACGATTCGGCGGGTCACAGCTCGCTCCGTCGGATCTTGCCGAGCGCGGTGCGGGGGATGGCCGTGACCAATTCCAGCTCTCGGGGCGCCGCGTAACGGGGAAGGGTGGTCGCGACCGCGTCGCGCAGGCATTCCAGACCGGGCGGGTCCGACACCTCGGTGGGTACCACCAGGGCGACGACACGCTGGCCCCACTCCGGGTCGTGGCGCCCGGTGATCGCCACATCCGCGATGCCCGGCAGCTCGCGGAGGACGGCCTCGACCGGTTCGGGCCACACGTTCTCGCCGCCGGTGATGATCAGGTGGTCGCGGCGGCCGACGACGCTCACCCGACCGTCGTCATCGACCGAGCCGAGGTCGCCGGTCGCATACCAGCCGTCGGCGTCTGTGGGGTCGGTGCCGTCGCGGTAGCAGCGCAGCAGGCCGGCGGATCGGATCAGCAACTCGCCGTCGACCTCACGCACTTCGACACCTGGCAGGGGCCGGTCGCCGTAGACGATGCCACCGCCGGATTCGGTCATGCCCCAGGTGCGGACCACGTTGTCGGGACGCTCGGCCGGGTCACCCGACCCGCCCAGGACGATCCACCGGAATCGTGCGGCGGCGGCGGCGTCGAGCCGGTCGAGCACCGTGGGCACCAGGGAGATCAGCGTCGCGTCGACCGCGTCGGCCTCGAAGCCGGGGAGCACCTGCAGCGGCACGTCGTCGACCAGGGCTCGCACCACGACGCCGAGCCCGCCGACGTGGGCGAGGGGCAGACACGCACACCACCGGTCGGTGGCGCGGTCGACCTCGAGGCGTTCGTGCACCGCCCGGGCCTGGGCCGCCAGTGCGTCGTGGGTGAGCACGACGCCCTTGGGTGTGCCGGTGGAGCCGCTGGTGGCGACCACCAGGGCGTCGCCAGGAGTGACCTCGTCGCCGACCCGCATCGCCGCGCACAACTCGTCCTGTGCGTCGGCAGGCAGGCGGGGGTCGACGGGCAGGGCCGCATCACCCCGTTCCCAGATCCGCGTCAGGTGGGTCACGAATCGGTCGTCGCCAACGGCGTCGAGGGCGACCAGGCGGGGCGATGACATGACGAGGATCCATGTTACGGATGAAGGTCGAACGACGGCGTCTGGAGGATCGACCGTGCGGCAGACCCGGACTACCGGTCGTAGATGTGGCTGCGGTGTCCGAGGCGGACGACGACCACGAGGAGCACGTTGTCGTCGACGGTGGAGATGATCCGGGAGTCGCCGACGCGCACACGCAACCCGGGCCGTGCATGGAGTGCCCGGGCAGCGGGTATCGTTGGCCGCGCAGGCGCATTGGATGTCGAGTGACTCTGACATCGGCCTGATGGGCGCGAGCACGTAGGGTTTCGGGCCGATGGCGACCATGACCGAATGGATCGAAGGGGCTCGGCCCCGGACGCTCCCCGCGGCGGTGGTGCCGGTCGCAGTGGGCACCGCCGTCGCGGTCGGCGACGGGGTCATCGCCTGGCGCGTGGCCTGCGCGCTGGTCGTCTCGCTCGCCCTGCAGGTCGGAGTGAACTACGCGAACGACTACTCCGACGGCGTGCGGGGCACCGACGACGACGCCCACCGGGTCGGACCGGTCCGGCTCGTCGGCCAGAAGCTCGCTCGGCCCCGGTCGGTGAAGCTCGCCGCGTTCGCCGCGTTCGGCGTCGCCGGTGTGGCCGGGCTCGCCCTGGCGGTGGCCGTGGGTTGGGAGCTGGTCATCGTCGGTGTGGCGGCGATCGCCGCGGCGTGGTTCTACACGGGGGGCTCGCACCCCTATGGCTACGCCGGGTACGGCGAACTGTTCGTGTTCGTGTTCTTCGGGGTGGTCGCCACCGTGGGGTCCGCGTACGTCAACACCGGTACGTTGACCTGGGTGGCGTTCGCGGCGTCGGTGCCCGTCGGATTCCTGGCGACGGCGCTGCTGGTGGTCAACAACCTGCGCGACATTCCCGGTGACACCTCCACCGGCAAGCACACCCTGGCCGTGCGGATGGGCGACCGCGCGACCCGCCGGCTGCACACGGCGCTGGTCGTGGGGTCACTCGTCGGCGTCGTCATCGTGGCGCTGGCCGCCGGGCGGCCGTGGGGAGCGCTGGGTGCGCTCGGGGTGGTCGTGGCGATCCCGGCGATCCGGGCGGTGCTGGGTGGGGCGTCAGGCAAGGATCTGATCCCGGTGCTGGGCGCGACCGGACGGACCCAGTTGGTCACCGGTCTGCTGTTCGCCCTGGGTCTCGCCTTGCGCTGACCCCGCCACCCGCCACCCGCCACCGGCTGCCCGCAACCCGCAACCCGCCCGCCCACAGCGCAACTTCGGGAGGTTTTGTGCCGATGAGGCACATCATCTCCCGAAGTTTGGATGGGGGGAGGTCGGGTCGGTGGCGGGGAATCGGGTCAGGAGAGAGTCGCGGCGAGCCAGCCGGCGATGAGGCGGGCGACGTCGTCGGGTCGCTCGATGTGGGCGGCGTGGCCCGCGCCGTCGACGGCGGCGAATCGGGCGTTCGGTCCGATGCCGTCGACCAGGCGGCGACCGAGGGTGGTGAACTTGGCGTCGAGGGCGCCGGCGAGCACCAGGGTCGGTGCGTCGATCTCGGCCAGGCGGTCCCACAGGGGCGGCTCCATCGTGCCGGTGCCCCAGCGTCGGAGCGACGAGGCGACGCCCGCAGCGTGGTTGGTCGCCCGGCGCCGGATCCGGTCCGGGTCGGCGGGCAGCGTCGCGAACAGCGGGTTCGCCAGCCAGTCGTGCAGAAACACCTCGAGTCCGTCGCGTTCGATCCGGTCGGCCAGCACCGCATCCGCGGCCCGACGGGCCGTCCGTTCGGCCTCGTCGTCGATCCCGGCGGTGCCGCCGAGCAGAACCAGTCCGTCGACGGCGTCGGGGTGCGCCACGGCGACGTGCAGGGCGAGGCGCGCCCCCATCGAATAGCCGAACCAGATGCCCCGATGGCCCGCCGCGACGAGCGCGTGGGCGCCCGCCCACAGATCGCCGATCACCAGATGCTCCGGGCCCACCCCGACGCCGTGCCCGGGCAGATCGAGCGCCTCGGCGTCGACGCCCCGGGCGCTCAGCGCGCGACGCAGCGGATCGAACGAGGCGGTGGTCTGGGTGAACCCGTGGAGCAGCAGCAGCGGACCGGTCATGACCCGAGGGCCACGGCCACCGCTCCCGACAACTCGTCGTGCACGGCGGTGTTCGCGGCCCGGTCGGTCCGCACCACGATCGCCCGTACGCCGTGTCGGCCGTGGGTTTCGGTCAGTGAGTGCTCGAGCGACGCGGCGGTTTCGACGACGACGTGGTCGATCCCGTGTGCGGCCAGCAGAGCTTCGAGAGCGACGGGTTGGGGCGTGCCGAAGAGCTGTTCGAAACGGTCCGGTTCGAGCGCACCGGCCTGGGGCAGGAACGAGAAGATCCCGCCCCCGTGGTTGTCGACGATGACCAGCTCCAGATCCACCTCACGATCGATCAGCCCCGTCAAGGCGCCCTGGTCGTGCAGGAGGGCCAGATCGCCGATGAGCAACGTCGTGGGGGCGCCGGTGAGCGCCACGCCGAGCGCGGTGGAGGTGACGCCGTCGATGCCGTTCACTCCACGGTTGGCCAGCACGCGCACGTCACCACGCGGCCGTGCGAACGATTCCAGGTCACGGATCGGCATCGACGACGACACCACCAGGGTGCTGCCCGCGGGCAGCGTCGCGAAGAGCCGACGTGCCGCCCCCGGCTCGGTCGCCTCGTCGTGGGTCGCGAGCACCGCGTCGACGGCCTCGCCCGCCGTCTCGCCCGCCGAGCGCCACGCGTCGGCCCAGCCGTCCGCCCCGGTCAGGGTGAGTCGCGTCGGCGTCGTGAGCATCCAGGTCGCCGTCCGTGACGGGTCGGTCCACCGCCCACCGGGGGCGAGCACGATCTGGGGCACGTCCAGCCGGGTGACCCACTGGGCCAGCGCCTTGGAGGCCGGCGGCATGCCGGCGCGGACCACCAGATCGGGTGTCTGGGCCCGGGCGAAACCCGGGTCGCGGAGGAGCAGGTCCCAGTGGGCGACCGTCCCGGTGCACGGACCGCGGTGATCGCTCAGCACCGGTACCCCGTCGAGACCGAGTCCGTCGGGCGCACCGTGCCCGCTGATCACCAGCGGCCGATCGGCCTGCTCGCACGCTGCACGCACGTCGGCCGGCGGGTCGACCGGTCCCGGTGGGCCACCCGTCCGGTGCCACGGCCCGCCGTCGGGGCGCCCCGGTGGGCCAGGCGTGGCGTCGTCGGTGAGAAAGGGCTCACGGAACGCGAGGTTCAGGTGCACCGGACCCGGCGCGTGGCCCGTCGCCTCGCCCACGGCCCGGGCGGCGAGTGACCGCCATGTCGATGCGGTGGCCGCGTCGGGCGGGCCCGGTTCGGCGAACCAGCGCACGGCGTGGCCGTAGAGGTGGGTCTGGTCGGTCGTCTGGGGGGCGGCGACGTCGTGGAGTTCGGGAGGACGGTCCGCGGTGCAGACGATGAGTGGCACGCCGGCCTGCGACGCCTCGACCACCGCCGCATGGAAATGCGTGCCCGCGGTCCCGCTCGTGCAGGCCACCACACTCGGCCGGCCCGATGCGAGGGCCATGCCCAGCGCGCCGAACGCAGCGCCGCGCTCGTCGAGGACGACGTGGATGGTGAGGCGTTCGGCCAACGCGACGGCGAGCGGCGTCGAGCGTGATCCCGGCGAGATGAAGGCGTCGGTGATCCCCGCGCGTCGCCACTCGTCCACCAACGTGCGGCTGAAGGCGAGCCCGACAGACATCGTGGTGGTCAGTCTTCCAGGACCGACAGGATCGCCTGGAGCTTCGCCTCGGATTCGGCCAGTTCGCGGGCCGGGTCCGAATCGGCGACCAGCCCGCACCCCGCATGGACCCGAGCACGCCTCGGGTCGCCGGAGTCGATCTGGGCGCAGCGGATCGTCACCGCCCAACAGCCGTTGCCCGCACCATCGACCCACCCCACGGTCCCCGCATACCGACCCCGGTCCCGGCCTTCGATGTCGGCGATGAGGCGCACCGCGGCATCACGGGGGCGCCCCGACACCGCGGGGGTCGGGTGCAGCGCGGCCTGCAGGTCGAGCACCGACGCGGGTGGAGACGAGAGTCGACCCTCCACCCGGGAGGCGAGGTGGAACACGTTGGCGAGTGCGACGATCTGCGGTTCCGGTTCGAAGTCCAGGTAGCTCGTGAAGTCGAGCAACGTGTCGTGCACCATGTCGATCGTGAGCTGGTGCTCATGGCGGTAGGTAGGCGACGCGAACAACTCGGCGCGCCACGCGGCGTCGCACTCCGGGTCGTCCGAGCGGCGGGCGGTGCCGGCCATCGGTTGGGACCGCACCGTGTCGCCGGTCCGCTCGACGAGGAGTTCGGGGCTCGCACCGACGAGCCCGTCGACGCAGTACACGTAACACCCTTCGAAGCGAGTAGCGAGCCGGTCGACGAGCAGCGACGGCGCCAACGGCTGCTCGGCGATGGCCGTCACCTCGCGGCACAGCACGATCTTCTCCGCGCCGCCCTCGCGGATCAGCCCGGTGGCCCGGGCCACGCCCGCGCACCACTCCTCGGCCGACTCCACCGGCTCGATGCGGACCGGTCCCACACCCGGCCCGGCCGACGGGGCACGCTCCACGGCAGCGTCGAAGGAAACGTCGTCGCCGACCAGGGTCTCCCACGCGGAACCGTCGGCATCGACGCGGATCTGATGTCGGGGGATCGCGAGCTCCCACGGGGCCGTGCGGTCGAAGGGACGGGCGCCGATCGCAACGGTGCGCTCGCCAAGATCGGCGAGCACCCGGTCGGCGTCGGCGGCGGCGACCCGGATGGCGTCGCCACGGCCGGAAACCCCGACGCCGTCCCGTTCGAAGAGCCAGCCGTCGTCACCGGCGAATTCGGCCAGGTCGACGTCGGCGTCGATCTGCCGGGTGACCACCGGCGTCACCGGCGGGTGGCGGTGATCAACTGGGCGATCCCGCCGGTCAACTCGATCCGGCTGACCCGTTCGAACCCGGCGTCGGCGATCATGGCGAGCAGATCGGCGGTCTCGGGCAGGTACGCGACCGACTCGGGCAGGTACCGGTAGGCCTCCGCGTCCGACAACAACGCCCCGAGCCGGGGCACGATCTGACCGAAGTAGATCCCGTGACCGAACCGCATCAACGGATTCGGTGGGGTCGCCACCTCGAGCAGGGCCATGCGTCCACCCTGGCGCGTCACCCGCGCGGCTTCGGCGAACACCGGCGGCAGCGCGACGAAGTTGCGGAGCGCGAACCCCGAGGTCACACCGTCGACCGACGCGTCCGCGAACGGGAGGTGCAGCGCGTCCGCATTGACGAGCGGTGCGCCGGTACGGGCCGCGGCGAGCATCCCGTGGGAGAAGTCCACCCCGACGGGTCGGTAGCCGGCGCGCACCAGGTCGCGGCACAGGTCGCCGGTGCCACAGGCGACATCGAGCACCCGGGACCCGCCGACGAGGCCGAGCCGTTGCACGGTCCGGCGCCGCCACCCCACGTCGAGCCGGAAGGTCATCAGCCGGTTCATCAGGTCGTAGCGTGGGGCGATCGCATCGAACATCGTGCGTACCGCCTGCTCCTTGGCTGCACCGCGGGGTAGCTCGCTGCTCACGAGCGTCAATGGTATGGGTTCATGGCCGTGACCCGGCAGGGCGGGCGACTCGGGCAGTCGCCGATCGGCGTCTCTATGCTGGGGCAATGTCCGGTCGCCCGCATCTGCGCATCGGCTCGATCCCGATCCACGTGGAGTGGCCGTTCTTCCTGATCGCGGCGTTGCTGGGCGGTAACCTGATTCAGGCGTGGCCGGGGAACCGGCTGGTGTTCCTGTTGATCTGGATCGCGATCGTGTTCGTGTCGATCCTCGTGCACGAGCTCGGCCACGCCGTCGCCTACCGCATGAACGCGCAACATCCCCAGATCACGATCACCGCGTTCTGGGGTCTGACCCACGGCCAACGGGAACTGCCCAAGTGGCGGTCGGTGATGGTGAGTCTGTCCGGGGTGATCGCGGCGATCGTCGTGTTGGCGATCCCGGCCAAACTCCTCTACGAGGGCAACGTGCTGTTTCCGGCGTACTCGAAGTGGAACTTCGTCGTCTACGAGGTCTGGTACATCAACCTGTGGTGGTCGGCGGCGAACCTGCTGCCCCTGCTGCCGCTCGACGGCGGCCAGATCACCCGCACCATCTGGGGACTGCGCACGGCCAGGTTCGCGTCGTTGGCCTCGGGCGCGGTGGTGACGATCTGGCTGTTCGTGGCCGGGCATACCTTCGCGGCGATCTTCATCGCGATGTTGGCGTTGATGAACCTCGCCGAGGCCATGCAGGAGGGCTACATCGGCAGCGGTCGTGGCCTGATGGCCGGCGGTGGACGCGAGTACGACTCGTATGAACCGCCGGCGCCGAGACGGTCGGAGAAGTCGAAGAAGAAGCGACGTTCGAAACGCGGTCGGCCCGACCTGCACGTCGTCCCGCCACCTCCGCCACGCCCGGTCGCCCGTCCGGTCGACCCGGACCGCCTCGAGGCCGCCGCCTGGGACGCGTTGCGTCTCGGCGACGCGATCGAGGCGGAGGGCCTCCTTTTGGAGGCGACCGGTCGGGGTGGGGTGAGCCCGCACCTGTCGGCGTCGATCGCCGCGGCCCAGGGGCGTGGCGACGAGGCGGTCCGGCTGTTCGCACAGGCGTTCACGGTGGCCAGCACCCCGCCGAACCTGGTGGTCGCCCGGGTGATCGCCGATGCCCAGATCGCGGTGCCGCTCGCCGAGCAGCTCCTGTCCGGCTCCGACGAAGGCGTCGACGCGACGGCGCAGTTGCAGAACCACCTGCACTTCACCGGCGCCTACCGCGAGGCGGCGGTGGTGGGCGAGCGGCTCGTCGCCGACGGACGACGGAGCCCCGCGCAGTCGAGCTACGAGGTCGCGTGTTCCTGGGCGAGGGCCGGTGACGCCCAGGCGGGGCTTTCCTGGCTCAGCCGGGCGATCGAAGCCGGGTTCCGGGCGCCGCGCCTCATCGAGAACGAAGACGATCTGGCGACAGTTCGGGCCCTGCCCGGCTACCGGGATCTCGCGCAGTCCCTGCACGGCGACTGATCAGACGGATCAGGGACGAACTCGAAGGGGCGGTGAGTTCTGACGGTCCGTGTATTCCTCACACCAGCTGAACGAGCCAGCCGTGCTCGCGCTTCCCGGCGGGTTGCGCGCGGAAGATAAACCGCCAATTCTGCTACAGGTCGGCTCGACCTCGACAACCAGGGTTCCGCCATTCACGGCGCCGCACGAGCCGCTGGAATGAGGGTCGCAGGAGGCGAGGCACGTCGAGCACTTGACGGCGTCTGTACCTTGTGGTAGAACCAAACAGTAATCCCTCTAACAAGAAGGGGTTACTCAGCCAGAGAGGGGATAATCAGCATAAGCAGATCGTACGCCGTGGGCTCTGCACTCGCAGCCTTGGCTTTGGGAGGAACGGCACAGCTTCCTGTGACGCCCAGCCAGGTTACCCGAGGCCCGGTTCCTGAGGCCGGGCAGTTGTCGCCAAAACATGTTCCCAACCAAGGTCCATCGCGTGTTCTTCCACAGGCGCAAACTCGCGCGATGGCGAGTTGTCTCGACCCGATCCCGACCCAAGTCTACGCACGTGAACCTATCCTGACGCAGTCGACGAAGAAAGTCAATTCGTGGGCCAGGTTCCAGGTCACGCGCCTTTCCTGCTATGACACGCCTATCAAAGTACTGGCCCAAACAAAGGCGTGCGGCTTCTGGGGTTGCAATTATGAGACGCGAGGCAGCAACAGCGAAAACCTGACCGTTAGGGATAGGACCCTGCATGCGATGCAAGACTGCCGCAGCGGCACAAATCGGTACCGAACGTATGCCGCAATAAGCTTCTGGATTCCTGTTCATCCAACACATTACGAGACACAGTCCGTAACCGATGCTGTTCACCCAGAGTTCACCTGCGGTTAAAGGGAGTCAATCTGACATGAAAACCATTTCACGCATATTGCTGGTGATGGTCGCAATTTTCAGCACTGGGCTAATGGCTTGGGCAGTTACAGGGCGCGGGCCAGCCGAGGCGAGTGACGTAAAAGCAGGAGGCGCGACCGAGAGCGCCACAGGCTTTGATCCGTCTGCTGCAGCTCTAGGTGTCCGGTCGGCCTCCGATTTGGAGAAGTTGCAAGCCGCGCAGCTTCGACTCGCCAACGAGCAAGCAGGGCTGACCGAACTGCAGCGAGCCGCGCCGCAGCAAATGAATAATGCTCAAATCATTCGCGATTGGTACAATGCTGAAGATGATCTGTATGATCGCATCGCAGCACGCCCCGACGCTCCCGCTGCTCGAAGCGCCTGGCTCGCGTGTATGGCTGACAGGGGATCCACAGTAGATTCCCGAGAAGATGCGGAGCGTTATGTGACCTCAGGCGATGTGCCGGCCGATGAGCGAGATAAGATGATTGCATCTCGAGACGCGTGCGACCGTGCTCTGCAGCCGTGGCTGGACAAGGACGCCCGCGATGAGTATACGCAATGGTTCGACGACCACGAGGCAGAGATCAACGCGTACCGACGTCTACTCGGCATATAATGAGAAAGCGGCGTCCCCGGCTTGGTCGTGCCTGTGCGTTCGTCGCCGTCAGTAGTGCGCTGGTGATTGGCTGTGGACGTTCCAGTAGCGCTCCGGTACCGCGGGGTGGCCCACCTGACGGCAGCCAAAGTACCGCAATTCAAACGGACCAAGAGATTGTTAGTTTCCAAGGGAAACTAGTGGAAGTGCGATTGCTTCTACGGGGCGGCAAGGTGTTCTTTCAAGCACGCCCGGTAGACTCCGGACGATACGATCAGCCCGAGGAGATGCAAGTAACACCATCAGCGCCCTCGACATCGCGTTCACTAGGATTTCCCGATGTTACGGCCTATATTATCCTTCTAGGCCACAATGCGAAGATTCAGAACGCTGATGATCTCGCCGCAGTCACAGTTGGGATACGCGAATGTGGTCAGGTTACCTGCGCGGTTTTCGAGGTCCCGCGCGATCCAGGATCGAGCAGGATGGCAGTCGAGATTAGCGACGGAAAGAATATCTCGAAGGTAGAGCTCAAGTCGAGACCAGTCGGTGAAGGCGGGCTGCAATTTGAAGCCGGGGGCTAAAGTATGAATCGGATACCGGAGTGACTAGAGGGATTGCAGCAATAAACACTGCCCGCGGCATTGGACCCACTACATGCTTGCCTATGCAAAGAGCTGAGTTCGTACAGGTCGAAACAGCGGCTAGAAGACCTGTAGGCACTTCGGCTCGCTCAGTGACGCGCTCGCGA
Source organism: uncultured Iamiaceae bacterium (assembly GCA_964595905.1). Taxonomy (GTDB): domain Bacteria; phylum Actinomycetota; class Acidimicrobiia; order Acidimicrobiales; family Iamiaceae; genus JAFDWI01. The sequence goes on from CAZQSU010000056.1 coordinate 17,852, forward strand.
GGAGGTCATTATGGACGATGAAAGCGCACGTGCTGCAGTCCTTCACTACCTGCGGTCGTGTGTTCCAACTCTTCCTCCCGAATTCGGCGAGCATGCGAATGACCGATTGATGCGGGCGATGGCGCATGCTGATGCGCAGGCTGTGATTATGGCCACGATGAACATCGTTCCACATGTCGATCGTTCTGCTTTCTCGGACCTGACAACTATCGCAGACCTGGTCGAATGGATTGCTCCAGAGCTGACGATTGGGGCCGACAAATTGGAGGAGCCGGTCACGCGACCGCGAGGTTCGTACGCGACAGCTGCGGCGACTCTTCGTCCGATTTTCGAGGAGGATGTGCTTCCGGCGTACGAGGCGTCAATTGATCCGCGACTTGCCCATCGTTGGCGCTTTCGTGGCCAAACCCCATCGCTCGAACGGTTTCGGGCCGAGCTATTTTCGCCTGCAATCCTCGTGCAGTTTACGGTAATCAAGAGCGACGACCCTGAGCGGCACGGTGTAGGCATTGTAAATGCTTATGACGCTGATCTGTCCGACGGCGTGGTGAGTGTTGCGTTTCATCGCTTTGTGCATAATGATGACGGCGGTGGTTTGGCAGATAATCGGGGCCTTATGGTTGAAGGCATTCTTATTTTGATCCAGTACTTGTTTGACCATTTTACATTTCGGAAGGTTTATATTGAGGTGCCCGAGTTTAACCTTGATCTGTTTGAGCACGGCAAGGGTGAGATCTTTCAGAAGGAGGCGCACCTTCGAGATCACTTCTACTATGGCGATCGGTACTGGTCGCAAATTGTATTTGCACTGTACCGGGAGCGCTGGGATGCAGTTGCGGAGCCGTTCCGGGGTGAGTGGCCAGAGAGTCATGGCAATACGCATTTGATAGGAACCACGCCCGGCTTAGGTGGATGAAGGTTCGAATCATTTGGGATAGTAAATGGTCGACAGTCGTCAATTGATGCATAGCATGGGCCGAGCATGGTGCTCTACCACGAGGTTCCAACGACCCGCAGGTGGCTGCCGGGATTCGATCGATCAGAACACGCGGCGGCAGAAGCCGATGAGGGCCTCGTTGGTCGCCTCGGGCTGTTCCTGCTGGGTCCAGTGACCGCAGTCGGCGATGATCACCCGTTCCAGGTCAGGGACGCGCGCCTCCATGCCCTCGGACATCGCCGGCGTGAGCACCGGATCGTGCTCGGCGCAGATCATCAGCGCCGGCAGGTCGATGCGCTCGGGAAGCGACGCCGCGGCACGCCAGTTGGCATCCATGTTGCGGTAGTAGCTGAGCGTTGGGGTGACCGCACCGGGGCGACTGAACACGTCGATGTAGTGCGCCATCACGTCGTCGGTGAACACCTCGGGATGGCAGGTGGCCGGGCCGCGGTACATGGTGTCCAGCCAGGCCGGCACGTCACGGGCGAGGATCCAATCGGCTGGTCCGTAGTCCTGGAACTGCATGATGTAGTTGGGGTGCTCGGTGAAGACCTTGTCCATGACCTCGAGCGGGGGCAGCGTGCCGCGGGGGAGATCCGGCGTGTTCAACCCGATGACCCCGGCGAGCAGCTCGGGAAAGCGGCGGGCGAAGGGCCACACCAGCAGGCCGCCCCAGTCGTGCCCGGCGACGATGCAGCGCTCGCCTGCACCGAGGAGTTGTCGGATCGCCGCGGCCAGGGTCGTGTTCACCCACTCTTCGGTGTAGTCCCGGTCGGGCTTGTCCGAATCACCGAAACCAGGCAGGTCGAAGGCCGCCACCCGGAACCCCGCTTCGGTGAGCGCTGAGATCTGGTGGCGCCACGACCACCAGTACTCGGGCCAGCCGTGCAGCACCACGACGAGCGGTCCGTCGCCTTCGAGGACGACATGGAGCTCTACACCGTCGACTTCGATCCGTTGCCCCTGCACGGCCCCGACCTTAGGGCCCGCGAGGGAATAGCTTGCGTGTTGCTGACGGCCGGACGAGCCGCCCCGATGCGTCCTCGTCCTCGGCGCACTGCGTGTGCGCCTTCGTCCTGCGTCCTTCCGGGACGATCCGCCGACTCGCCAGCAAGCACTTCGTTCTCGCGATCTATCCCCTCGCGGGCCCTTACCTTCAGCTCGATCGGCGAGGTGTTCGGAGCCGTGGTGCTCGAGGCAGGTCCGGTCGGGTGTTCGGGGGCGTGCTGTCCTACCCGGGTGAGATCATGAGGTGAGGGCCAAGTTGTGCAATGGGAGGCGACGGTAAAGGGATGGTGGAGAACGTTCGAGAAATCGGCAAATGTTGGTTGCAAGGCGAACATATGTTCGCTAGAATGGCCGCATGGAGTTGCTTTCGTCGACCGAGCCGGTGGCTGACGCTGCTGCCGAGGTGCCCTTGGAGGAGCTCCGTGACGCACTCATCGATGCGCAGGCGACCATCTCGGCCGCTCAGGCTCGTTTCGCGGCTCTTCGCGGTGGGGTGTGGGGCGGTGTGAGTTGATCCGGCTGGGATAGGTAT
>CAZQSU010000057.1:0-19996 GCA_964595905.1 uncultured Iamiaceae bacterium
TGCGGGGCGCGGACGACCGGATCACCGGCGTCGAATCCGCCGAGTACGGCGACGCGATCGGTGAAGGAGTCGTCGTCACCACGACCGGGATCCGTTCGGCCGGCCGCGAATCGGCCTGCTACGTCGGCGCGTACCCCCTCGCGAAGCAGGGCGACGAGACCAAGACCGGTTTCGGGTTCTCGGTGGGCCGCGAGCCCGCCGATCTCGACGTGGGGTCGGCCGCGGCCGACGCGGCGCGGCGGGCCACCCGGCTGTTGGGGGCGACCAAGCCCCGGGGTGGCCGTATGACCGTCGTGTTCGATCCGTTCGTGACCGCCCAGTTCCTCGGGATCATCGCCGGCACGATGAACGGCGAAGCGGTCAACAAGGGCCGCTCGCTGTTCGCGGGACGGCTCGGTGAGGTGATCGCGAACCCGATCGTCACCCTGGTCGACGACCCGACCGACCCGCGCGCCTACCGGGCGACCGAAGCCGACGGCGAGGGTCTCGCCACCCGTCGCAACGTGTTGATCGACGGCGGCGAACTGCAGATGTTCCTGCACAACACCTATTCGGCCCGTCGCTCCGGCGCGACCTCGACCGGTTCCGCGGTGCGCGGTTTCAAGTCGACGCCCGGCGTGGGGGCCCGGGCGGTGCAACTCGCTCCCGGCGACCGGGATCAGGCCGCCCTGCTCGCCGAGGTGGGCGACGGGATCCTGGTGTCGTCGGTGTCGGGGCTGCACTCGGGAGTGAATCCGGTGAGCGGCGACTTCTCGACCGGCGCCGAAGGGCTGCGCATCAGCGGCGGCTCGCTTGGTGAACCCCTCAAGGAGTTCACGGTCGCCTCGACCCTGCAACGCATGCTGTTGGACGTGACCGCGATCGGCAACGACGTCGAATGGCTCCCCATGGGGGCCGCGGGGGTCAGCCTGGTCATCGGCGACGTGAGCGTCTCGGGCCTGTAGCTCCACGATCGTCGAGTTCCCCGGCCAACGACGACGAGTCTTCGAACGCCGGCGCGGCGCCGGGCTCACCTCTGCGTCGAGAGACTCGACCGGTGTTGTCGCGAGCACGCGGCGCGCCCGCGGGCGCGCCGTGACGTTCCGATCGAGCGTGACGGTCGCGAGCGTGCGACCATCACACGAAGTCGAAGAAGCCCCGCGGGTTGCCGGTCGGCTCGGTGGTCACCCCGTTCGCGGTGTCCGCGCCCATCGGGCCACCGTCGGTGACCGCCCGGATCGTGACCATGCCGCCTCGTTCGCGGGTGATCACGCCGGCGTGGACCGCCGCGGTGCACACCGACGAGGAGATCTCGTACGGTCCGCTGCCGTACACGGGTTCGAACCGGCCATTCGGGGCACATTCCACCCGGAAGTCGGCATCGGCGGTCGCCGCACCGCCGGTGACCCCCCAGGAACGGTCCTCGGGGTCCCCGGTGCCGGCAGCGGTGGTCGGTGCCGCAGTGGCCGGCGCCGTGGCGTCGGTGGGGTCAGACCCTTCCTGGGTCCCACAGTCCGGACCGTGTCCGTCGGCGTCGGTCACGCACTCGTCGACCTCATCGATGCCGGTGGATGACGATCCTCCGGCGGGCACCGTCTGGGTCCCGCCGGTCTCCACATCGATCAGATCGAATGCGTCGACCGGTTCGTCGGACGCTTCGGGCACGGCGACCGCGGCCGGGTCCCAGCCCGACCAGGGCGTGCCGGTCGTGGGCGTGTCGGCGTCGAAGACGACGCCCGCCGGAGCCGGCGCCAACGGATTCCCACACGCGCACTTGACCCGGGGAACCCCGTGACGGTCGACGGCCACCGCGGTCCCCGCCTGCAACACCGCGACGAACGCGTTCGCCTCGCCGCCGGAGAACCCGTGGTTGGTGACGAACAGGTCGACGTTCACGATGACCGTCGTGAACTCCTCCAGCGTCTCGTCGATGCCCGAAACCTCGATGCCCAGCACCTTGGCGAACGCGGTCGCCTTGTCGGCATTGGCCGGGTCGGCCAGGTAGTCGTTCAACTGTCCCAGGTCACAGGTGGCATCGTCGCCGGTGCCGCCGTAGAGCCCCGGAGCGTCACCGGGGATCGTGCGCATCGCATCGGCGGCCGCGTCGAACCCGGACAGCGCGGCGGTGACCGCGGCAGCCGATGCCGTCGAGAAGGACGCGAGCTGGGTGATCGCGACCGAATCGGTGAACGGGTCGATCTCGACGGTGTCCACACCCTGGAGGACGACTTCGTCTCCATCGGCTTTGCCGGTGTCGTCGCTCGAAGTGCCCGTGGAGGTCGAGCACGCTCCGGCCGTCACGACCAGGGTCGTGATCAGGATGAGCAGGTGTCGGGTCCGGAACATCGGACGGGGCATCGAGCTTCCTTGCTTCGCTGTCGGATCGATCGGGATGGTAGTCCAACAGGTGGAGCCGACTCTCGACGCCACCTGAACCACCGAGGAGCACGCCATGACCACGTTCACCGGAATCTCCCACGTCGATCTGACCGTCACCGACGTCGAGGCCAGCGCCCAGTGGTACGTCGATGTGCTGGGACTGAAACGGTTGGTGCGCCAGGACCTCGACGGTCGGGTCATGGTCGTGCTGGTCCACCCCGAAACCCGTCTCGTGGTCGGGCTCAACCAGCACGACGGCCGTACCGCCGAGCGGTTCGACGAACGCAACCCGGGACTCGACCACATCGGCTTCGCGGTGGAATCGCGCGCCGACCTGATCGAGTTGGAGAAGCACCTGACCGAACTCGGCGTCGACCACTCACCGGTCACCGACGCCCCGTCCGGCGCGGGCACGGCGCTCGTGTTCCGAGACCCCGACGAGATCCAGCTCGAATACTGGTGGACCGCGCCGCGATGAGCGGCCCGGTGCGCTGAGAAACGCGGCGCACCGCCGGGCACCGACGATGGTCCGGCGTCGGGCACGCGCGCCTGGCCGGCACCCGCGCGTCGGTCAGGAACGATGCCGCGTCGCGTGCGATACGAATCGGCGATACTTGCTGCCGTGAGCTCGCAGATTCGGGTTCGGGTACTCGGCCGTGTCGCCGTCGACGATGCCGCAGCCGACGCCATGATCGGACGGGGACAGGCGCGGGAGCTGCTCGCGTTGCTCGTCGCCCACCCTGGCGCGGCGCTCCACACCGACGCGGTCGTCGAGGAGCTCTGGCCCGACGACCCACCGGCGACCGCAACGACGATCGTCCACGGGCACGTCCGTCGGATCCGGCGGGCGCTGGGCGCGCCGTCGGTGGTCCATGACGGCCACGGTTACCGGCTCGAGTTGCCGTCGACAGCGGTCGACCTGTGGGTCGTGCACGCGGCCGTCCGCGCCGGGGATCACCGTCTCGCCCGCTCGCTCTGGAGCGGGCCTGCCTTCGGCCCCTACGCGGACCGGGCATGGGCACGACGTGCCGTCGCGGCGCACGACCACCTCCGGGGGATCATCGACGAGAACGATCGGGCGACACGGGCGGGACGAGTGCTCCCGGTCGACCGACTCGTGGGGCGACGACGGGAACTCGCCGCGGTGGCCGCGGCCCTGGCGAGATCCCGCCTCGTCTCGATCGTCGGACTGGGTGGCGTGGGCAAGTCGCGCCTCGCGCTCGAGATCGCCGCCGGCGCCGCCCGTGCCCACCAGGTCGACGTGGGGGTCGGCGCCGGTCCGATGACGAGCCGCATCGCGGATGCCATCGGGTCGACCGCGACCGGCGAGCGGAACTGGGATGGGCGCACGATCGCGTCGACGCTGGGCCGACGGGAGAGCCTGTTGGTGTTGGACGGCTGCGAGCACGCCCTGACCGAGGTGGCGGCCCTGGCCGACGAGCTGCTCGGGTCGTGCCCGGAGCTCCGGATCCTCGCCACCTCGCGTACGGCGCTCGGGAGCCCGGCCGAACAGGTCGTCCCCCTGCTGCCCTTCGACGATCCCGGTGACCCCGACGGCGACGCCGTCGACCTGCTGGCCGACCGGATCGCCACGCTCGGCCTGCCCGTGGACCCGGGAGACCGGCGGCGGCTCGCCGCCGTGTGTGTGGGCACCGCCGGCATCCCGCTCGCCATCGAACTCGCCGCCACCGAAGCGACCTTCGGGATCGATCAGGCGGCCCGTGGGAGCGGGCCGGCACACGCAAGCGCAGAACCGGCCGCTGCGAGGCCGGCCGACGTCGTCGACGCGGCCGTCCGGCACGCGCTCGGCCGACTCACCCGGAGGGCGAAGCACACGATCCGCCTTCTCGCCCATCTCGACCACGGTTTCACCCCCGCGCTCCTCGCGGACCTGGCCGGCCCGGACGTGTCCGCGCCGGGCGTCCTCCACGAGCTGCACGCCGAGGGTCTGGTGGGAACGCGCCCCGGCCGACGGCTGGGGCTTCCCGACGCGGTCCGCGGCGCACTGGCCGGGCAGTCCGACGCCGAGGCTCTGGGCGTCGCGACCGTGGTGCTCACCGACACACTCGGTGCGGTCCGTCCCGACCCGGCCCGACCGATCGTGAGGTCGGTCCTCGCCGTCGCCGTCGCCGAGTTGCCCAACGTCGGCGCACTCCTGCGCACCCTCGACGGCGCGGGGCGGCACGCCGAGGCGCTTCGGCTCGCGACCGCCGCGGGCGACGCGTGGGGCGAACACGGGCACTGGAAGCGTGGCGGGAACGTGATCGGTGATCTGGTCGCGCGGACCCGCCCGGACGGTGTCGAATCATCCGGTACCACGGCCCGGACGAACGATCTCGAACGGGTCGCGGTCGACGCCCTCGAATGGGCCGCGGCCGTCAGGGCACTGGCGACCGCGTCGGCGACCTACGCCGCGGTCCGGTCGCTCACCGAGACGCTCGCGCTCGCCGCGACGATCGCCCGGTGCGAGGGAGTGCCGAACCTCGAGGCCCACCTCCGGTTCCAGCTCGCGATGGGGCTCGGCTACGGCGGCGACGTAGATGCCGCGGCCGTTCAGCAGGACCGGATCCGGACGCTCGCCGATCACCTCGACGACGACTACGTGCGCGCGTGCGCCGATCACCTCACGGCGTTGGGACGACTCGTGTCCGGCGACGCCGCGGGCGGTGCCGTCGAACTCGAGAAGATCGCCGACCGACTGACGGCCATGGGCGCGATCGCCGACGCAGCCCGGGCGCTCCGGATGGCAGCGCTGGCGTGGCGGACCGGGGCATCCGGCGAACCGGCCTACCGCGATCTGAAGGCGGCCGAGGCGCTGGCGCTCGAGGGTCACTCGCTCGGGACCCTGGCCACCATCAGAAGCGACATCGTCGAACTCCGGCACGAGCGCGGTGACCTCGACCGGCGAGACGTCGTCGACGCGCTCGACACCGTCCTGGGCGTGGGCAACCTCCGGGCCGCCGGCCTGCTCGGCATCCGCCTGGGCAGCATCGACGGTGATCCGAGAACCCTCGCCGGCGCCACGCTCGACCTGCTCGAGAGCGACCGGCCATGGGCGGCGGTGGCGCTCGCCGCACTCGTGCAGGTGTTGCCGAACCGCCATCGATTGCACACCGTCGCCCCCGTCGTCGCCAGGCGACTCCGCGATCAGTGGGGCAGCCCGCTCGGCGCCGACGAGTCGCTGACCGTCGACCGACTGTGCGGACCGGGAACCGACGGCCCCGCGTCGGATGCCGTCGACGCCGAGTTCGACGAGCTGCTGCGCGAGATCGTGCACGAGCGGGCATCGACGGGGCGGGCGCTCGAATCGGATCGAAGGTGAGCCGGGCGGATCGTTCGGGATCGCACCGGCCCGATCCGGACGATCCCGCGGGCCCGTGTCACCGATCCGGCACGGTCTCGACGCCCGGCCCGGGATCGGCGCCGGGGCGCGGTCGGTGATGGTGCTCAGAGCTGCTGGCGCACCGTTCAACCGGTGTAGTGCGCCTCGGTGGCCACCGCGGCCGCCGGTGCGGCCGGTCCCGGCGACACCGGACGGTTCGTTCCCGGCGTCGTGGTCGTCGGCGTCCCGGGATCGGTGGCAACGACCGTCAGCGCCGCCCGGAGGACGAGCGCGGCACCGTCTGCGGCCTCACCGGTGAGGACGAAGGTGTGCGCACCGGCGGGCACGTCGGCGGGAATCGTCACGGTCCCCGCCACCGTTCCGGCGCCGTCCACGCCGAAGGTACCCAGCGGCACCGGGTCACTGTGCAGCGTCGCGGTCACCTCGGAGTCGGCGGCGAAACCCGACGCCCGGAACGTGACCGATCCGCCCGCGGTCACCGACGATGCGCCCAGGGTCACCTCGTCATCGGGGTCGCCGGGGTCGGTGTCGGATGTGACGGTGAACGACGTCGTGGCGACGTGCCACGGATACGCCGTCATCTGGCTGGTGCAGTAGACGTGGATCCCGTGCGGCCCCGGCGCCGCGGTGCCGTGGGTACCGATCGTCGAAGGGATCGTCCCCGACACGCGGAAATGGCCGTCGGTCGCATCGGCGCTTCCGATCACGGTCGAGCGGACGCTGCCGTCCGGCGCGGGCCGCTGGCCGTCGAGTTCGCCGATCTCGACGGTCACGACCGTGGCTTCCCGACAGTCCGAGTCGAGGTCGCCGGTCACGGTCACAGCGGTTCCGACCGGGCCACTGGCGGGGGTGATCGAGACGCTGCCGCCATCGGCGAGCGCAGCGCCCGGCGTGAGCAGGGTCACCGCGGCCGTGAGGGCCACGACCGCCGCGGCGACGCGCCCCCGCGCCCGGATTCGGGAAGTCGGGCTCGGATCGGGGCCGACCGAAAACGTCGTCATGGTGTCCTCCTGGGAGGGCCGGCACCTCCGGCCACGGACGGGACGCTACGAGTCGTCGGCTAACCGTCGACTAACTGCATCGGGCCGCGGGAGGGTCCGGTTCGGGGCACACGGTGCCCCGCACCGTGCCCGCGGGCAGGGTGCGGCGGGCCGGGTCACACCAACCTGCTTCGATCGGGCGACCGGTGCCTCCTACGATGCTCGGACGCCATGACCTCGCCCCCGCCGTCTTCCTTCCTGCCCGAACTCGACGCGTTCCTGCGCGCCCGACTCGACGACGCGCCCGCCGGGTCGTATTCGAGCAGGGTCATGGCCGATCCGGTGCTCGCCCAACGCAAGATCATGGAAGAGGCCTTCGAGGTGTGTCTCGAGTTGGGCGCGCAACCACCCGACCGCTCGGCCACCGCCGAGGAGGCCGCGGATCTGGTGTTCCACCTCGTCGCGGCCCTGGTCGGTGCCGGGATGACCTGGGGCGACGTCGAGGCCGTGCTGCGCGAGCGGCATCAGCGGCCGGCCCGCGACAGCACCTATGAACCGGGAGCGCCCGCGTGACCACGACGGTCGACGCCCGCGTGGCGGTCCCCTCCAAGGGGCGACTGCGTGACGCCGCACTCGATCTGCTCACGGCCGCGGGCTACCCGGTCTCGGGATTGCGCGGACGGGGCTCGATCGTGCAGGCCGAAGGTCTGGAACTCATCGAGATGCGTCCCCGTGACGCCGCCGCGGCGCTGGCGGCGGGCACGCTCGACGCGGCCTTCCTCGCCACCGACATCGCGCTCGAACACGACGTCGCCGACCTGGGTTGCCTCCCGCTCGGTCGAGCCCGGTCGACGCTCGTGGTGGCGGGGCGCGACGACGACGGCCCCGGCACCCTGGCAGCGCTTGCGGGAGGGGTCGTCGCCACCCACATGCCGAACCTGACGCGGCGCTTCCTCGCCGAACACGGCGTCGAGGTGACGATCCTGTCGATGGGCGGCTCGCTCGAAGGCGTGTGCGCCGCGGGCATCGCCGACGCGATCGTCGACAACACCGAGACCGGCACCAGCCTTCGTCAGAACCGGCTCGGGGTGCTGGCGACGATCGCCGAGTGCGAAGCCGAGCTGCGCTACCGCGACGGCAACGACGCGCTCGACGATCTCGTGCTCCGTCTCGACGCCGCGTTGCACGCTGCGGCGCACCGCTACGTGATGCTGCACCTGCCCGCCGACCGCATCGACCAGCTCCGGTCGGTCTTCCCGGGTCTGGCCTCGCCGACGATCCTGCCTCTGGCCGGACGCGACGATCTCGTCGCGGTGCACCTCGTGGTCGAGACCTCCGCGCTGTGGCGCCGCCTCGGCGAGCTGCGGGCGATGGGCGCGACCGGCATCGTTGCCCTGCCGCCGGACGCGCTGCTCCCCTGAGCGTCGCGGTTGCCGGAGTCCGGGTTTCCCGGCTCGGCGGCCGTGGGGGTTGGGCCCGTCAGTCGGCGGACGACGAGGAAGACGCCGTCGACTTCTTCTTCGACGAGTCCGAACCGGTCGTGGAGGAATCCGATGAGGACGAAGCACTCGACGACGACGAATCCGACGACGACGAACCCGACGACGACGCGCTGGTCGTCGACTTCTTCTTGGACCCGGAGTCGTTCACGTAGAACCCCGAACCCTTGAACGAGATGCCGACGCTGCCGAACACCTTCTTCAGCCGGCCGCCGCACTCGGGGCATTCGGTCAGGGGGTCGTCGGTGAACGCCTGGACGATGTCGAAGGTGTGGCCGCAGTCGGCGCAACGGTATTCGTAGGTGGGCATGAGGTGACCTCGGACGATCCAGCGGGGGATTTCACCCGACTTCGAAGGATGCGGTGGCCGTTCGTCGCCGTGCACGGCGGTTGCACGCCATCCTGGCACTCGACCACGTCGACTGCCAGCATATCGGGCGTCGGCCCGGGTCCCCGAACCCGACCGTGGACGGACGCGGCTCTCTCCGATCGACCCCTTGGCGATAGCATGAGCAGCCGCGGGGCCCGGCGCTCCCCGCGCGGGAGTGCAGTCGGATCGTCCAGGAAGGAATCGGCGCACATGAGCAACGACGTCAGATGTGCCGTGATCCCGGCCGCCGGCCTCGGCACCCGCTTTCTCCCGGCGACCAAGGCCCAGCCCAAGGAGATGCTTCCGGTCGTCGACAAGCCGGCGATCCAGTACGTGGTCGAAGAGGCCGTCCAGGCCGGGATCGACGACATCCTCATCATCACCGGTCGTGGCAAGCGCAGCATCGAGGACCACTTCGACCGCCAGTTCGAGCTCGAGTACTTCCTCGAGGCCAAGGGCAAGGACCGGATGCTCACCGAAGTGCGGGACCTCGCGGATCTCGCCGACATCCACTACGTGCGCCAAGGCGAACCGCTCGGACTCGGCCATGCCGTGTCGGTGGCCCGCAAGCACGTCGGTGACCGGGCCTTCGCGGTGATGCTCGGCGACGACCTGATGGTCGACGACTCCAAGGTGCTCCGGGCGATGATCGAGGCGCACGGGGTCCACGACGCGCCGGTCGTGGCGCTGCGTGAAGTGCCCGAGGCCGAGATCAGCTCCTACGGCTGCGCCGACATCGGCGGTGTCGACCCGGGCCACGAACCGGGTGTCGTGCAGATCCACGGCATCATCGAGAAGCCCAGCCCGGCCGAAGCTCCCTCGTCGATGGCGGTGATGGGCCGCTACGTGTTCACCCCCGAGATCTTCGACATCCTCGATCACGTCCAGCCGGGGGTCGGTGGCGAGATCCAACTCACCGACGCCATCGCCGAGTCGATCACGACCGGCGACGTGTTCGGGTACGCGTTCTCCGAGGGGCGCTACGACATCGGGGCGAAGCTCGACTACCTGAGGGCCACGGTCGAACTCGCGCTCCAGCGCGACGATCTCGGCGCACCCTTCGAGGCGTTCCTGACCGACCTCATGGCGCGCCGGGCACGATGACGGCCCGGCGTTTTCTCGATCCCCTGGCGCGGGCCCGGGCCACCGAGACCACGGTCAAGGAGGTCACCCACCGCCGTGCGGTCGCCCGAGGCCGGGTGCACATGGCACCCGAGACCACGTCGCTGGTCGCCCGGGGGGCGGTGTCGAAGGGCGACGTCCTTGCGGTCGCCCGGGTCGCGGGGATCCAGGCGGCCAAGCGTGCGTCGGATCTGTTGCCGATGTGCCATCCGGTCCTGGTCGGATCGGTGTCGGTGAACTTCCGGGTCGAAGACGCGTTCATCGAGGTCGAGGTCCAGGTCGACACGGTCGATCGCACCGGCGTGGCCATGGAGGCGATGACCGCGTGTTCGATCGCGTGCCTGTCGATCTATGACATGTGCAAGTCGGCGGATCGCTCGATGACGATCGACGAGGTGTCGCTGTGGGAGACCACCGGCGGGGCCTCGGGACCGTACCGGCGTGATTCGACTGGCGAATATGACGGCGCCGTAGTAGAACCGTAACAACCACGACACGGGTGTCATCGACCAGATGACGGTTCCGCGGCCGTGGCGGTGTGCCACGAATGGTCACACGACGTCGTCCGACTCGACCGGGTATCCACCAATTCCCTGAAGTGGTGGAACTACGGTCACACACACTGAAGGCAGGCACGGAGCGTGACATTCGTGGTTCTGGGAGTACTGGCCGTCGTGTGGATCGTCGTCATCGGCTCCTACGCGAAGGAACGGATGGCCGACCGGCGTACCGACAGTGTCTCCGCATTCCGGTCCCAGATCTCCACGCTGCAGCGCACCAACTGCGGTCCGCAGGCCGGCGGCGCCCCGCACCGGGTGCGGCCCGCCTCGGCGATGGCCTGTGCCGTGGCTCGTCGACGGCGCAAGAACGTGCTGCTCGGGCTGTTGACGGCGGCGCTGCTCACGGTGGTCCTGGCGCTGGCGGCGCCCGGGATCGTGACCATCGGCCTCGCGACCCTGACCGTCGCGGCGTTCACCGGCTACGTGGTGCTCCTGGTCGAGCGGCAGCGACTCCTCACCGAACAGCAGTCGAAGGTGCGCCCGATCTCGTCCGCGCGGCCCCGGCCGACGGTGCGCCAGGCGCCGGTCCGGCGGCCGGCCCTTTCGGCCACCCGCCGCTGAGCATCGTCAGTTCCCGTCCGAGCAGGTGGCCGGGTCGCCGAGTTGCAAGGTGGTGATCGCGTACCCGGGCACGTGACCGATCTGTCGTGACCCGCGGGCGCGGATGCACTCCCACGTCGGACCGTCGGGGATCCAGTGGCGGACGTCCTGCTGGTCGACGTACCAGGTGGTGCCGTCGTCGTGGCGCAGGATCTGTCCCCGAGCGTCCGGCGGCAGGCTCGCGGCGGGGTCACCGACCGGGTGGAACACCAGATCACCGGTGTAGCTGAGGGTCAGGCGACCGTTGGCGAAGTCCTGGTAGTAGCCCACCGCGTTGTTCTGCGGGTTCGACGCCGGCATGCCCCATGCGCCCGTGTCCTCGCCGTTCTTCTGCCAGTTCGTCCACACCGGACCGCCCAGGTAGAAGCCGGGTTGGTCCGGACCGGTACTGGCCATCGCCCCGTGGTCGGTGATGATCAGCCACACCTTGCCCGAGGTCGACTTGGCCCGCCGACGCGGAAGACCGGCCAGGGCCTGGGCCTGGGTGCCGTCCTTGCCGCCGATCTGGTGGTAGGACGTGTACTCCGCTTCGGTCATGACCATCACGTGATCGGGATCGGTCGCGACGAGTGCTCCGTCGGCCTTGCCGTCCTCGGTGAGCGGTTGCAGTACGAGCTCGTCCCACCGCTGTATCGGTGCTCCGGCACAGGGTGCGCGTTCGCCCGGGGGAGTGAGCTGCGAGATCTGCGTCGCGAAGGGGACCCGGTAGGCGCGCAGGACAGGGTCGGTCGTCGCTCCGATCTCGTGGGAGCACTTGGCCGGCTTCGACGTCGACGCATGCGACGTGACCGTCGTGGCTGCCGCCGCCTGGGATCCGGGTCCGGAATCCCCCCGGGTCCCGATCGCGACGACGAGCACGACGATCACGACGATGATCGCGGCCGCACCCACCAACAGCGCGGTCCGACGTCGCCCCACCGGCGCCGCATCGCCCGGCCCGCTCGGTGGCGTGCCGTCGGTGTCGACCAGCGGGGTCGCCACCGTGCTCGACGCGTCGACGGCCTGTGCCAGCTGTCGCACGGTCTCGTCGAGGAGGCTGACCCCGGTCGAGCGGCGGGCGCGGCGGTAGGCGTCGAACGAGCAGTTGAACGACGCCGACGCCCGCTCGCCCCGCTGACGGAGGGGTGTCCACCGGTTGTCGCCGAATCCGACGAGGGATTCCGCGGCGTCATGGAACTGGTGATCGTCGATCGCGTCGATCGCATCGGTGAGGACGCGTCGGAGTTCGTCGAGGCGTCGGTTGGGGTCGTCCGGTGCATCGAGATACATCGAGAGAGCCGGAAGATGGGCGTCGCGGAGTGCGGTGGGGGTCCGCATGCCGACCACGCGTCGCAGGTCGTTCGCGAGTTCGTCGAGGGACGGTCGGCCGGCGCCGTCGTCGGCCCCGGATCGAGCGTCGGATGCTGCCGCGTCTCCCGGAGGGACCGGGTTCTGATCGTCTCCGGACATAGCCGGGAGTCTAGTTCTCGCCGACGGGCACGCCGGCCTGCTCGAGCGGGGGCCGGTCGACCCATTGGGATACCAGATTCATCTGTATTTCCCGTTGCCCCACGTTTCTCCCCACTCGTATGCCCTGTGGACCCTTGACCTTCCCAACGGAACTGCCGTACAACTCGCTACGTCCTGAGGGGACGAGGGTGGGACCCCGTGCCGGAGGAGGGACCGGCACGGTCCCGTCGACGCTCGGCTCGGGGGTCCGGTCACACCGGGCCTCCGAGCCGACCACGTCGGCTCAGCAGAGGTCGGCGAACTCCTGGACCACGTAGTAGGTGTTGCCGCGCTTGGCGACGCCGGTGCCCAGGTGATCGTACTTCGGGCTCAGGATGTTGTCCCGATGGCTCGGCGAGTTCATGAACGCGTTCTGGATCGCCGAGAGACTCGGCCCCATCCCGACGTTCTCGCCCAACCAGCACCAGGTACCGCTCTGGTAGCCGCTGGTCAGCGTGCTGTGCTTGATCGTGCCGATGCTGGCCAGGTGGTTGGCCCAGTTCTGGGCCTTGGTGTCAGACACGCCGTAGTCCGCGAGGCGGTGGACGCCGTGCGCGGCTCGAGCGTTGTTGATCTGATTCTGGACGGTGATCTGGTCGTCGCTCAGGCAGCCGGCCAACAGGGCCGTCGCCAGCAGGCCGGCGACGACGATGCCGGCGACTCGGCGCGCACGGGAGCGGGCGGGTGGTGCGGAGACTGGTGATTCGGACTTCATGGGCCACTCATCGGCACGAGCGCCCTGCAACCTTGAGTGCACAGCGCGGACATTCCGCGCCAAACTTGTCACAGAGGCTCGATCCCACATGACAGCGGAACGGCAACTAAGCTGGTCGGACCACCTCTGGGGGTGTAGCTCAGCTGGCTAGAGCGCTTCGGTCGCATCGAAGAGGTCGTGGGTTCGACTCCCATCACCTCCACCAGAGCAACACGACGGTCCGGTCTGTGCAGCGATCGTCGCCCGGGCCGCCGCCGATCGACGGCCCTCGCGGCACGAGGGACCCACCCACCATCGTCACGGTCAGTCGGCGCTCCGCACGACCACGACCGGCGCCGTGGCGTGTTGGGCGAGTTGTCGACTGGTCGAACCCAGAACCAGTCGTTTCAGCGGCCCCCGTCCACGATCGGCGACCACGAACATCCTCGCATCGTCGTCGTGGGCCAGGAGCGCCTGCGCGGCGCCCCCGTTCACGGCTTCGACCTCGACCGCCGACCCCTCGAGTGAGGGATCGGCCGCCGCCTCCGACAGCAGACCCTCGGCGTTCTTCTCCAAGGCCTCGTACACCTCGGGCACGGCGATCTCCGCGAACACCGGCCACTGCCAGGCGTGGACGATGCGGACCGGCGCGCCGAGCCTGGACGCCTCGGCGGCCGCCCACCGCAGCGCCCGCATCGACACGTCCGAACCGTCGACGCCCACCACGATCTCGCCACTGCGGACGTCGTGGTCGTCGAGGCGGATCACCGCGACCGGGCACGGCGCGAGCTCGAGGATCCGCTGGCTGACCGAACCGAGCAGCAGGCCCTTGAAGCCGCCGAGGCCACGTGCGCCGACCACGATCAGGTCGTCGGGGCGCGCGTACCCGGTGATCCCCTCGGGGGCCGGGTCGTGGATGGTGTGCTGGCGTACCTGCTCGGTCAGCCCGGTCGCTTCGACGGCTCTGGTGAGCACCTGTCTGGCGTCGGCGTCGGTGAACTCGGGCTTCATCGACGCGCCCGGGGGGAGCTGGCCCTGGTCGAAGAACGACCACGCGAGCACCGCGACCACCTCGTCACCGGTCGACTCCGCGCGCGTCACCGCCCAGCGCAAGGCGACCTGTGAGTTCTCGGAACCGTCGATTCCGACAATGATCCGACTCATGACTCGGGCCCTTTCCTCGGTGGATTGGTCATCGGCGTGGCTCCATCATCGCATCATCGGCCGAACCTGCAGCGACGCCCCGACGACGTCGATGAGCGGCGTGCCGTGTTCCGACAGCATCGCGACGACCGACCGGCCGCGCCAGGGCCGTCCGGCCCGGCGCGATCTCGCACCGGGCCGACCGGGGTGGTAGTCATCTTCGATGGAATCCGTCGACCCCCGCACCGATCCCGCCCACCAGACCCGCCAAGGTGGCGACGACCCGCTCGACTTCCTCGGCATCGACGAACTGCTCGACGACACCGAGCTGCTCCTGCGCGACACCGTGCGCAGCTTCGTGGCCGACCGGGTGCTGCCCGATGTCGCCGAGTGGTTCGAGAAGGGCACCATCCCCACCGAGCTGGGGCCGGAGCTCGGCGCGCTCGGGCTGCTGGGCATGAACCTGCACGGGTACGGCTGCGCGGGCACCTCGGCGGTGCAGTACGGCCTCGCCTGTGCCGAACTCGAGGCCGGTGACTCGGGGATCCGCAGCTTCGTGTCGGTGCAGGGGTCGTTGTCGATGTTCCCCATCTGGATGTTCGGTTCCGCCGAGCAGAAGAACGAGTGGTTGCCCCGCATGGCCGCCGGCGAGGTGATCGGCTGTTTCGGGCTGACCGAACCCGATTCCGGCTCGGACCCCGGCTCGATGCGGACCCGTGCCCGGCGCGACGGTGACGACTGGGTTCTGAACGGCACCAAGATGTGGATCACCAACGGGGGCATCGCGGACGTCGCCGTGGTGTGGGCCCGCGCCGAGAGCGACGGCGACGGACCCGGTGCGATCCACGGGTTCATCGTCCCGACCGACACCCCCGGCTTCGAGGCGCACGACGTGCCCGCGAAGTTGTCGCTCCGGGCGTCGGTGACCAGCGAGCTGGTGCTCACCGACGTTCGGCTGCCCGAGGCGAACCGGCTGCCCGAGGTGCACTCGATGCGGGGGCCGCTGTCGTGTCTGAATGAGGCACGCTACGGGATCCTGTGGGGGGCCACGGGCGCGGCCCGGGCGTGCTACGAAGCGGCGCGCAGCTACGCGGGGGAGCGGGTGCAGTTCGACCGACCGATCGCGGGTTTCCAGCTCACCCAGCGGAAGCTCGTCGAGTTGCTGGTGGCGGTGAACAAGGCCCAGCTGGTGGCGCTGCACCTGGGGCGTCGCAAGGACGCCGGCACGATCTCGACCGCGCAGATCAGCTTCGGCAAGATGGACAACGTGCGCACGGCCCTCGCGGTCGCCCGGGAGGCCCGGTCGATCCTGGGGGCCAACGGGATCACGCTCGACTACCCGGTGCTGCGGCACGCCAACAACCTCGAGTCGGTCTTCACCTACGAGGGGACCAACGAGGTGCACACGCTCGTGCTCGGCCAGGCCATCACGGGACTGTCGGCCTTCACCTGAACCTGAGCAACTCGTCGGCGGCGCGGTAGGGTGCGCAACGGACAGGAACACGTTTCAGTTTCGCTCCGTGGGCCGCGGTGCGACGAGCTCGAGAGGAGCATCCCGTGAAGGTGACCGTCGACTACGACCTGTGTGAATCCAATGCGATCTGTGTGGGGCTCGACCCGCAGACCTTCGAGATCCGCGACGACGACATCATGTACATCATCGACGAACACCCCGACGAGTCACGCCGGGCAAAGGTCGAAGAGGCGGTCCGCCGCTGTCCGAAACAGGCCCTGACCCTCACCGACGACTGAAGGAGCACCCGGTCTGGACACGATCGCGGTCGTCGGTGCCTCCACGGCCGGTCTGGCCGCGGCGGGCGCGCTGCGTCACCTCGGGTTCGATGGTCGCCTGACCCTGGTCGGCGACGAGCCGCACCGACCCTATGACCGCCCTCCCCTGATCAAGCAGTACCTCGCCGGGGAATGGGACGCGGCACGTCTCGCCCTCGCCGGTGCCGACGCGCCCGACCTCGATGCGGAGTGGCGACTGGGCGTCGCGGCGACCGGACTCGACGTCGGCTCACGCACCCTGCACCTGGCCGACAGCAGCGAACTCGCCTGTGACGGCATCGTGCTGGCCTGTGGCGCCACGCCCCGCACGGTGCCCGGTACCGAGATGGTCGCCGGGGTCCACACGGTGCGCACCCTCGATGATGCGACCGCGCTCCGCGACGCGGTACGCGCCACATCCGGGCCGGTGGTGGTCGTCGGTGCCGGCTTCATCGGCGCCGAGGTCGCCGCCACCTGCCGGACGATCGGCCGCGAGGTCGTGCTCGTCGAGCCCCTCGCCCAGCCGCTCGCCCGGGTCCTCGGACCGACGATCGGCGCCGTGTTCGCGGACCTGCATCGTTCCCACGGGGTCGATCTCCGACTCGGCGTCGGGGTCGAACGCGTCGAAGCCGACGCGCGGGGCCGGGTCTGTCGCGTCCGGCTCACCGACGGCAGCGCACTCGACACCGCGACCGTGGTGGTGGGCATCGGCGTGACGCCGAACACCGGGTGGTTGGCCGACTCGGGCCTCACGATCAACGACGGGATCGTGTGCGACGCCACCTGCACCGCGGCGCCGGGCATCGTCGCTGCGGGCGATGTGGCCCGTTGGCCGAACCCCGTCTTCGACGACGAATGGGCCCGGATCGAGCACTGGGACCACGCCTTCGCCCAGGCCGAACACGCCGCCGCAGCGTTGCTCGCCGGCGACGCCGCCGAGCCGTTCGCGCCGGTGCCCTGGTTCTGGTCGGATCAGTACGACCGGAAGATCCAGCTCGCGGGGCATGTACGCGCCGACGACGAGGTGACGGTGGTCGACGGCAGCCTGGCCGAGCACCGTTTCGTCGCGCTGTACTCCCGCGCCGGCCGTCTCACCGGAGTGCTCGGCATGAACCGTCCCCGCCACGTCATCGGCCTCCGTGGAAGGATCGCCGACCGGATCAGCGTCGACGACGCCCTCGCCGTCTTCTGAGTTCGACCTCGGCGGCCCTTCCCGTGTCGAACTTCGGGGCGTGAAGTACACGACGGCGTCGTGGTGCCCCGAAGTCGCGTCGGGAGCGGGGTGGGGAGCGGGGTCCGGCGCGGCGGTCAGGCCCAGGTGACGATCGGGCAGCGCTTGGCGAGCGTGGACGGGGTCCAGAACCGGTAGAAGCCGACGAGCGCGTCGCCGGTCCGGTCGGTCCACGCCACGACCGACGGTTCGGCCACGCGTCGGATCACCTGGCGCATGCCTCCCTCGTGGAACACGTAGCCGCCCCAGACGCCCGGATAGTCCTTGACCGACCCGACACAGGTCACCACCAGGGGACCATGGCGGCGGAAGCGGTTCCGGTGGACGTGCCCGGAGGTGATCATCGTGTGCGGGTGGACCCGGGCGATCCGGTCGAGCACTTCGACGGCCTCGGCACGCGGCACGCCGACCGGCCACGCACCGACGGCATTGCCGGTGCGCAGATGGTGGTGCATCGCGACCAGCGCGCCGCCGTCGGTGTCGGTGAGCGCGGCGACGAGATCGTCGCCGGTCGAGGCGAGGTCGCCGCGTTCGTGGTCGGGCAACGACGAGTTCACCAGCACGAGCGACGCGCCGCCGAGGTCCACCGCGTCGACGCGGTCGGTGTAGGCGACGTGCGTGCCCGAGAGCGCATCGCCCGGATCGATCGAGCGGCGCTTCTTGACCTCGTGGTTGCCCGCCACCAGGTGCACGGGCACGGGCACGTCGCCGAGCACGGCGAGCGTGTCGGCCCAGTGTCCCGGGTGCGACTGGTCGACGATGTCGCCCTTGCACACCAGGCGTTGCGCGCCCCACGCGAGTGACTCGTCGACCGCCGCGCGCACCGCCCGCAGCGAGTGGGCGTCGCGGGGCGCGGTGTGCCGCGGTTCGCCGATGGTGTGCAGGTAGCCGAACGTCGTCTCACCGATGTGCGCGTCGCTGATCGTGGCGATCCGGGCGAGTTCGGCACCCGGCGGTGGCGCCGGAGTGACCACCGGGAGCCGGATGGCTCCGTCGGTGCCGGCCCGTCGCGGCACACCGGCGCCGGTGACCGTCACGGTGAGCGACCGCCCGGAGGGAAGGCCGTCGAGCGACACCACGCCCGGGCCGCCGTCGGCCGGCACGTCCACCTCGGTGTCCGCGGCGCTGAAGGTGACCGGGCCCGGCCCCAGCACCGCCCAGTCGAGTTGCACGCTGGTCGGCTCGACCGCGAACACCCGCAGACCCCGGACGTGAGGCCCGTCGCCGCGGCGCGTCCGGGCACGCCAGTCGCTCAGCGTCGGGAAGCGGCCCGAGCCGAGCAGCACGTGGGCGCCGGTGCGCAACGGACCCATCTTGGCGCTCGGTGAGCGCAGCGGCTCCCGCGTCGGGGAGTCTCCGAGTCGGTGCACGGCCCGGCTCAGGCTCCCCGCAGCGCCGCGACGAGTCCGGCGCGCTCACGCTGGGCGAGCGCCACCATGACCTGCATGCGCTCGGTGTGCTGCGCGAACGCCTTCGCCGCCTGGGGCACCGGGTGCGCCGCGAAGAACGCCGCGACCCGCTGGGCCAGGGTGGGATCGGTGAAGGTGCGTACGCCCGAGACCATCCGGGAGATCGCGTTGGTCGGCAACCGCTCGCCCAACGACTCCCAGTTGCCTTCGGTGAATGCCCAGGCCGCCGCGGCGTTCGTCGGGTTCGTCAGGCCGCGGTTCAACAGGCCACCCACGTCCTGGGTCCGTACCTCGTCACCGGTGAGCAGGTCGAGGAACCGGTTGAACACTCGGGCATCGCGCACGTCGGCGAGAGCGCCGAGGTAGCGCAGCGTGTCCTGTGGGGTCGTGGCCGACTGCGACGCCGCCAGGAACCGGTCGAAACCGGCATCGTCGAGTCCTTCGGCGACGATCCGTACGGCCGCGTCGGTGAGCGACGGATCGTCGCCTTCGCCCGTCGTGCCCGCGATCGCCCGGTCCACGATCGCCGAAGCCCGGTCGCGCACCGCAGCGACGTCGCCGTGGGAGCCGAGCAGCTCGAACGCGGTGGCACGCAGGTTGGTGACCCGGTCGTCTTCGCCAGGCGCGGCCGTCTCGCCGAGTCGCTCCAGCAACGGTCCGACCACGTCACGGACCAGACCGGTGACCGCGTCGGTCGCCGCCTGGTCGCCGAGCGCGACCCGGTGCAGGTTCGCGAGCACGCCTCCGATCCGGCGCCAGACCGCGAGGTCGTCCTCCGCGGTGAGTCCCCGGATCAACTCGACGATGCCTGCCACCGGCGTCGAGCCGGCCAGCACCGACACCCACGTGTCGTCGACGAGGGTGTAGCGCTCGGTGGCATCGGCCACTTCGAGGGCCACCCGTGCGAGCGCGGCGCGCAGGTCGGGAGCGTACGCGGTCCGGTAGAAGCCGGCGGCGTCGCGGTTGGCGACGACCCAGACCGGTTCGGCCTCGAGCTGCACGGTCGTCGTCTCGTCGACCAGCCGGACGTCGAGCTCGTGTACCGCTCCGTCGGCATCGGCCCAGCGCAGGCCGACCGGCACGACCCAGCGAGCGGTGTCCGAGGTCGGCAGATAGCGGAAGAGCCGCTGGGTCAACACCACCTCGTTCGACGCGTCGCCGCGCGCGACCTCGACGAGCGGATGCCCACCCTGGAAGATCCAGCTCTCGGCAATGGCCCGCACCGGTGCGTCGGTGGCCTCGGCCAGCGCGTCCCACAGGTCGCCGGTCTCGGTGTTGGCGTAGGCGTGGGTCGAAAGGTAGTGCCGGATCCCCTCCCGGAAGGCGTCGGGGCCCAGGTGCTGCTCGAGCATCCGCAGCACCGACGCGCCCTTTTCGTAGGTGAGGATGTCGAACATGCCCTCGGCGTCGGCCGGGGATTCGACCGGGT
>CAZQSU010000058.1:0-12814 GCA_964595905.1 uncultured Iamiaceae bacterium
CCCACGACCGCTACTTCCTCGACAACGTCGCCGGCTGGATCCTCGAGCTCGACCGGGGTCGCGGGATCCCGTTCAAGGGCAACTACTCGAGTTGGCTGGAACAGAAGGAGGCCCGGCTCGCCGCCGAGGACAAGGCGGATTCGGCCCGGGCCCGCACGCTACGCCGAGAGCTCGAATGGGTGCGGATGTCGCCCAAGGCGCGCCAGGCCAAGGGCAAGGCGCGTCTGAACGCGTACGAGAAGCTGCTCGCCGAGTCGCGGGCGGCCGAAGGGCGCACCGAGAAGCTGCAGATCACCATCCCGTCCGGAGAACGTCTCGGCGACGTGGTGATCGAAGCCGAAGGGCTCACCAAGGGCTTCGACGACCGGTTGCTGATCGACGACCTGTCGTTCTCGCTGCCGCCCGCCGGCATCGTTGGGGTCATAGGTCCGAACGGTGCGGGCAAGTCGACCCTTTTCAAGATGTTCGTCGGCGCCGAGAAGCCCGACGCCGGCAGCCTGCGCATCGGCGACACCGTGCAGCTGGCCTACGTCGATCAGAACCGCACGCTCGATCCCGAGGCCACGATCTACGACGAGATCACCGGTGGGCACGATCTGTTGAGCATCGCCGGGCACGAGGTGAACGGCCGGGCGTACGTGGCATCGTTCAACTTCACCGGATCTGACCAGCAGAAGCCGGTCGGGGTGCTCTCCGGCGGCGAGCGCAACCGGGTGCACCTGGCGAAGACCCTCACCGAGGGCGGCAATGTGCTGCTGTTGGACGAACCCTCGAACGACCTCGACGTCGACACCTTGCGCGCGCTCGAGGACGGCCTGGAGTCGTTCGCCGGCTGCGCGGTGGTGATCAGCCACGACCGGTGGTTCCTCGACCGGATCGCGACCCACATCCTCGCCTTCGAGGGCGACTCGGTGGTGCGCTGGTTCGAAGGGAACTTCTCCGAATACGAGGCGTGGCGTCGCGCCGAACTGGGCGGCGCCGCCGATCAGCCGCACCGGATCAAGTACAAGCCACTCGCGCGCTGAGACCGGGCTCTCGGTCAATCGTCGGCCGGACGACGCAGCTCCCAGAGACGACAGGTCATCGCCCGCGTGGATCGCCCGGAGACCACCGCGAACCGCTCGCGGAACAGGCGAACGGTCGTGTCGTCGAACGGCTCACTCGCCAGCGTGCGGCACAACACGGCCGAATCGGCCGCGTCCAGCTGTTCGCGAAGCGCTCGCTGCCACCGGGGATCATGCGCCACGGCGAAAAGCGGGTCGTGCCGCCCTTCGTGACCGAATGCCAGCTCTGCGCCGATCGGATCAGGCCATTTCCTGCACGGCGCGTACATCGCAACACCAGCTCCGCCGGCCTGGGCCTGGACCTCGACGAGGTCGAAGTAGGTGCAGTCGTGAGAGGCAGCGAACGTCCGCACCGCTGCCGTCGGTGCGACCACCTGGAAGGTTCTGAAGCGCAACACGGAATAGCCCATCGAGATCGACACGAGTCCGATGCCGACGAGAAGAGGAACACGCGACCACTTCCGATCGAGCGCGCCCAGCACGGCCCCGATGCTCAGTGCCAGGCTTCCCGCGGGCCAGGCCCAGTAGTGCTGAAAGAACGTCGGTGCGCAGAGCAGGGTGGCGACCTCGGCGAGCGCGAGCGCCGACCACCAGGCGGTGGGGTTCCAGTCCCGAAGCGATCGACGTCGCAGCAACTGGGCGATCAACGGTGACGACGCGACGGCGAGCCCGCCACCGACCACGAGCTGCGCCCATCCCGGGGACAGGACGAAGGACACCCCGGGAAAGCCGACGAATCCGTTGAACGCAGCGACCCGGTCGGCGACCGGTTGCAGTGTGCTCCTCTCCAACTGTGCCAGCGCGACCTGGTGCCACATGGTCCTCGGCGCGGCGACGAAGAACGGCAGCCAGATCACGAGGATCGCGGTGATCACACCACCGAACCACGCGGACATCTTCCGTCGTCCGCGCGTGACGCCGATGAGGACGGCGAACACGGCCACGTCCACCCCGGCCCAGGTCTTCACACCGCACGCGACGCCGAGCACCAGGCCGATCAGGAAGTAGCGCCGACGACCGTCACCGTCTCGACGCAGCAACCAGAACGTCCAGATGACGGCAAACGCGAGGAACGACTCGAGGTAGAACGTCCTCGAGGCGAGGACCACGACCCCCTGTGACGCGTACAGCAATGAACCGCCCAGTGAGGCGACGACCCCGTACGGCCGTAGCAGGTCCGCGATCAGGACACAGGTCGCAGCTGCCATCACGATGATGGCGACCCGCAATGATGCCAATCCGATGTCGCCACCCAGCAACCGGCCCACGAGAGCGAAGGGTGACGCGACCAGCACGGTACCCGGCGGCTGGAGAAACGGGAACGTGCGATACGGAAAGTGCCCTTCGACGAACATCTGCGCTCCGGCGAAATAGGCACTGTCGTCGTAGCTCAGGACCCGGCGCAGGCTGAAACCCGGAAGAAACGTCGCCAGACGGAGCCCGGCGGCGACGGCACCCGAGACGATCCCGACCCACCAGCGCGCCAGCACCTCCCGCATCATCCGCCAGAAGGTAGCCCAGCTCGAGGTCGCTCGGGCCCGCGATCCGGGAACGGGCCAGACTGGGGCGATGGCCACCGAAGACGATCACCGACTCGCCGCGAACCTCGCTCACGAATGCGGCACCATGCTCGTCGCCCTACGTGACCGGCTCGTGGGTGACGGTGCCGGGCCCGAGCGCCTCAGAGCCGAAGGTGACCGGCGTGCGCATGAGCTGTTGATGACCGAGCTGCGGGCCGCGGTGCCCGACGACGTGGTGCTGTCCGAGGAGTCTGCCGAAGCTCGCAGTTCGCCTGATCCCGAACGGGTCGCGGCCGAGCGGGTCTGGATCGTCGACCCGCTGGACGGAACCAGGGAATACGGCGAGCGACGGCGCGGCGACTGGGCCGTGCACGTCGCCCTGGTCGAAGACAACCAACCCACGGCAGCAGCCGTCGCCCTCCCCGCGCAGAAGCTGCTGCTCACCACCGATCCCCCACCCGCACCGCTCCCCGATGCACCCGCCAGCCCCCGGATCGCGGTCAGTCGTTCCCGGCCGCCCGCCTGGGCCGACGACCTGGCAGAGGGGCTCAACGGCACGTTGGTGCCGATGGGATCGGCCGGGGCGAAGGCGATGATGGTCGTGCTGGGCGCCGCCGATGTCTACGCCCACTCCGGTGGACAATGGGAATGGGACTCGGCCGCCCCGGTCGGCGTGGCCCGGGCCGCCGGGCTGCACACCTCGCGGATCGACGGCTCACCGCTCGAGTACAACACCGGGGTGCCGTATCTTCCCGACCTGGTGATCTGCCGCCCCGAACTGGCCGCGGTCACCCTGCACATCCTCGCCCCCTATGCGCGGAATGCCCACCGGTGACCGCACGGGTGCGAGAATCGAACCCGATGTCCGCCGACCTGGCCCACGGGGCGTACACCGACGACGGCCCCTGGCAGCTCGACGACCCCGAGCGCCTCGACTGGCGACGAGGGCTGCAGCGCGTCCGTCGACGGGTCGATGGCCAGGTCCCGCTGCTCACCCGGCGTCGTGTCCTCCCTCCGGCCCGTCGCATCGGGTCGGTGGCTTGGCAGCTCGGAAAGGCGGTCACCGGTTGGCGGTTCCGCGAGCACACCACGGCAGGTCTGGCCCGCCGGCTGCGCGAGGCCGCCGAAGCGCTGGGCCCCACCTACATCAAGCTCGGCCAGATCATCTCCTCGGGTGAGGGGATCTTCCCCGAGGACCTCGTCGCCGAATTCCGCAAGTGCCGCGACCAGGTGCCTCCGGTGCCCTTCGAAGACGTCGAGCGGGTCGTCACCGAGGAGTTCGGATGTGAACTCGACGAGCTGTTCGCCGAGTTCGTTCGCACCCCGATCGCCGCGGCCTCGATCGCCCAGGTCCACGCGGCCACGCTCGTCTCCGGCGAGGAGGTCGTCGTCAAGGTCCAGCGACCCGGTGTCGCCACCCTCGTGCGACGCGATCTCAAGGTCATGGCGTGGATCGCTCCGCTGCTCGTCGGCCGGATCCCGATCGCCGCACTCGCCAACCCGCCGGCGCTGGTGGAGCTCTTCGCAGAGACGATCGTCGAGGAGCTCGACTTCCGGCTCGAAGCCGAGAACATGATCGACATCGCCCGGGATCTCGCCGACCTCGACGAACGTGGTTGGGTCATCCCCCGGCCCCATCCCGAACTCGTCACGCCCCGGGTACTCGTGATGGAACGGATCCACGGCTATCCCTTCGGCGACGCCGAATCGATCATCGACGCCGGGATCGACACCGAGAACATCATCCGAACCGGCATGATCGCCTTTCTCGAGGGTTGCATGCTCAAGGGCATCTTCCACGGCGACCTGCATTCGGGGAACCTGCTGGTGATGGCCGACGGTCGCACCGCGCTCCTCGACTTCGGCATCACCGGTCGACTCGACACCGAACACCGCCTCGCGTTCCTCCAGCTCGTGATGAGCGCCACCGCCAACAATCTCGAGGGTCAGATCACCGCCCTACGCGACCTCGGCGCGCTCCCCCCCGACACCGACGTCGCCGCAGTCATCGACGAATTGGGGCTGGACCAACCCGCGGTCGACATGACCGAGATGTCGCCCGAGATGCTGACCGGTGAGATGCAGCGGGTCGTCAAGGCGCTGCTCGGCATGGGCGCACGCCTGCCCAAGGACCTCATGTTGTTCATCAAGAACATGGTGTTCCTCGACGGGGCGATCGCCACCCTGGCCCCCGACCTCGACCTGTTCGCCGAATTGGCCGACATCACCACCGCCTTCACCACCCGCCACTCCGAACAGCTCAGCCGCGACCTCGGCGCCATCATGAACGGCTGGTCGATGGACCTCGACGGCCTCAAGGCCGGTTACGGCGTCGATCCGACGGTGACCGATTCCCTCACCTACCGGGAGCTGCAGGACCGCCGAGCCCTGATCCGCAAGCGGTTGGCGCGCTCCCGGAAGAACTGAGGCTCCCCGGTGCGTCTCGTCGTGGCCCGCTGCACGGTCGACTACGTGGGTCGGCTCACGGCCCATCTGCCCGAGGCGGTGCGTCTCATCATGGTCAAGGCCGACGGCTGCGTCGCCATCCACGCCGACGGCGGCGCCTACAAGCCGCTCAACTGGATGAACGCGCCCAACCGGTTGAACACCGACGAACCCGACGTCTGGACCGTCACCAATCCCAAGGGCGAACGGCTCGTGATCCACCTCGCCGAGGTGCTCAGCGACTCCACCGTCGAGTTCGGTGACGACCCGGGCCTCGAAAAGGACGGCGTCGAGGCGCACCTCCAGGAGCTGCTCGCCGAGCACAGCGAGTCGGTCCTGGAACTGTCGTTGGTGCGCAGGGAGTACCCGACCGACATCGGCCCGGTCGACCTGCTCTGCAAGGCCGCCGACGGCACCACCGTGGCGGTGGAGATCAAGCGCCGCGGCGAGATCGACGGCGTCGAACAGCTCACCCGGTATCTGGACTTCCTCAACCGGGACCCACTGCTGCGACCGGTTCGGGGCATGTTCGTCGCCCAGTCGATCAAACCGCAGGCCAAGGTGCTGGCCGGTGATCGGGACATCGCGTTTCTCGAGGTCGATTACGACGAACTCCGCGGTATCGAATCCAACGAACTGCGTCTGTTCTGAAGGGGTCGCCCGGACGGGCGTCACGGCGATGCGGGCCGTCTGGGCGCGAGGACGAGCAGCGCACCGGGTCGGGTCCGGTAGCGCAACGGGGGGACGAACCAGTCGATCTCGCCGTCGATCGCCACCTGGAGCCGGGCGGCACGACTGTCGACCTCGAAGGTCTGAAGCGATGCCCGCTCGACGTCGGTCGCGCCCGAAGCGCCACGGATCAAGGTGTGTACCGCCGCCCGGAACAGGCGACGACGGGACTCGGCCCGCGCGACCTCCACGCCCAGCACACCCGCGTCGAGCCGGGTCCGCGTCGGCGGTCGGCCCGGCGCGCTCTCGTACACGCCGTTGCCGACGAAGAGCATCGGTGTGGCCAGCCTGGTCGGCCCGAACCCGTCCGGACCGCTGAGATCCAGTCGATGCGTCGGAAACGAGCCGAGCACACGCGCCGCGGCGACGGGCACCGCGCGGACCTTTCCCCAGCCACGGTCGTCCATGACCTCGTCGCGGATCGCGACCAGCCGCGGGTACAGCCCGACCAGTGAGTTGTTGACGAACACCCGGCCGTTCACCTCGCCCACGTCGACGCGGCGGATCTCGCCATCGGCCAGTGCCGACGCGGCGGCCTCCAGGTCGCCGGGCACGCCGAGGTCGCCCGCGAAGTGGTCGAACGTTCCCAGCGGCAACACCCCGATCACGATGTCGGAACCGGCGGCGGCCTGCGCGGCGTTGTTCACGGTACCGTCACCACCAGCGACGACGACGGCGTCGGGTCGGGACTCCGACGACCAGGTCGCCACGATCCGCTCCTGCAGCCGGGCGGGATCGACGGCCTCGACGTGCACGTCGACGTCCCCCGAGGCTTTGGTGAACGCGTCGCCGATCCGGTGCACCGAGCCGTCGGTGTCGGCATCGTCGACCGAACCCGCCTCGGCGTTCACGAAGACCACGAGTCGGCGCACGGGCATCGCGACGACGTTACCGCTCGGCCCGGTCCGATCGGGTGTGCTAGTTCTGGGCGATGCCCACCGACCCGGCCGCCACCGACCCGGTCGATCTCGTCGCACCGATGTCGGCGACGGTCGCCGCGGTCCGGGTGGCCGACGGCGACGGCGTGCGCGCCGGGGCCACCGTGATCGTGCTCGAGGTGATGAAGATGGAGCACCCGGTCGCCGCACCGGTCTCGGGTCGGGTCTCTCAGGTGGCGGTCGCGGTGGGTGACGGCGTCGTCGACGGCCAGCTCCTCGCGACGATCGAACCGCGGACCACATCCACCGCATCGGGCAGTGCCACACCCCACGCCGACACGACGGTGGCCACGACGACCGAGCGGGCGGATCTGGCCGATCTCGCCGAAGCCCGCGCGCACCTGCGCGACGAGGCCCGGCCCGACGCGGTGGCGAAGGTCCACGCGCGAGGCCGCCGGACCGCCCGCGAGAACGTCGCGGACCTGTGCGACGACGGGTCGTTCCACGAGTACGGCGGGCTCGCCTACGCCGCTCAGGAGCAGCGCCGCACCCGCGACGACCTGGTCGCCAACACCCCCGCCGACGGGCTGGTCACCGGCATCGGCAGGGTCAACGGGCACCAGTTCTCCCCGAATCGGGCGGCGTGTGCCGTCGCCGCGTACGACTACACGGTGCTGGCGGGCACCCAGGGTTGGCGGAACCACCACAAGAAGGACCGGCTCTTCGAGATCGTCGCGGACCTCGGCATCCCGGTGGTGGTGTTCGCCGAGGGAGGCGGCGGGCGCCCGGGTGACACCGACGTGCCCGTGATCTCGGGCCTCGACACCCGGGCCTTCGAGTTGTTCGCCCGACTGTCGGGTCGGGTGCCCACCGTCGGGATCGCGTCGGGACGCTGCTTCGCCGGCAATGCGGCCCTACTGGGATGCTGCGACGTCATCATCGCCACGGCCGATGCCACGATCGGTATGGCCGGGCCCGCCATGATCGAGGGCGGCGGTCTGGGCACGTACCGTCCCGACGAGATCGGGCCGACCGAGGTGCAGGTCGCCAACGGGGTGGTGGACGTCGCGGTCGCCGACGACGCCGGGGCCGTGGCCACCGCGAAGCGCTATCTGTCGTACTTCCAAGGTCGCCTCGACACCTGGCAGGCGGCCGACCAGGCCACGTTGCGCAGCCTCGTTCCCGAGCACCGCAAGTCGATCTACGACGTGCGAGCGGTCATCGAGGCACTCGTCGACGTCGACTCGTCGTTGGAGCTGCGTCGGGGTTTCGGTGCCGGGATGATCACGACGCTCGCCCGCCTCGAGGGTCGGCCCGTGGGCATCGTCGCGAACGATCCGGCGCACCTCGGAGGTGCGATCGACCGGGACGCCGCCGACAAGGCCGCCCGCTTCCTCGGGCTGTGCGATGTACACGGGCTACCGGTGTTGTTCCTGTGCGACACGCCCGGGTTCATGGTGGGGCCCGACGCCGAGCGGAACGCGCAGGTCCGTCACTTCGCCCGCATGTTCGTCACCGCGGCGGCCATGCGGGTCCCCTTCGGCACCGTCGTGTTGCGCAAGGGCTATGGTCTCGGCGCCCAGGCGATGGCGGGTGGGAGCTTCCGTGCGGGACGCTTCACCCTGTCGTGGCCGACCGGCGAATTCGGCGGCATGGGACTCGAGGGTGCGGTGCGGCTGGGGTTCCGTCGGGAACTCGAAGCGATCGAGGACGACGCGGAGCGCGCCCGCACCTTCGACGAGATGGTCGAGGCCGCGTACCGGCGCGGCCGTGCCGTGAACGTCGCCGCGCATCTCGAGATCGACGACGTCATCGACCCGGCCGAGACCCGCCGGCGGGTGATCGACGCGTTCTCGGCCGCCGGCGAGGTGACCGAACCGGCGCGCCGGTTCGTGGACCCGTGGTGACGGCCGGTTCACCGGCGTCGGATCGACCCGGGTTCAGAGGTAGGTGCCCGGCCGGTCGGGGGCGGGGCCGGGGTTCGGACCGCCGCCCGGTCCGATCTGGTGGCGCATCTGGTCGAGTTGCTGGCGGGCCGCCATCTGCTGGGCGAACAGCGTCGCCTGGATGCCGTGGAAGAGCCCCTCGAGCCAACCCACGAGCTGGGCCTTCGCGACGATGAGTTCCGCGCCCGTCGGGGTGTCCTCCTCGGCGAAGGGCAGGGCGAGGCGGCTGAGCTCCTCGCGCAGGTCGTCAGACAGCGCCGCGCCGAGCTCGGTGACCGACCGGTCGTAGATGTCTCGGAGCCGTTCCCGCGCCGGCTCGTCGAGGTCGATGCTCCGGACCTCTTCGAGAAGCTGCTTGATCATCGACCCGATCCGCATGACCTTGGCGGGCTCCTGGACCGATTCACGGCTCTCCGCGGCCTCCACCGCGGCCCCGTCCCCACCGTCGGCAGCGTCGGCGCGCTCGAGCACCTGGGGCCGTGGCATCTCGTTCTGGGACGGTTGCGGATCGGTCATGGCCTTACCTCGTTCCTCGGTGGTGCGGACGGCCGACAGCCGGCGACCGGGTTCACCTGGCCACCGTGATGTTCGGGCTCACGATGCAGCGTACGCGAGCAGCGGGACGCGCATCTCGGCGGGTGTGACGGAACCGTGCCGACCGATGAGCTGGAACGGCCCGGTGTCACGCGGGTCGTGGAACGACACCGGTTCGCGCGCGACGAGCGCGACGTCGCCGAGACGACGTGCGGCCTCGGCGGTGACTTCAGGGCCGAACCACCGTTGGTCGATCGTCTCGTCCCGGGTCACGACCCAGGCGACGTCGCGGTGGGCCTGGGCCGCCTCGAGGAGCTGACGTGCCCTGCCGGGTCGGGCGTGCAACCAACGGAAGCGTCCCTCGCCCGACTGCATCGCCAGATGCGGGGCGATCGCGCGGTCGAGTTCGACGATGTGATCCCCGACCTCGACCTGGCCGTGGTCGGCCGTGACCGCGAGCGCCGCGCCGGGGGGCAGCTCGGCGCAGATCTCGGCGACCAGACGATCGACGGCGCGGAGTTCCGCCTCGTAGTGCTCGCCGAGCCCGTACTCGTGCGCGACCTTGTCGAGACCTTCGTAGTAGGTGTACACGAAGGGCTCTCCGGCGGCGAGGAGCCGTCGGACCTCCACGAGAAGCGACGACAGGACCCGGTAGCCGTGGGGGCGGGCGCCCCGCAGGTGGGCACGGGTGAAGCCGGAGCCTTCGAACTCGGTGCGGGTCACCGTGGGTGGGCGTTGAGAGCAGAACGGTTCGACGACCTGAAGGCGTTCGGGAGGGATCCGTGAGCGGGCGTCGCCCTGGGGGGTGTTCCAGCGCAGCACGTTCAGGACCTCACCCTGTTCCGCGATGCGGTAGCCGATCACCCCGTGCACACCCGGCGTCGTGCCCGTGGCGATACTGGTCAGTGCGCTGGCGGTCGTCGAGGGCGCCACGGTGTGGATCGACCCGCCTTCCATCGCCGACAGGGTCGGTGCATGCCCGGCGCGGGCGACGAGCTGCTCGTATCCCAGACCGTCGATCACCAACAGGACGACCTGCGCCGCATCGCCGAGCCCGGGAGGCAACCAGTCGGGCGTGGCCGCCGATGGCTCCAACAGCGCCGGAACGACGTTGCAGACACAACCGCCGGCGTAGTCGGGGAGGTCCACCTCGACCGTCCGGCCGGCGGTGGCCGGACCGTCGGTGCGTGTCATTCCCCCTTCACGGTGATCGGTCGTCGTGGCCATGTGTTCTCCACGCTATCGGCGCTGCAGGGCCCGCGGAGTCGCCCGGGCAGCGCTCGCCGCGCCCCGGGTCCGTAGCATGGGATCTCATGAGAGTCTCCACCCGGGGCGACTATGCCTGCCGAGCGCTGTTGTCGCTGACGCTCCACGACGCCGAAGGGCCGACGTCGGTACGCGACATCGCCGAGCGGACCGGTCTCCCCCAGCCGTACCTGGAGCAGATCCTGCTCGCCCTCAAGGGGGCCGGGCTCGTCCGTTCCAAGCGTGGCGTGGGCGGCGGCTACATCCTCGCCCACGCGCCCGACGACATCACGCTGGCCCAGATCGTCTCGGCCGTCGACGGCCCGATCGTGGTCGGCGACTTCGGCGAACCGCACACGAACGGGGCCTGTGACCACGAGGGGCAGTGCGTGCTCCTGTCGATCTGGGGGCACGTCGGCGAACAGATGCGCCACCTGCTCGAGGGTTCGACCCTGGCGGACGTCGCGGCGATCAGCCGGGGCGAGGCGCCCTGGCCGGGTTGAGGCGTTTCAAGGCGCCAGCTCGCGGAACCTGACGAGCACCTCGGCGAGGTCCGGCGGGAGCGCGGCCTGCAGCTCGATCCGGTCGCCGGTCGTCGGATGGGCGAAGGCGAGCACGCGCGCGTGGAGGAACGGGCGCTCCAGGCCGACCTCGGGCCTCGCGCCCCGGTACGTGCCGTCACCGAGGACCGGATGGCCGATGGCGGCGAGATGGACGCGGATCTGGTGCGTGCGTCCGGTTTCGAGCGAACAGTCGACCAGCGACGCCGCCATCGGCTCGACGAAGGCCTCGACGACCTCGTAGTGGGTGCGGGCGGGCTTGCCCGACGCACTCACGGCCATCCGAGTCGCCTGACGCGCCGACCGACCGATCGGCGCGTCGATCACTCCGCGGCCCGGTTCGGGACGTCCGACCACCATCGCCTGGTAGTCGCGCTGGACACGATGCGCGGCGAGGTCACCGACCAGCGTCTCGTACGCGGACGGGGTGCGCGCCACGACGAGTAGGCCGGAGGTACCACGATCCAGACGGTGGACGATCCCGGGACGAGTCGGCTGTCCCACGGTGGCGATCTCGGGGAACCTGGCCAGGAGCCCGTTGACCAGCGTGCGGTCGGGATGGCCCGAACCGGGATGCACGACCAGGCCGGCCGGTTTGTCGACCACGATCACGTCGTCGTCGACGTGCACCACCTCGAATGCCACCGAGGCATCGGCCTGCGGACGGTCGTCGATCGCTTCGGAAACCTCGACGCTCACGCGCTCCCCCGTCGCGACCCGCCGCGCACCGGCCGTCGCCACCACCCCGTCGACAGACACCTGCCCGCTCTCGACCAGCCGACTCGCCTCGGATCGGCTGCAGTCGGCGATGAGGGCCACGACCCGGTCGAGCCGCTCACCCGCCACCGCAGCGGGGACGAGCTCCTCCGACTTCACGAACGGCCGGTCCCCTGGCGCGAGGAGTGATCCTTCAGGGGAGGCGCCGGATCATGGTCGGGGTCGTCGTCCTGGGGCGCGAAGAAGGCCGCGAACCCGAGGGTCAGCGCACCGGTCGTGATCGCCATGTCGGCGACGTTGAACACCGGCCACCATCCGAAGTCGATCCAGTCGACGACGGCACCCTGCAGGAATCCGGCGCCGTGGGAGCGGAACAGTCGATCGGCGAGGTTGCCCAGGGCGCCACCGATCACCAGCGCGCTTCCGATCACCGCCGGCCATCCCTTCACGAACCGCAACGTGCGCACCACGATGACCACCACGACGACCGCGAGGAGCGCGATCGCCGGTCCGATGCCGCGTCCGGAGAAGAGGCTGAACGCGGCGCCCGTGTTGTGAGCGACCACCAGTTGCAACGTCCACACCACATGGCGTGGAGACCATTCGAACGACTCGAGTGCCCACCACTTGGTGAGCTGGTCGAGCGCCACGACCAGCACGACGACACCGAGTCCGATCAGGTCACCTCGCCTGCCGCTCCGCCGCGGCCCCGTCGCGCGTGGGGCGCGGGGCACCTCGTCGTCGGACGCGGTCAACGGCTGGTCAGCCCCCCGACCTTGTACTCCACCCGTTCGCGGGCCCACGGAATGGCCTCGAGCCGGGCCTTGGGGATGGGCTTGCCGGAGACCTCACACAGTCCGTAGGTGCCGAGTTCGAACTTGGCGAGCGCATGGTCGATCTCCTCGATCGCGCTCTGGGCCTGCGAGGACATCATGAGGTCCTGCTCTCGTGCCACGTTCAACGTGTCGCCTTCGCCCGACTCCTCGTCGAACTGCACGTCACCCGACTGGAAATCCTCGACCAGCGACGCCGCTTCGTCACGAAGTGACCGGAACTGGCGTTCATAGGTGGCGCGTTGTTCGAGCAACGCGGCACGCTGATCCGCGAGAAACCGTTCGGAGAACGCGTCGGAACTGGTCACCACGCCGTCGCCGCCGCGCTTGGTGGACGTCGTGG
>CAZQSU010000058.1:12914-19907 GCA_964595905.1 uncultured Iamiaceae bacterium
CTTCTTCGTGGTCGCCTTCTTCGCGGCGGTCTTCTTCGCGGTGGCCTTCTTCGCGGTGGTCTTCTTCGCGGTGGTCTTCTTCGTGGTCGCCTTCTTCGTGGTCGCCTTCTTCGACGGCGCCTTGGATGCCACGGCCTTCCCGGCGGTCGACTTCTTCGTCGTCGCCCTCGCCGCCCTGGTCACGGCGGCCTTCTTCTTCGTGGAGGTCTTCTTCGCCGGTGTCTTCTTTGCGGCCATCGGTCGCTGCATCTCCCGACTCGGGTTGTGAGGATGTGACGCTGTCAAAAGGTGTGCAATGGTAGGCCGTGCCCGTTCATCGGGGCAATACAACTCCGGCCGATTCGGGGTCGCGCACTACCCTCTGTCCGATGAAGTTCGAACCCGTCGACTCCCGACTCGACCTCGTCGAGCTCGAAAAGCACGTCCAGGAACGCTGGAGCAACCTCGACGTCATCGCCCGGGTCGCATCGCTCCGGGAAGGGGCCGAACCGTGGATCTTCTACGAGGGGCCGCCCACGGCGAACGGGCGACCGGGTCTGCACCACGTCTGGGCGCGCGTCTTCAAGGACGTGTACCCGCGCTTTCAGACCATGCGTGGCCGCTCGGTGCCGCGCAAAGGCGGATGGGACTGCCACGGGCTGCCCGTCGAGCTCGAGGTCGAAAAGGCACTCGGGCTGCACACCAAGCGTGAGATCGAGGAATTCGGCATCGCCACGTTCAACGACCGGTGTCGGGCGTCGGTCGAGCAGTACGTCGGTGACTGGGAGGAGCTGACCAGGCGTTCGGGAGTGTGGATCGACACCGAGCACGCCTACTGGACCCTCGACAACACCTACGTCGAATCGGTCTGGTGGCTGCTGCGGACGCTGTGGGACCGGGGATTGCTCTACGAGGGGCACCGGGTCGTCCCCTACTGCGGCCGTTGTGGCACGGCCCTGTCGTCCCACGAGGTCGCGCAGGGCTATGCCGATGTCGAGGACGCGTCGGTGTACGTCCGATTTCCCGTCACCGACGGGCCGGCGCCGCTCGAAGGCGCCGACCTGGTCGTGTGGACGACGACACCCTGGACGCTGCTGTCCAACACCGCCGCCGCGGTGGGCGAGCAGATCACCTACGTGCGCGTCGCGGGTGGAACCGGGGGCGTCCCCGCGGGGCGCGACCTCGTCATGGCCGAGGCGGCCCGTGCCCGGCGGTATCCCGAGAGCACCGTGGTCGCCGAGTTCCCGGGAGCCGATGTGGTCGGGGTCCGCTACGAGCGACCGTTCGACGATCTCGAGGTGCCCTCCGGCGCCGACGGTTGGCGGGTCGTCGCGGGTGATTTCGTCAGCACCGACGACGGTTCGGGGATCGTCCACCTCGCCCCGGCCTTCGGCGCGGACGACGCCCGGGTGGCCCTCGACCAGGGGCTGCCGATCCTGAACCCGGTCGACGCCAAGGCGGAGTTCACCGACGAGATCCCCCGCTTCGCCGGCCGGTTCGTCAAGGACACCGACCGAGCCCTCATCGACGAGCTGCGCGCCGCCGACCTGCTGATCGCCGAAGTCCCCTACACCCACAGCTACCCGCACTGCTGGCGGTGCGGAACCCCGCTGATCTACTGGGCGTCGACCTCGTGGTTCGCCCGCACCGAGTCACGCCGCGACGATCTGGTCGCCCAGAACGAGACCGTCACCTGGTATCCCGAGCACATCAAGCACGGGCGGTTCGGGCGCTGGCTCGAAGGCAACGTCGACTGGGCCCTGTCGCGGGACCGCTACTGGGGGACACCACTGCCCATCTGGCGGTGCGCGAGCGGCCACGACACCTGTATCGGGTCGGTGGCGGAGCTCGCCGAGAAGGTCGGGCGGGACCTGAGCGACCTCGACCTGCACCGCCCGGCGGTCGACGAGGTCACCTTCACCTGTCCGGTGCAGGGCTGCGACGCCCTCGCCACCCGCATCGAACCCGTGCTGGACGCCTGGTTCGATTCAGGCTCGATGCCGACCGCCCAGCAGCATTTTCCCTTCGCCGAAGCCCGGGACTTCCCCGACGCCTACCCGGCGGACTTCATCTGTGAGGCGATCGACCAGACCCGAGGATGGTTCTACTCACTGCTCGCGGTGAACACGATGGCATTGGGAGCGACGCCCTACCGCAACGTCGTGTGCCTGGGCCACATCGTCGACGCCGACGGCCAGAAGATGTCGAAGTCGCGGGGCAACATGATCGACCCCCACCAGATCTTCGACACCCTCGGCGCCGACGCGCTGCGCTGGTACTTCTTCTCGGCCGGCCAGCCCTGGGCACCCCGACGGGTGTTCACGGCCGGGATCGACGAGTCGACCCGACGAACGCTCGTCACCCTGTGGAACTGTGTCAGCTTCTTCACGACCTATGCCCACCTCGACGACTGGTCACCTGCTGAAGCGTTCACCGACGCGCCGCCCCCGAGCCACGTCCTCGACCGCTGGATCCTCTCCGAACTCGACCGGTGCATCGGCGAGGTCACCGAGTCGCTCGACGACTTCGATGCATTGTCGGCGACCGAGTCGCTCGCGCGGTTCGTCGACGACCTGTCGAACTGGTATCTGCGCCGTTCACGGTCGCGGTTCTGGAACGAATCCGACCCCGACGCGTACGCGACGCTCCACCGCTGTCTGGTGACGGTCGCGCAGTTGTTCGCACCGTTCTGCCCGCACCTCGCCGATGAGATCTTCGCCGTGTGCACCCGGGGGCTCGCCGGCGCGCCGGATTCGGTGCACCTGTCGGACTGGCCGGTACCGTCGGGGCGCTTCGACCCCCACATCTCCGAACACATGGCGGCCGCACGGCGGCTGGTGGTCCTGGGCCGCGCCGCGCGCAGCGATGCCGCGGTGAAGACGCGCCAGCCGCTTCGCCGTGCGCTGCTGTTGCATCCGGGGATCGATCTCGACGCCGCCGTCTCGGTCGAGATCGCCGGCGAACTCAACGTGCACGACCTCGAGCAGGTCGACACCGTGTCGGATCTGCTCTCGTGGACCGTCGTGCCGAACTTCGCGAAGCTCGGACCCCGCCTGGGCAAGCGGGTGAACGAGATCGCCGGTCTGCTCCGTGCCGGCGACGGCGACGCTCTTCACGACGAACTCGAACGCAACGGCCACATCGAGATCGGCGGTGAGACGGTCACGGCGGACGAGGTCGATTTCAGAGCGACCCGACACGAATCGTTCGCGCTGAGCGAGGGCGACGGCTGGGCGGTGGCGCTCGACCTCACGCTCGACGACGACCTGCGCAGCGAGGGTCTGGCGCGGGAACTCACCCGAGCACTCAACGAAGAGCGCAAACGCCTCGGACTCGCCATCTCCGACCGGGTCACCATCAGGTTGTGGAGCGACGACGACGGCGTCGCCGAGAGCCTGGGAGTCCACGGCGACACGATCGCGCGCGAAGCGTTGGCGACCGAGGTCACCTGGCCGTCCGGGCCCGCCGAAGGGCACGCGCTCGACCTCGACGGCGCGACCGTCACGGTCGCGATCGCCCCCGTCGACCCCTGACCGGCGCGCCCCGGCTCGGGGCCCACTCAGGGGCGCCCTCGTCGCTTCAGGGCTTGTCGTCGGGACCGAGCGGCTCGTCGTCGTTCATCGCGCGGCGCAACTCGGCCAGGAACGCCTCGTCGCTCTCCTCCTCGAAGCGCGCCGCGGCGACCGGTTGGGTGTGCGGCCCCTGGTCACCTCGATCCGATCCTGCCGCCCGCCAGTCCTTCGCCGACTCCGACGACGAGAAGAGTTGACCGAGATCCTCGGTGTCCGATGTCGTCGCCGCTCCCGACGCCTGCTCCCCACCGGCGGACGACTCGTCCGGCACCGCTGTCGGTGCTGCGTCCGACGACGCGGCCTCGCCGGCGGGCGCCGACCCCGGGGTGCGTTGCGTCAGCGGGGGTGCCTCGCCGGCGACCTCGCCGGCGTCGGGCGCTCCGGACGGTTCCGCAGCGCCCGGCTCCGACGACACCGCGTCGGATGCGCCCGGGTCGGATGCGTCCGGGTTGGATCCTCCCGGGCCGGATTCGTCCACGTTGGCTGCTCCCGGGCCGGATGCGTCGGGGGTCGATTCGTCTGCGCCGGACTCGACCGGGCCCGATCCCGTCTCGGGTTCGACCGTCGTCTCCTCCGCTCCCTCGTCGCCGGCGGCCTCGGTCGACGCGCCCTCGGCGGTGTCGCCGGGGGCCGACGTCGCGTCGTCCGCCCCGGCCGAGGCGGGCTCGGGTGCCGGACCCAGTGCCGCGGGGGTCGTGGCGCCACTCAACTCGGGCACCTCCTGGGTGCGGAACGACTCGGGTTCGTCGACCAGCCGACGCAGCACCTGGATCGTCTCACGCACCCGGGCCCGTTCGGTACCCAGGTAGCGCTCGAGGATCACCGTGTCGTCGCGCATCGACTCACGGGTCGCCTCGAGGTCACGGATCTCCGCGACCAGGCGGCCATGGGCCTCTTCGCGCGCCTTCGCGTGGGCCGCCTCGGCAGCCTCCCGGTTGCGGCGCGCCTCCTCGTTGGCCTCCTCGACGATCTGGCGGGCCTCCTCGTGCGCTTCGCGGATGGCCGAGTCGGCGGTGCGCTGGGCCAGCACCAGCGTCCGTCGCAGCTCCTCGTTGAGGTCCTCGTCGCCACCGGTGGCGGGGACGGGCGCGGCCGGTGGGGCCTTGGGAGTGGTCGGCTCGACCCGTGTGGTCGACGGTTCCTTCTCCGGAGCGACGGGTTCGGTCGCCGGGGCGGCCTCGGTCGCCGCGACCCCGCCGCCGGCCTCGAGTTCGGCGACGCGTGCCTCGGCGGTCTTGGCCCGCGCGACGGCCTTGGTGAGCTGGGACTGGAGCTGGCCGACCGCGACCGCGACCCGCTCGAGGAAGTCGTCGACCTCGTGACGGTCGTAGCCCCGGACCGCGATCCGGAAGTCGATCTCGTCGGTCAACAGTTGTGGCGTGAGTTCCATATGACCTGATCCTACTTCCCGAGGCGTACCACTCGGTCAGCCCAGGAGGAGCCCCCTGAGGAACAACACCGCCAGCAACACGATCAACGGCGACGGATCGATCATGCCCATCGAGGGCATCGACCGGCGCAGCGGGACGACGAGCGGATCGGTGATCCGCAGCAGCATCCTCTGGATCTGTGCCGGCGTTCCCGAAGGGCGGAGCGGGAACCAACTCAGGATCATCATGGCGAACAGCGCGAGCGCGTACAAGCCGAGCAGATCGGCCACGATCCGATTGACGATACCCGTCTCGGACGCGAGGAGAAGGCCGGTCATCGACCGGAGAAGTCGTGCTCCTGCATCCGGCGACGCTCCTCCGCGGACACCTCGACGTTCGACGGGGTGAGCAGGTACACCGAATTCGCGACCTTCTCCATCTGGCCGCCCACGCCGTAACACAGGCCGCTCGCGAAGTCGATCAGCCGACGGGCCAGGTCGCGGTCGGCGTTCTGCAGATTCATGATCACCGGTTGGCTGCCCTTGAACTTGTCGGCGAGTTCCTGGGCGTCGTCGAAGGACACCGGTGACAGTGCGTGCGGCTTCGCGTTCGCCGCGATCGGCACCGGGCGTACGACCCGTGACGGGCGTTCGCGCTCCTCGGGCACGCCGGGGTCGCCCGCTTCCGCGGAGCGAATCGGCCGGACGGCTCCGATCGCGGAGGACTCGGGTGGCTGTTCGCCGCGTCGCGGCATCGGCCGGCCCGCACCCTGGTCGGCCGGGGCCCTGCGGGGCTGCGGCGCGCGCCGGGGCGGCTCCTCGACCGGTTCGCCGTACCGAGGATCGTCGACGTCGAAGTCGTCGTACTCGTCCTCGGGGGCGAGCCCCAGGTGATACATGGTCTTACGCCACAGTGTCGCCATCGATCCTCCTGTGTGGAAATCTACCGCCCCGGCGCGTGCCCACGCGAGCCGACGGGCAGAAAACCCGGAACGTTCTCGTCATTCCTCCAGCCAGACGAAGGCCGCCTGGCGCTCCCGGTCGCCCCTTGCACGGTGCGAGAAGTGCACCGGACTGCACGCGGTGCACACCCCGGTGTCGACGAGTCGGTCGACCCCGGCCTGTCGCAG
This sequence comes from uncultured Iamiaceae bacterium, assembly GCA_964595905.1. Classification (GTDB taxonomy): domain Bacteria; phylum Actinomycetota; class Acidimicrobiia; order Acidimicrobiales; family Iamiaceae; genus JAFDWI01. The sequence goes on from CAZQSU010000058.1 coordinate 18,965, forward strand.
CGACGCCGTGACCGCCGCGGTCACGTCCAACGAGGGCGTCCCCCAGGCGGTGTGGGACCTGACCTCGTCGCCGAGGACCGCGGCGACCGCGTCGAGGTCGTCGGCGCCGAACTCGTAGCAACGGGCCCGGATGCACGGGCCCAGCCACGCGCTCACCGGCCCGTCCCCGTTCCCCAGAAGCGTCTCGACGGCCGCCGGGACGACACCGGCGAGCAGGCCCTTCCAGCCGGCGTGCACCGCGGCCACCGCGTGCGGCGTCGCCAGCAGCACCGGGGCGCAGTCGGCCGTGATGACCGACAGCGCCACGCCGGGCTCGGCGGTGACCACCGCGTCCGCGGTTGCACCGTTCACGCGGCACGTCCGGTCGGCACCGACCACGGCCGCACCGTGGACCTGGGTGAGCCACGTCACCGGGTGCGGGGTGACCGTCCTGCGCCGCTCGTCGAGTCGTTCACCCGGTTCGTCGAGGGCGAACGAACCGTCGGTCGCCGCGGTGAATCGGATCACCGGTCGCACGCCCGGATACGGCCCGCTATTTCAGGAACGACGGGACGTCGAAGTCGTCCGGTCCGTCGTCTGATCCGCCGTCCGGCCCGTCGTCGGGCGGGAAGAGGTCTTCGGCACGAGGCAGATCGGCCGCCCGCGGTGGTGGCGCCTCGATCTCGCCGTCGTCCCACCGGTCGAAACCGGCCGCGATCACCGTCACCCTGACCTCGTCGCCCAGCTCGTCGTCGATGACCGCGCCGAAGATGATGTTGGCGTCGGGGTGCGCCACGCCGTGGATCACCTCGGCCGCCTCGTTGACCTCGAACAGTCCGAGATCGGAGCCGCCCGAGATCGACAGGAGGATGCCCCGGGCACCTTCGATGGAGGCCTCGAGCAGCGGCGACGAGATCGCGTTGCGGGCGGCGTTCAGTGCCCGACCTTCGCCCGTGGCATGCCC
>CAZQSU010000059.1:0-19634 GCA_964595905.1 uncultured Iamiaceae bacterium
GGCGTGGGGCCAGCCGTGCCGGATCGAGGCGCCGGCGGTGCGGCGCTGGGCCCAGCGCCACGACGCGGCCGGTGACGCCGAGCTGGTGAACGTGTTGTTCCAGGACACCCCGGCCGCGGCGAAGGCGTTCTTCGCCGAATTCGGCGGCGCCACCTGGCCGGTGCTCGCCGTCGACACCGACACGATCGGGTTGGACTGGGGCGTCGCCAAGGTGCCCGAGACCTTCGTGGTGAACCCCGACGGGGTCGTCGTGGCCAAGACGATCACGAACGTGACCGAATCCGGCCTCGACGACCTGCTGCGACGCGGCGGCGCCACGGCATCGGGGTCGACCACGCCGTCGACGACGACCGCGGAGGCGACGCCGTGAGCGGCGCCGACGGTCACCGCCCGAAGAAGTTCTCGTCGCACTGGCTGCCGTGGGTGCTGCTCGTGGTGGTGTTGGTCGTGGCGCTCGTCGTCGGCGCCGGGTCGAGCGGGCGACCGAGCCTGACCGAACGCACCCGGGCGGTCGCCGAGACCGTGCGCTGCCCCCAGTGCACCGACAAGTCGATGGCCGCGTCGGACGCGCCCACCTCGGTCGCGGGCAAGAAGGAGATTCGTCGACAGCTCGCCGCAGGGCGCACCCCCGACGAGGTGCGGGCCTGGTTCTCGGACCGTTACGGCGCCGACATCCTGTTGACTCCGTCGCGGCGGGGGATCGAAGGGCTGATCTGGGCGATCCCGGTCGTGGCGTTCGTCGTGGCGGCGGCCGTGCTCGCCGCGGCGTTCCTGCGCTGGCGTCGCATCGACCCCGAAGAGGTCGACGACGACGCCCGCGACAAGGTCGCCGCCGCACTCGACGAGCTGCACCGCGACCCCGACCGAGCCCGGACGCCGTGACCGAGCCCGCCGATCCGCCGCCGGAGCGGCGCCCGAGCGCCGTCGACCTCGACGAGCTCGCCGCGCTCGAGGAGCAACGGACGTTCCTGTTGACCTCGTTGGACGACCTCGAACGCGAACACGCAGCGGGTGACCTCGACGACGACGACCACGCGACGCTACGCGCCGACTACACCGCACGCGCCGCACGGGTCATCGACGCGATCGAGAACCGCCGGGAACTCATCGACGCCACCGACCCGGGCCATCACGGGCTCCGCCGGCTCCTCGCGGTCGTGGCGGTGCTCGCCGTGGCGGCCGTCGCCGGGATCGTGGTGACCACCACGTCGGGGAGCAAGCGCCAGAGCGCCGACACGCCCGGATCGTTGACCCCGTCGAAGGCCACCCAGGCGTGCATCGACAAGATGGGCACCACGTTCGGTTCTGCGACCTCCAACGGCTCGGACTTCGCGTCGAACGCGGTCGCGACCCTCGAGTGCTTCACCGCCCGGATCGCCGACCAACCCGACGATGCGGTCGCCTACACCTACCGGGGCCGCACCGAGGCGCTGCTGGCCCAACAGCTCGAAGGGGTCGCCAGCGCGGACGACGTCGCCAACTTCGCGCGACGCGCCCACGCGGACCTGACCAGGGCATTGGAGCTCGCACCGCAGTTTCCCGACGCGTTGGCGTTCGCGGCGATCGCCGCGGTGCAGGAGGGCGATGTCGCCTCGGCTCGCAAGTACCTGAACCGGATCGACGCGCTCCGACTCCCCGGCAACGACCCGATCCTTTCGATCATCGACAACGTCGTGCGTCCCGCGGTGGCCGCCGCGTCGAACCCCACCACGACGGCGGGCGCCGGACCGTCGGCCCCGGCCACCTCCGCTCCGACCGGGCCGACCGGTTCCGCGGGCTGACCGGCGCCGGACGCGACGTTCAGGCCAGCGAACGCAGCCCCGCGACGACCTCGGCGACGGCGTCGGCGGTGCGGGTGAGGTCGTCGTCGGTCGTCGTCCACCCCACCGAGAGGCGCAACGACCGCTCCGCGTCGACCCCCATCGCGGCGAGCACCGGTGAGGGCTCGAGCGACTCGGTGGCACACGACGAGCCCGAGTGGACCGCGATGCCGCGCTGATCCAACCCGAGCAGCACCGCCTGGGGCTCGACCCCGGCGACGCCCACACACAGGATGTGGGGCGCCCGGTCGTCGGGGTCGCCCAGCCGGGTGATCCCGCCGGGGCCGTCAGGGCCGCACAGCGCGTCGGCGAGCGCGTCGACCCGGCGCGCGTCACGGGCCACCTCGTCGGTCCGCGTGCGGGCGTCGGCGAGCACCTCGGCGACCGCACCCATGCCGACCAGCGACGGCACGGCTTCGAGCCCGGCCCGACGGGCACGCTCCTGGTCGCCGCCGACCAGCAACGGCTCCAGGCGCACGCCACGTCGGACGACGAGCGCACCGGTGCCCAGCGGCGCCCCGAACTTCGGGCCCGACAACGACAGCAGATCAGCGCCGAGCTCGTCGAAGGCGATCGGGTCGCGCCCCACGCCCTGCGCGGCGTCGACGTGGCACAGCACGCCCGCCTCCCGGCAGCGGCGCACCACCTCGGTGACGGGCTGGCGGGTGCCGACCTCGTGGTTGGCCCACTGCACGTGCACGATCGCCGGGTCGGCGGCGAGCGCGGTCTCGAGGTCGTCGAGGCGGACCCGCCCGAAGGCGTCGACCCCGAGTTCGATCGTCGGGCCCCAGCGGGCGGCACCGAGCCGGACCGCCGAGTGCTCCACCGGGCTGATCACCTGGGCGCCGTCGTGGCGCCGCGACGCGCCCCAGCACACCGCGGCGATCGCTTCGGACGCCGACGAGGTGAACACCACCGAACGGGTCTTGGCCCCCACGAGCGCCGCCACCCGGGTGCGGGCCTCCTCGAGGGCCTGCCGGGCCGCCATGCCCTCGGCGTGGATCCGGCCCGGGTCGGCGCCGGCCGTCGCCAAGGCCCCGACGAGCGCGTCGCGTCCTTCCGGTCGCAGCGGCACGCACGAGGCATGGTCGAGGTACGTGCGGGTCATCGCCACCCCTCAGCCGGTGACACCAGGGGCGATGGTCACCGGCGCCGTCGTCGTGGTGACGGGCACGACGTCGCAGTTGGCCGCTGCCCAGGCGTCCAGGCGCTTCTGCTGGGAATGCAGCTTGCCGGCGTCGATGCGGTATCCGATCAGCGCCCGGTCAGCGGCCTTGCGGCCATCGGCGTCGTCGAGGTCGTCCCGCAGCGCGTGCAACGGCTCGATCACCGCGTCCACCGTGTCGGCGATGGACTCGGGAGCGACCTCGGCGGCATCTGCGGCCGCGTCGTCGATGGCACGCACCTGGCTCCGAAGGTTCGGCAGCGACACCTCGTCGGGATCCGACAGCTTCGCGCCGCTGGACGCGACATCGACATAGGCGGAACAGAAAGCGGCAGCATCGCGTTTCGGTGACGACGAACACGCCAACGGAACCACGGCCCCGACGGCCAACGCACCCGCGGAGGCGACGACGGCCGCCGCCCGACGCGAGCGGCGATTCCACTGGCGAACTCGGTGGCCGGACACGGTGATCCCATCATGGCAAATGCGGCGGCGACCGGCCGTTACCGGTCGGCGATCGAGCCGTCGGTAGGATGACCCGACACGGCCGTTGACACAGCGGCACTTCGAGAAAGGACGCGGCGTGGACGTACGTGTGGGAGTGAGCTACACCTCCAAGGAGCTCGTGATCGACCTCGGCGAGGACTCCGACGCCGCCGCGGTGCGTAGCGCCGTGGACGAGGCGATGGCGAACGCCGATGGCGTGTTCTGGCTCACCGATCGCCGCGGCCGCCAGGTCGGCGTGCCGGTCGCCCGGCTCAGCTACGTCGAGATCGGCAGCCCCGACGCCGTACCCCGGGTCGGTTTCGGCTCGTGACCGCGCTCGGCGCGCGCTGAGGCGCCCCTTGTCGCAGAAGACCGCCGACGCGGTGGAGTTGCTGGATCGCAAACTCCTGTTCGTCACCGGCAAGGGTGGCGTGGGCAAGACGACGGTCGCCGCGGGGCTCGCGTTGCGTGCCGCCTCGATGGGCAAGCGCACCCTCGTCGGCGAGATCGACGCCAAAGGTGACCTGGCGACGTTCCTCGAGGTCGGCCCACTCGCCTTCGAGGAACGCCGCGTCCAGGAGAACCTGTATGCGATGTGCATGCAGACCGAGGAGTCGCTCAAGGAGTACCTCCGCCTGCAACTGAAGGTCCCTCTGCTCGCGCGCATCGGCCCGCTGGCCAGAACGTTCGACTTCGTCGCCTCCGCGGCGCCCGGCGTCAAGGAGATCCTCACCGTCGGCAAGTTCTGTTACGAGGTACGCGAGCGCAACTACGACCTCGTGGTCGTCGACGCGTCGGCGAGCGGGCACGTGGTCAGCCAACTGGCCGCACCTCAGGCGATCAACGAACTCGTCCAGGTCGGCCTGGTACGCAGCCAGACCACCTGGATGCTCGACATCCTCGGCGACGAGCGCCTCACCGGTGCCGTCATCGTGGCCACCCCGCAGGAGATGCCGGTGACCGAGACGATCGAGTTGCGCGACCGGCTCGCCTCAGAGACCAACGTGGGTCTCGCCGCGGTCGTGGTGAACCGGGTGCTGCCCGAGCTGTTCACCGATTCCGAGGACGTGATCTTCGAGCGGCTCGCCACCGACGAAGGGACGTCGTTGCTCGCCGACGCCCTCGACGACAACGTCACCCCCCTGTTCGACGGCGCCCGCCTCGCGGTCACCCTGCGTCGGACCCAGGCCCGGCACCTCGCCCGGTTGCGTAGCGAACTCGACGACGCCGCCGGGGTGCTGTACCTGCCGGAACTGTTCACCCGCGCCCACGGCGTGCGGGTGACCCGGCTGGTGGCCGACGCGCTCGGCGAGGAGTTGAACTGATGGCCGCGGCTTCCCGGGCCACGGGCACGACCGAGACCCTCGAGGCGCTCGCGGCTTCCCGCGAGATCCTCGTCACGTGCGGTTCCGGTGGGGTCGGCAAGACGACGACCGCCGCCGCGATCGCCGCGATGGCAGCAGTCCACCTGGGCGGCAAGGTGCTCGTGGTCACCGTCGACCCGGCCCGACGGCTGGCAACGGCGATGGGAATCGAACGATTCGGGAACGCCGAGACCCCGATCCCACCCGAGGCGTTCGCCGCGGCGGGCGTGGAACCCCGGGGAGAACTCTCAGCGGCGATGCTCGACACCAAGGCGTCCTGGGACGACCTCGTCACCCGGCACGCGCCCGACGCGGCGACCCGCGACGCGATCTTGTCGAATCCGCTGTACGCGAACATCTCGGGCCGGTTCGTCCAGAGCCACGACTACATCGCGATGGAGCGCCTCTACGACATCCACTCGTCGGGGCGCTACGACCTGATCGTCGTCGACACACCACCGACGCGCAACGCCATCGACTTTCTCGCCGCCCCCGAACGCATGGCCGACTTCTTCTCGAGTCGCCTGCTGCGGTGGCTCACCGCGCCGTACCAGTCGCGGGTGTTCACGGTCGCGTCGAAGCCGTTCATGAACGTCGCGGACCGGATCCTCGGCTCGCAGTTCCTGGCAGACATCGCCGAGTTCTTCATGCTGTTCCAGACCATGCACGACGGTTTCGTGGAACGTGCCCGAGCGGTGCAGGCACTGTTGTCGGAACGCCGCACCAGTTTCGTGGTGGTGTCGACGCTCGAAGCGGCACCGGTCGCCGAGACGACCTACTTCATCGACGCCCTCGCCGACGACCAGCTCCACCTGGGCGCGATCGTGTTGAACAAGGTGTTCCCCGCGTACCTGCGCTCGACGAACGCGACCCACGCCGCCCGCGCGCTCACCGAACGCGCCGATCAGCTCGCGCCCGGTCTGGCCGACCTGACCGAGGGGCTCGACGCGAGCCCGGACGACGTGGCCCGGGTCCTGCACGAGGTCGCCGACCGGTTCCTCGACTTCCAGGTCGTCGCGAAACGCGAGGCGGAACTGCGCAAGGACCTGGCTGATCACGCGGATGTGCTCGCGACCGTCCCGTACCTGTCGGACGACATCGGCGACCTCGCCGGCCTGCTCGAGATGGGCGGTCACATCTGGCGATGAACCCGTTGGACCCCGCGGGCCGCAGATAGCCTGACCCATGGTGAAACCAGCGGATGACGCCTCGTACCGCACCGGCCCGTTGCCGGTGGTCCCCACGGAGCGCCGCAGCGACCCGGTCGCCCTCGCCCAGGTCAGAGGTCGGCTGAGCGGCGAACGCAAGCGACATCTGGAACAGCTCATCGCGGAGTGGCACATCCTGGCCGACTTCTGCTTCTCGGACCTGTTCCTGTTCGTGCCGGTCGACGACGCCGCCGAGACCTTCGTGGTGGTCGGCCAGGTGCGCCCGTCGACCAGCCAGACGCTGTACCGCACCGACATGATCGGACGCGAGTGCTCCGAGGAGGACTGGCCGCTGGTGTACCGCTGCTACCAGTTGGGCCAGATCATCGACGGCGAGCACGTGGTCGAGCATCTGCGCGAAGCCGTGCGCGAGGTGTGCATCCCGGTGCGCCTCGACGGCCAGGTGATCGGGGTGCTTGCCCGGGAGACACCCACCGCGATCGGCCGGGCGCCGGGCGAGTTGGAGCGGGTCTACGCCGAGATCTTCAACGAGTTCGCCCGCATGATCGTCGACGGGGTGTACCCCTTCGAGCAGATGGATTCGGGAAGCGACGAGCTGCCGCGCGTGGGCGACGGGGTGTTCGTGCTCGACCGTGAGGAGCGGATCACCTACATCTCACCGAACGCCGTCTCCGCGTTGCACCGGATCGGCGTGCATGCGAACACCGAGGGCATGACGCTGGCCGAACTCGGCATGGACGACGAGGTCGTGCGCCAGGCCTTCGACGTGCGTCGGCCGGTCACCGTCGAGATCGAACACACCGACGACGTGATCGTGCTGTTGCACTGCATCCCGCTGGTGGGGCGGCACGCGGTCGACGGCGCGGTGGTGCTCGCCCGGGACATCTCCGAACTGCGACGGCGCGACCGGCTGCTGCTCTCGAAGGACGCCACGATCCGCGAGATCCACCACCGGGTCAAGAACAACCTGCAGACGGTCTCGGCGCTGCTGCGCCTGCAGGGCCGACGTCTCGCCGGCGACGAGGCCAAAGCCGCGATCGACGAATCGGTCCAGCGGATCCGCTCGATCGCGTTGGTGCACGACATGCTCGCCCGCGACGCCGGAGAGGACGTGCCCTTCATCGACATCGTGCGGCCCTTGATCCGCATGGTCGAGGAGGGTCTGGTCGCCCCCGAGCAGCGGGTGTCGTTCCGGGTCGAAGGCGACGGCGGGATCGCCCCCGCCGAGGTCGTCACCCCGCTCGCGGTCGTGTTGAACGAACTGCTCCAGAACGCCGTGGATCACGCATTCGGGGCCGGTGGCGGCAACGTGGTCGTCCGCGTGTCGACCGACGACGACCGGCTCAGCATCGAGGTGCGAGACGACGGCCGTGGATTGCCCGACGGATTCGACATCGACACCGCCAAAGGCCTCGGACTCTCGATCGTCCGGGCGCTGGTGGTGTCGGACCTGTCGGGTTCGATCAGCGCGGCGTCACCCGACGGAGTCGGGACCGTGGTGGCCTTGACGGTCCCGTTGCGGAGCCACTGAGTCGGAGCGCCCGTCCGGAACGCCCGCACGGGCGGCGAACCGGGGGAACGACGGCGAAGATTCGGCGGCCGGCGGTCGTTCAGGCGGAGCGCTTGGCGGCCTGGTACTGGCGGCGAAGGACCCGACGCTCCTCTTCGGAGGTGCCACCCCAGATGCCCGAGTCCTGGTTGGTCGCCAACGCGTACTCCAGGCACTCCTCACGCGCCGGGCACTCGTCGCAGATCGCCTTGGCAGCGGCGATCTGTTCGATCGCCGGGCCGGTGGTGCCCACGGGAAAGAACAGATCCGGGTTCGTGTCGCGGCAAGCAGCGTAGGATCGCCACTCGTCGGAGGCGAGCGTGAGGGACAGCAGGTGGCTGGCATTGAGCGCCACGATTCACTCCAAGGGTGTCGGCTGGCCACGATCGTGACCGGATTCACGAGCCTTTGCGCCTGTTGAAGACAGTGTGCTAGGCGGGACGTGGCAACGCTAGCGCGCCGCGCTCACTCCGGCAAGCACTTTTCATGATCTTTTATTCGCCTCCGATGAGACATTTGTCGCACCGATGCGCGCGCGGGGGCGCCGACGTGCCACGATGCGGCCGATGACCGACCAGGTGGCACCCCTCATCTTCGCCCATCGGGGCGTCTCCGTCGAATTCGCCGAGAACACGCTCGAAGCGTTCGCCGCCGCGGCGTCCCGTGGCGCGGACGGGGTCGAACTCGACGTGCACCGCGACGCGGAGGGCCGGCTCGTCGTGCACCACGACGCGCATCTCGCCGACGGTCGGGCCATCGTGGAGCTCACCCGCGCCGATCTGCCGGGAGAGATGCCCACGCTGGCCGAGGCGCTCGACGCCTGCGGCGGGTTGCAGGTCAACATCGAGATCAAGAACATCCCCGGCGAACCCGACTACGACGCCTCCGGAGCGGTCGCCGCCGGCGTCGTCGCGCTGGTCGGTGAGCTGGGAGTGGCCGACCAGGTCATCGTGTCGAGCTTCAACTACGACGACATCGTCGCGGTCCGGTCGCTCGACGCCCGGCTCGCGACCGGTTGGCTCGTGCTCGGCGTCGACGACGTCGACGCGCTGCTGGGCCACATCACCGCCGATCGCCACACCGCGCTGCACCCGCCCGTCGAGGCCACCACGCCCGCGGTGATCGCCGCCGCGCACCGGGCGGGAATCGCGGTCAACACCTGGACCGTCGACGACCCGGCGCGCATCGTGGCACTGGCCGACGCCGGGGTCGACGCGGTGATCACGAACGACCCGGCGACCGCCCGTGCGGCGCTGGAAGGTCGGCGCCCACGGGCATGACCAGCGCGAGCACGTCGGGCTCGTGGACCACGTCGAGGTGATCGGTCTCACCGAGGGCCTCGCCGTCCATCTGCACCGGGAACGACCCGTGACCGACGACCTCGCATGCGGTGACGTCGGCCTGGATGGTCACGCCCTTCACCCGCGCGAGCCGCTCGGCCGAGGTGAGCGCGGCCCCGGCGAGCTGCAGGATCCGTAGGAACCGCAGGTCACGAACGGTGACGGTCGACAGGGGACGCTCGAGCGTCGCCGCCGGCGCGATGTCGAAGGGTCGGTTCCCGACGAAGGTGTAGGGGTTGGTGTTGGCGATGATCGCGAACACCGCGTCCTCGACCGATGCCCGGTCGGGGTAGCGGATCGCGAAACGCGGCCGCCGATGGTCGTAGTGACGGAACCACGCGCTCACCCCGGCCCACGCGAACAGCGGGTGACCGGCCCAACGTTTCAGCGGTGCGTGACGCTCGACCTGTTCGACCAGCGCCGCATCGAAGCCGAGGCCCAGATGGAACAGGAAGTAGCGGTCGTCGGCCCGACCCAGCCCGATGCGGCGGATCGCCGCGCCCGGGTCGCGCAGCGACCGCACCAGCGCATCGGTGGCGCCGATCGCATCGTTGGGCAGGCCGATCGTGCGGGCGAACACGTTCGTCGAGCCGCCCGGCAGCGGCGCCAGCGCGGTGTCGGTGCCCGCCAGACCGTTCGCCGCCTCGTTCAGGGTGCCGTCGCCGCCGAGCACGGCGACCACCGACGTACCCGTCGAAGCCGCGCCACGGGCGAGTCGGGCGGCATGGCCCTGCCGGTTGGTCTCGACGATCCGGACGTCGTGGTCGACGGCCAGCTTCGAGCCGATGAGCACCCGGATCCGGGCGTTCACCGACGACGACGCCGGGTTGACGATCAACAGGATCCGCACGGTCCCTCAGTCACCTGCAGGGGTGGCGAGCGCGGGGATCGACCGGCGTTCGGCGGGGGTGCACAGCGCGCGGGCCGCGTCGGCGGGCTCGCCCGGGATGACCAGACGCTGGTGCTCGAAGGCGCGCAGCAGGTTCGAACCGAAGCGCCGAAAGGTCATCGGCGATTCGTACGAGGCGCGGAAGCGCATCATCGTGTCACACTTCAACACGCCGCGGGCGGTGGCGACCCGCTCCGCGAACGGTCGACCCCGCGGGTCGTCCTGGACGGGAAACACGATCAGGACGATGCCGTTGTCCCACCTCGGTGGACGAGGGAAGTCGCTCGCCTTCACGGGCGACCCGGGCGCCGTCGACAGCGCGGCGATCCAGGGCGGGGCGAGTACCTTCTCGTGCCCGGGCCACCCGCGCCGTCGCAGCTCCTCGTGCGCAGCGATCGCATTCGCGAGGCCGAGTCCGTCGAGCAGGTACACGTCGTCGTCGATGGCGTAGCCGACCTTGCCCACACCGAGCTCGATGATGACCGGCGTTTGCCCGCGCGCGCTGGGATAGGGCAGTCGATTCGCCATGAAGAACACGCTGCCCGGGGGCGTGATCGGCGCGATCGGTCCGGGACCCGCCGCCGCGAAGTCGGAAAGGGTCACGGCATTCTGCGGCTCGAACAGGGTGGCACGGTCGTCGGACGGCGTGCGCAGGACCAGTCCGCACACCGCGAGCCAGACCAGCGTCGCCGCGCCCAGCACGTGGCCGACGCCGACACGGCGCGTCAGCCGCCACGTCACGAAGGTCATGGGCGCGACGAACCCGAAGATCGCCGGCAGGAGCAGCCGGGTCTGCATGTAGTCGCCGCCGAGACGGATCATGTACAGCGCGCAGATCACCGCGCCGAGCGCGAACGCCGCCGCCACCAGGGCGCGCCGCAGATCGCGGTGCGACCGGTCGGGGCCACCGAAGCGCCGCAGGAGCGGCACGTACCCGACGACGATCACGACCACGATCGGGAGCCAGAACCAGTACGGGTTCATCGTGTCGAGCAGGTAGGTCCAGCCCCGGCCCCAGCGTGCCAGGTGCGCCGACTTGGCGATCGCCGTGTTGGGCGTGAGCACCCCGAAGTAGCCCATCCGCAGGATCTCGGTGACCACCGGGAGCGCGACCGCCGAGACGACCACGAGCAGGCCGCGCCGCCAGCGGTGCGGATGGCCGCGGTCGCCGATCAGCACTGCGAGCAGGAACACCGCACAGAACGGGGCCAGGTCGGGACGCACGAGCACGCCGAGGCCGATCAGGAACGCGCTCGGCAGCCCGAACCGGCGATCCGAATCGGCCCAGCGACCGAGCAGCAGCACGCTCAGACCCAGCCACGCGACCGACAGGCCGTCCTCCAGACCGGTGGCGATCAGGCGGTACACCGGCGGGAACACCGCGATCACCAGGGCGCCCAGGGGCACGAACACCGAGCGGGCACCGTCGTCCAGGTCGCGGTGGCCGTGCAGACGACGGGCGCCCAGAGCCGCCAGCACCAGACCGAGTGCGCCGATGAGGATCCCACCGGCCATGCCGATCCACTCGAGCTTCACCGGCAGGATCGCGTCGCCGACGACGAGCAGGCCGAGCCACAACGGGCTCGTGAACGCCTCGACCCGTTCGCCGGCGTTGAACACCGGTCCGTTGCCGGCCTGGATCTGGCGCACGATGCGGTAGTTGATGAACGAGTCGTCGAGGGTGTGGCGGCGCAGCCAGGCACCGAAGAGCATGACGGCCACGGCGACGGCGAGGCCGATCCAGGGTCCCCACTGCACCCACCAGCTCTGCCTGGAGGCCTTCGTCGACTCTGACACAGGCGCCGAATCCTACCGACCAACCTCGAGGGCGCCCCACCGGGCGGTTACCCGGCAGCGGTGCTGCTGCGGCCCGGGCGGATTTGTAAGCGCTCGTACCCGCGCCGGAGAATACATCCATGAACGTGGTCGTCACCGTGAAACAGATTCCCGACCCCGCAGAACCCGGGTCGTTGGATGCGGACAACACCCTGAACCGTTCGGGAAAGCTGATCCTGGACGAGGCGGACTCCTACGGCGTGGAGATGGCTCTCCAACTCGTCGCCGCCGCCGGTGAGGGTGAGGTGACCCTCGTGTCGGTCACCGCCGACGGCGAGGTGTCGGGTCTGCGCTCGGCGCTGGCCATGGGCGCCGACAAGGCGATTCTGGTGTCAGACCCGGCGATCGCCGGATCCGACGCACTCGGCACCGCCAAGATCCTCGCCGCGGCCATCGGCCGGGTCGAAGGGGTCGACCTGGTACTCAGCGCCGTGGAGGCCTCCGACGGCTACACCGGCACGCTCGCCGCCCAGCTCGCCGAGCTGCTCGGCATCAACTCGGCGACCTTCGCCAAGCACGTCGAGGTCGCCGACGGCACCCTCAAGGTGCAGCGTCAGACCGAAGCCGGCTACGACGAGGTGAGCACCTCGCTGCCGGCCCTGGTCTCGGTCACCGCCGGTGTGGTCGAGCCCCGCTACCCGTCGTTCAAGGGGATCATGGCCGCCAAGAACAAGCCGGTCGACCAGGTCACCCTCGCCGACCTCGGTCTCGAGGCCAGCCAGGTCGGGTGGGAAGGCGCACGCCAGAAGATCACCGACGTCACCCCGGCCCCCGAACGGGAGGCCGGCGAGAAGGTCGTCGACGAAGGCGACGCCCACGAGAAGATCGTGGCGTTCCTCGAAGAACTCAAGGTCATTTAGAGAAAGGGCCCACCAATCCAATGACTGTCTCCAAGATCTGGGTCCATGCCGAGGCCCTCGACGGCAAGGTCGCGTCGATCACGCTCGAGTTGCTCGCCAAGGCCCGTGAGCTGGGCGACACCGTCGAGGCGTTCTACGGCGGCGCGGACGCAGACGCCATCGCCGGCGTCCTCGGTGCCAACGGCGCCACCACGGTGCACGCCACCGGTGATCTGGCGAACACCCTCGTCGGGGTTCCGGTCGCCGCCGCACTGGCCGCGAAGGTCGCCGCCGGGGAAGGCCCCGACGTGTTCCTGTTCGGCACCACACCCGACGGCCGTGACATCGCCGGGCATCTCTCGGCGAAGATCGACCGTCCGCTGCTGTCGAACAACGTCGAGTTGGCCGTCGCCGACGGCCAGGTCGTGGCGACCACCCCGGTGTTCGGCGGGACCACCAACGTGTCGACCACCCTCGACGGTGGTGGCCCGGCGATCGTGCTGGCCCGCCCCAAGTCGTTCCCGGCGTCCGAAACCGGTGGCGGTGCGGCGACGGTCGCGGCGCTCGACGTGCCCGCCGATGCGCTCGGTGGCACCACGATCGTGGAGCGTCATGTCGAGGAGTCGACCGGCCCGAAGCTCGACGAGGCCGACGTGGTCGTCTCGGGCGGTCGCGGTCTGGGCGAGGCCGACTCCTACGACATGATCGAGACCCTCGCCAAGCTGCTCAAGGGAGCGCCTGGCGCGTCCCGGGCCATCGTCGATGCCGGGTGGGTGCCCTACGCCTACCAGGTGGGCCAGACCGGCAAGGTCGTGAAGCCGACCGTGTACATCGCCTGTGGCATCTCGGGCGCGACCCAGCACCTGGTCGGCATGAAGGGCTCCAAGAACATCATCGCGGTGAACAAGGACGAGGAGGCCCCGATCTTCGGTGTGGCCGATCTCGGCATCGTCGGTGACGTGCACAAGGTGTTGCCCAAGCTCATCGAGGCCCTCCAGGCCCGATCCTGATCCGTCGGCCGGACCCGCCCGACCGGGTCCGGCCGATGCCAAAACCGCCCCGCGCGTCGAGTGACGAGGTGAACGGCTGAGGCTCAGACGAGCGGCCAGGGGTAGCGTCGACCGGTGGCGTCGTGGGGAAACCTGCCGTCCCGCACGACGGCGTGCACGCGGGTGCACAGTGCGTCGCGTTCGAACGGATCGAGGAGCTCGTCGAACACGCCGGGGAGCCCGGAGTCGAGCATCCCGGTGAGGTCGTCGAGCAGGTCCGGGTCGATCGGTTCGCCGGCGAAGTCCCAGATGACGGTGCGCAGCTTGAACTGGGCGTGGAAACACAGCGCGTTGTCGATGCCCCAGACGTGGCGGTCCGCGTCGAGCAGGCAGTGACCCGACTTGCGGTCGGTGTTGTTGGCGACGAGGTCGAAGCAGCACAGGCGTCGCAGTTGCACGTCGAGGGCCGGGTCGTCTTCCTCGATCATCGTGAAGTAGTGGTCGTCGTAGTCGACGTCGACGAAGCGCTGCAGCGATCCTTCGCCGAACGGCCCGTCGACCCCGATCGTCTCGGGAATGCAGTTCCAGCCCAGCGTCCGGGCGAGCTCGTAGGCGGCCACCTCGCGGCGCCAGATGCCCCGTGGGAAGTCACCGAGTGGGCGTTCGCCGGCCTCGGGCTTGTAGACGCCGCGCAGCACCTGGGCGGCGCCGCGGTCGGTCTCGTCGGTGGCCGTGGCGCTCTCGGACGCCGGTGCCACCTCGACGAGGAAGGTTCCGTTCGAACTCCAGGCGATCCGACCGAGCACCTCGATCGTCGCGCCCGCCGCGAGCGCGTCCGCCACCGTCGACCCCTGGCCCGACGGCTCGACCGGATCGGCGCTCATCCTGCCGAGTGGCCGTTGCTCCGCGGGCAGACGTGTCCGTCGGGGTTCATCGGCAGCCCGCAGATCTGGCACCGCGGTCGCGACCCGGCGATGAGTTCCTGGGTCGTGGCGATCAACGACGCCGCCTGGCCGCGGGTGATCGCAAACCGGGCCTCGTTGCCGGTCGGTTCGTCGGTCAGCTCCGAGGCGATGATCACGATCCGGTCGCCCTCCGCGTCGAAGCCGAACGCGAGCGATCCCAGCACCCAGGTGGTCTCGACGGGTTCGTGCAGCGCGCGACTGTGGGGGTCGGGCGCGGTCGGCGGCAGGTCGGCGAACAGTTCGTCGAGGTGGTGGGCGAGCGCGGCGACGTGCTCCTTCTCGCAGCGCAACGCGACGACGGTTCCCTCCTGGCCGGCCTGCAGGTAGAAGACCCGCGCGCCGGGCTCGCCGACGGCGCCGGCGACGAAGAAGTCCGGATTGGCGAAATCGAACGACGACTCGGGCACGAACGACTCCGAGGGCTAGGACGGAATGGAGCGGGCGAGGTCGGCACCCGTGGAGTTGACGGCGAGCACCACCGGTCCGGTCGGGGCGTAACGCACCGCGGTGATCGAGCACGGTGAGATGACGATGCGCTGGAACAGGTCCAACGGTGTGCCCAGCGCCGCGGCGGCCGCGGCCTTGATCGTGTCGGCATGGGACACCGCGACGATCGTGCCGCCCGGATGCCGGGCACACAACCCGGCGATGGCCTTGGTCATGCGCAACTGCATGCCGGCGAAGGACTCACCACCGGGAAACGTGAACAGGCTCGGCGCACGCTGCACGGTCTGCCAGTCCTTTCGGCGGGCGAGCGTCGCGATCTGCCGGCCGGTCCAGTCGCCGAAGTCGCATTCGGTCAACCCGGCTTCGCGTCGGACCCGCAGGCCGCACGCCTTGGCGATCGGCGCAGCGGTCTCTCTGGCCCGCTCCAGCGGCGACGCGTACACCGCCTCGACACGGGTGAGCGTGGCGATCCGGTCGGCGACGACCTCGGCCTGGGCGCGGCCCAGGTCGGCGAGATGCAGACCCGGCGCACGCCCGGGAAGCACCTTGCCGGTCGTCGGCGTCGAACCGTGCCTGACGAGCAGCACGGTCGTGGATTCGAGGGTTCTGGTGGTGGCCACTGTGAGGGCAACCTATCTGGTCCGACGACGTCCCACCGCCGCCTCCGCCCCGGGCTTTCGCGACCGGTCCGCCGACACGATGGTCGGCGCAAGCTGGAGTCGGCGTGCCGATCTCCTACCATCGGCGGTGTCGTGACCATCCGAGCGGAACGTGTCGAAGCCCTGGCCGAACTCGAGAGCCGGATCGTGGCGTGTCGCCGATGTCCCCGGCTCGTCGCCTGGCGTGAAGAGGTCGCGGTGACCAAGCGGGCGGCATTCGCGGACCAGACCTACTGGGGACGACCGGTTCCCGGCTTCGGTGACCCCGACGCCCGGGTCATGGTGCTCGGCCTCGCGCCGGCCGCGCACGGCGCGAACCGGACCGGCCGGATGTTCACCGGCGACCGGTCCGGCGACTTCCTGTACGCGTCGATGCATCGGACCGGTTTCGCGTCGCAACCCACCGCGACCGCCCGTGACGACGGGTTGACGCTGCACGATGCGTGGGTCACCTCCCCGGTGAAGTGTGCGCCGCCGCAGAACAAGCCCACGATCGCCGAGCGTGACTCGTGTGCACCGTTCCTCGAGCGTGAACTCGAGGTGCTGCCCTGGCGGGTCGTGGTGGCTCTCGGCGGGTTCGGCTTCCAGGTCGTCGCCCGTCACTTCGACGTCAGACCGCGGCCGCACTTCGGCCACGCGGTCGAGGTCGCCCTTCCCGGCGGCCGTACCCTGTTGGGCTGTTACCACGTCAGCCAGCAGAACACGTTCACCAAGCGGCTCACCCCGGCGATGCTCGACACCGTGTTCGAGCGTGCCCGGGTGCTTTCGACCCGCTGAGCGGGCGTCGGTATCCTTTGACGATGCCCGAAGCGACGATGAGCCGCCAGCAGTCCACGCGCCGAGCCGGTCGCCGGGTCTCGACCCTGGTCGCGGCCCTTGCGCTCCTCGCGGTGGTGGCCGGTGGCTGTGTGGGTCAGCGCGACCCGACGGGGTACTCCGCATCGGTGCGTGAAGACTTCGTCACCGGGTGTCTCCAGGGCTACGCGCCGAGTGGGGGAGGCAAGGACCCCCAGGTGAAGCACCACACCGAGTTGTGCGGCTGCATCTACGACGAGATGTCGGACAAGGCGACCGGGATCCCCTTCGACGACTTCAAGAGCGCCCAGAGCGCGATCCGCAAGGACCCCGCCGATCCGGCGAACTCCCTCGACAAGCTGATCCCGAAGTTCGGCGAGTTCGTCGAGACCTGCAGGTCCAAGACCGAGGCCGGCCCCTGACCCCGTCGGGGTTGCGTCGATCCTGACCCAGCGGTCAGGATCGCGCGCATGGACCTGGACTATCCCGAAGAAGCCGAGGCGTTCCGCACCGAGATCCGGGCGTGGCTGGTCGACCATCTGCCCGACGGCTGGTTCGACGACGACTTCTCGATGACCCCCGACGAACGTGCCGCGTTCGACGAGGAATGGACCGCCAAGCTGCACGAGGGCGGTTGGATCTGCGCGTCGTGGCCGACCGAGTACGGCGGCAAGGGGCTCTCCACCATCCAGAACGTCGTGCTCGCCGAGGAGTTCGCCCGGGCCCACGCCCCGATGCGCGCCGATTTCTTCGGTGACACCCTGGTCGGCCCGACGATCCTGCAATGGGGCACCGAGGAACAGAAGCAGGAGTTCATCCCCAAGATCCTCTCGGGCGAGATCTCGTGGTGTCAGGGCTTCTCGGAGCCCAACGCGGGCTCCGATCTGGCGTCGCTGTCGACCAGGGCGACCCGTGACGGTGACGAATGGGTGATCGAGGGCCAGAAGGTGTGGACCACCCAGGCCCAGTACGCGGACTACTGCTTCGTGCTGGCCCGCACCGACCCCGACGCCCCCAAGCACCGGGGCATCTCCTACCTGCTCGTGCCGATGCGTCAGGAGGGGATCGAGGTCCGACCGATCGTCCAACCCGACGGCTCGGCCGAGTTCAACGAGGTGTTCTTCTCTGGTGCGAGGTGCCCGGTCGACAACGTCGTCGGCGTGGTGAACAACGGCTGGAAGGTGGCGATGACCACCCTCGGCTTCGAGCGCGGCTCGTCGGCCACGACCAGCTACCGGCGCTTCGCGAAGGAACTCGACCAGATCATCGACGTCGCCCGCGCCAACGGCCGCATCGACGACCCCGTGATCCGCCAGCGCCTCGCCGCCCAGTGGAGTCGGATCCAGCTCATGCGGATCAACGGCCTGCGCACCCTGACCTCGACGCTGAAGGGCACCAAGGACCCGGGCGTCGCGGCGCTGGGTGCGCTCAACAAGATGATCTGGTCGGAGACCCACCGCGACACCATGGAGTTGGCGATCGACATCCTGGGCATGGAGGGCCAGATCCTGACCGGGACCGCGGACGACGAGTACGTCGCCGGGGTGGGCAAGCGGGTCACCGCGCGCGACTACCCGGCGTCGGCGATGCAGGTGTCGTTCTTCTTCTCCCGTTCGGAGACGATCTGGGGCGGCACCGCCCAGATCCAACGCAACATCGTGTCCGAACGGGTGCTCGGACTGCCCCGCGAACCCCGTCCCGACGAGACCCGCTGAACGTGACCGCCGTCGCTCCCGGTGGTCCGTGGGGGGGCGAGAGGCCGCCGGTAGCATTGCTTGCTCATGGCTGTCGACCCTGAAGGGTCCGGACGTCGTGTGCCCCCGCGGCGGCCGGGGAGCGCGGCCCGGGCATCCGAGACGCTCAGAAGCTCACGGTCTTCCCGGCAGCGTGTCGCCGGCCCACCCGACGTCGCCCCGTCGTCGCGAAGGGGTCGTCGGGTCGATGCCCGACCCCCCAGAGGTCGTCGGACCGGCGCCCAGCGCGCCCTGATCGGGCTCGGCGGTGTGCTCACGGTGCTCGTGCTGTTGACGGCGTGCACGGTCGGCTACTTCAACTGGCGGCTCGGCCAGATCGACCGTATCGACCTCGGGCTCGCCGACGCCGCGTCCGGTGGCCCCGAGAACTATCTGGTCGTCGGGTCCGATTCCCGGTCGGGGATCACCTCGAAGAGCCGCGACGCCGGCGCGTTCCTGAACGATCCGCAGTACCAGTCCGACCCGAACGGTTCGGGCCAGCGCAGCGACACGATCATGATCATGCGCATCGACCCCTCCAGCAGGTCGGCGCAACTTCTCTCGTTTCCCCGCGACCTGTACGTGCCGATCGCGGGAGAAGACCACAGCGACAAGATCAACGCCGCGTTCGCGATCGGCGTTCCCACGCTCGTCGACACGATCCAGCAGAACTTCCGGATCCCCATCAACCACTACGTCGAGGTCGACTTCGTCGGGTTCCAGAAGCTGATCGACGCGATGGGCGGGGTCGACCTGTACTTCGACAAGCCGATGTGGGACGACCACACCGGACTGAACGTCGCCACGGTGGGCTGCCACGACCTCGACGGTGCCCAGGCGCTCGCGTTCGCCCGTTCGCGCTACCTCTGGTACAACACGTCCGGCAAGGACGCGGTCGACACGTCGAACCTCGCCTACTACGTGAGCCACGAACGCTGGGGCGACATGGAGTACCTCGGCTGGCACCGCGACGGCACCTCCGACCTGGGACGGATCAGCCGCCAGCAGCTGCTGATCCGCACGGCGATCCCCCAGGCCGAGCACGCCGCCTTCCGGAATCCGACGACCCTGAACGCGATCATGGCGTCGGTGGTCGACAGCATCAAGGTCGACTCGGGGCTCTCCTCGGGTCGACTGATCGAACTCGCGAACCGGTTCCGGCACTTCGATCCCGACGAACTGAAGACCTATTCGTTCCCCGGCGTTCCCGAGCATTCCCCGACCGCGGGCGACATCCTGAGGCCCGACGAGCAGGCCGCGGAGCGGATGCTCGCCTGGTTCCGCGGCGAGACCCCGGGGGGCCCCGAGGAGGGGATCTCGGTCCGGGTCCTGAACGCGTCGGGTATCGACCAGCAGGCCGCGAACGTGGCCGGCGCGCTCGCCCGCGTCGGGTTCCAGATCGACTCGACCGCCGACGCCTCCACCGAAGGGATCGACGACCTCGAGGTGACCCAGGTCCGCTACGCCGCAGGCAACGAGTACAACGCCCGGATCGTCGCCAAGCACCTGAGCGCGCCGGTCGAGCTGGTTCCCCTCGAGGGTTCGACGTCGGATGTGATCGAGGTCGTGACCGGGTCGAACTTCACCAC
>CAZQSU010000060.1:0-19625 GCA_964595905.1 uncultured Iamiaceae bacterium
GTCGGGACGATCCGCGCGAACCGGGTCAGTCGGCGCGGTCGGCGCGGGCGAGATCCGCGGCCCGCGAGGTGACCAGGTCACCCAGGGCACGTTCGACTTCACGAGCCAGGATCAACCCCGTCATCTCGCCGACGACCGGCCGCAGTGCGCTCAGCGTGGTGGCCAGGCGGTCACGTCCACCTTCCGATCCGAGGTCGGACTTCCACCGTTCCACCAGGAACTCGACGGTCTCGTCCACGGCCTTGGCGAGACGCTTGCGCAGCACGTCACGGATGTGGCCGGCCTGGTCGATGTCGACCCCGGCGCGACGCACCTGTAGCGCGAGCGCCAGCAGGCCCGGGCTGGGAACCGTCCAGGTGCCGTCGTCGTTCGCCCGGGTGTAGCCCGCATCGTGCAGTTCGGCGAGCACGCCCGGCGTCTGCTCTCCGACCAGGTCGCGCAGCTCCTCGAGCGACACGGTGCACGGACGGTCATCCGACCACGGCGCCCGCAGCGCCGCATCGATGCCGAGCCAGGACGCGACCGTCCGTGTCGGGTCGTCGTTGTCGACCAGGTCACGGATCGTGTGCAGGGTCAACCCCCGGTCACGCAGGTCCACGATCAACGCGAGCCGTTCGAGGTGCTCGTCGCCGTAGCGCCGTTCGCGTCCCTGTTTGGCAGGCTTCGGGATGAGCTTCTCGGACTGGTAGTACCGGATCGTCCGCTCGGTCACGCCACTGGCCTCTGCCAGTTCGGCGAGACTCATGCCCGCGTCCGCCGCGTCGTCGACTTCACCGGTATCGACAGCTCGCTCAGCATCGGCGTCGGCGTCGTGTTTCTTGGCCATGGGTCCAGTCAAGCAGACCCGGCGGTGAAGGTGACAGCAATCACTGGCATGATATGTTGACAGTGATCACTGGCAGATTGAGACTGATGCCCATGTCGACGTTCTTCCACCCCACCGGCCCGCTGGTTCGCGACGAGTCGACCGGCCCGCCCGCGTCGTCCGCGACCTCGACCCCGCGCACCTCCACCGGGAACCCCGACGCGACCACGCTGGAGCGACCCTCGTGGCGCGGCTGGATCCACCGCGTCGCCACCTGTGTGTTCGTGCCCCTCGCCCTCGTCACCGTCGTGCTCGCTCCCACGACCGGCACCCGTGTCGCCGTGGCCATCTACGCGTTGGGCGTCGGCACCATGCTCGGCGTGTCGGCGATCTACCACAGTGGACATCTGCGCCCGGCCACGATGTCGCTTTTCAAGCGCATCGACCACACCACGATCCTGTTGGGCATCGCCGGCAGCTACACCGCCATCGCCGTGCTCGCCCTGCCCACGGGCCCGGCCACGTTCCTGGTCACCTTCACCTGGATCGCCGCGGCGATCGGCGTCGCCGTCCGCATGGTGTGGCTGCGGGCACCGTACCCCGTCGTCGCCGCCGTGTACGTCACCGTGGGCTGGGGCGCGCTACTCGAATGGCACGCCCTCGTCACGTCACTCACGGGCATCCAACTCGCGCTGCTGCTCGGCGGCGGTCTCGTCTACACCGCCGGCGCCGCCGTGTACGCGCTGCACCGCCCCAACCCGTGGCCGGCCACGTTCGGTTACCACGAGGTGTTCCACTCCCTGGTCACCCTCGGCGTCGCCGCCCACTACGTGGCGGTGCTCACCCTGGTGCTGCAGGCCGGCTGACACGACGCCGCCCGCCCAACGCCGCGTTTTGGGTGCGGGCCGGTCAGGACGGTTCGAGGACGAAGAGCGGAATCTGACGGTCGGTGGCGGCCTGGTAGTCGTCGTATGCGGGCCACACCTTCACCGCGCGGGCCCACCACGTCGCCTTCTCGTCGCCGTCGACCTCACGCACCGCCAACTCGTGGACGGTGTCGCCGTCGTGCACCCGGGCGACCGGGTTGGCACGCAGGTTGTGTGCCCAACCCGGGTCGGTCGGTGCGCCACCCTGGGAGCCGATCACCGCGTAGGAACCCTGCTCATCCGAGGTGCGCACCAACGGGGTCTTGCGGACCTTGCCCGACTTCGCCCCGATCGTCCAGAGCACGATCCACTGGCCACCCACCAACTCGCTCGCCGCGGAGCCGTTCGTCTGCTCGTACCGCTCGACCTCCGCAGCGATCGGCTCCCACGGACTCGGTTCGTACTCGGCATCGAAAGCAGACATGACAGGCCTTTCGTCTGGACGGTCTCGCGGCGGATTGTAGGCCCGCCGCCCTGACGAAATCTGGCGCGATCTGCCGCTGTGAGAGGGAATTCGCTCCACATTTCAGAGCTGACCCAGGCGGGTCGGATCGGTCACGCCGCGGACTCCAGGTCGAGTAGGGCGCGCTTGGCGTCGCTGCCACCCAGGTACTCGCCGATCGTGCCGTCGGCGCGCACGACCCGGTGGCAGGGCAGGATCACGGGCACCGGATTGTGGGCGCACGCCGAGCCGACGGCCCTCACCGCGCGCGGACGGTCGAGGGTCGCGGCGAGCGCCCCGTAGGTGCGGGTCGCGCCGTACGGGATGCGATCGAGCGCCTCGACCACCCGCCGACGGAACCCACCGACCAGGCGGAGGTCGACGGCCAGATCGAACGACCGGCGCCGGCCGTCGAAGTACTCGGCGAGCTCGCGTGCGACATCGTCGGTGCGTCGAGGGGTCTCGAGGATCCTCGGCGACACCCGCTGAGCCAGGTCGCCCAGGACCTTGCCGTGGTCTTCGAGCGCGAACGCGACGCGCACGACCCCGAGCGGTGTCACCGCCACCAGCAGTGGACCGAAGGGACTCTCGACGGTGCGGACCGCCACGTCGAGCGTGCCGTCGGCCATCGCCCGATCGGCGACGCGGGCGACGAGCCGCTCGAACAGCGCCGGGCCGTCGTCACGGTCGAGCGCGGTGCCCAGCGCCGCCGGATCGCCCCGGTCGAGGGCGGCGCGCAGCGCCGCGACCAGCGCGGCATCGTCCTGGTTCGGGGTCGGGTTCGTGGTCATCGTTCGTCCTTTCGGTAATGGGCCCGCAACTTCGCCATGCCGTCGGCGGCGGCACGGCGCGCCGCGGCCGGGGTCGACTCCAACAACACGGCCACCTCGGCGAACGGATGGCCGTCGACGTGGTGGCTCACCACGGCGAGGCGTTGGCGGTCGGTCAGGGCGGCGAGCGCGGCGAGCAGGTCGGCGTCGGCCGGCTCCAGCAGGTCGTCGTCGACCCCGACGTCCGCGAACGTCGCGGTTGGCATCGCCTGCCGTTCACGCCGCCGGATCACGTCGATCGCCTTGCGGCGGGCGATCGTGGTCAGCCAGGCCGCCACGTTCGCGTCCGCGCCCAGGTCGGGGTAGGCGCGCAACGCGGCGAGGAACGTCTCTGCCCACGCGTCCTCGGCGTCGGCGGCCGGCAGCATCGAGCGGCACAGGCGCAACACCATCGGGCCGTGTTCGGCGACGACATCACTGAACGGCGACAGACTCACGATGGGTCAACGTTGGCACGACCGGGATCGTGAGGTCGCCACCGCCGGATTTCCGACCTCGCTCAGCCGTTGGGCGGGACGAGCACGCCGTCCCGGACGATCCAACCCGGCGACAGCGCAGCGGGCGACCCGATCAGACCGGCGCTGGTGGCGCCATCGAAGATCGCTCCGGTGAGATCCACACCGGTCACGTTCGTGCCCTGCAGCGTCGCCCCGTTCAGATACGTGTTCGCCAGGTTCGCACCGGTCAGGTTCGTGCCGGTGAGGTTCGCGTACTGCAGCATCGAGCCCGACAGGTCCACGCCCGACAGGTCGAGTCCCGACACATCCGCGCTCACGAGCTGGGCGCCCGGGTTCATGATGAACCCGCCGATCATCGGACGGTCCGCCGGCAGCGACGCCGGTGTTCCGACGTTCAGACCCGACACCACCCCCGTGATCGTCGCGGTCCCGAGCACGGTGCCGGTGAGATCCGCGCCACGCATCGCCACCTTGGTCAGGTCCGCGTGTGACAGGTCAGCACCCGACAGGTCGGTGTAGTCCAGGTGCGCGCGGTTCAGGTCCGCACCGTTGAGATCCGCGCCCGAGAGATCGGCGTACTGCAGATCGACCCCCGACAGGTCGATGCCCGGGGCGACCAGACCGGCGAGTTGCGCCCGGTTCAGGTTGGCACCCGGGCCGACGAGGTAGCCGTTGTGCAGCACCGTGCCCGCGGGCAGCGCCGAGGGCGTGCCCGTCAAGCCACCGGAGGTGATCGACTTCGGGTCGACACCCGACAGGTCGACGCCGGTGATGTCGGCACCGGTGATCGTGGCCGCGACGCCGACGAGGGTGCCGTGCGCCAGGACCCAACCGGTCGGCAACGCCGACGGCGTGCCGACCAGCGACCGGGCCGTGATGCGGGTCAGATCCGCGCCCGAGAGGTCGGCTGCGGTGATGTCGACGCCGCTCACCGTCGCGCTCGGGCCGAACAACGCCCCACCGGCCAACACCCATCCGGCCGGCAGCACCGACGGCACTCCGACGAGTCCGCCCGAGAACGCGCCGGTCAACGACGCCGACGGCAGCTTCGTGCCGGTCAGGTTCGCGCCGGCCAGCTTCGTGTCGCGCAGGTTCGCCATCGCCAGATCGGCGCCGGCCAGCGATGCGCCGGTGAGATTCGACCCCTGCAGGTTCACCCCGACGAGATCGCGCCCGGAGAAGTCGGCGCCGGCGAAGTTCTGGAAGGCCAACGACGCACCCGGGCCCACCAGACAGCCAGCGGTCATCGACCACCCGGCCGGCAACCCGACCGGCGTGCCCACCAGGTTCGTCGAACGCACCGAACCGGGCGCGGTGCCGCCGAAGTCCGTCGCACCCAGATTCGCCGCGTTCAGGGTCAGGCCGCTCATCGTCGCCCCGGTGAGGGTCGCGCCACCGAAGTCGGTGTTCATCGCCAGCGCCCGATCGAGGTGCGCCCCGGCGAGGTTCGCTCGGGTGAGTGAGGTGTTGATCAGGCGGGTGTCGGCGAGGTTCGCGCCCGTGAGCTGTGCGTCGTGCACCTGCGCCAACGACAACACCGCGCCCGACAGATCGGCCCCCGACAGGTCCGCGTCGTTCAGGGTCGAACCGGTCAGGTCGCAGTTGGCCAGGTTCGCGCCGGCCAGGTGCACGCCGGTCAGATCGACCTGGGTCGACGGGGTGGGACACGCTCCGCCGACGAGGGTGACGGCCCCGACCGACCGGGCCTGGTTCTCGGCGAGCACGTAGGTCGCACCTGCGGTCAGATCTGCAGTGGTCGACCCGGCGGCACGGTCGTGGAATCGCCCGGAGGAGTCGAGGACGGTCACCCCGTAGCTGCCCGCGGGCAGGTCGTCGAAGGTGAACGCGCCGGTCGCGCCGGTCGTCGCGTACCTGATCGGCTGTCCGCTCGCCCGATCGACGACGAGGACCCCGAAGCCCGACCGGTCCGTGCCGACCCCGCCGACCGACCCCGACAACGTGCCTCGGGGTGCCAAGGTCACGTCGAGGGCGACCTGGGACGAACCGTCGATCTCGATCGGCGTCGCCCCGGCAGAGCTCGCCGCGCCCCCCGAATACCAGGTCGCATACGTCGAATCGCTCACCTGGACGATGACCGACCTGGCCGAGAGGCCGGTGAAGGCATAGGTGCCGTCGGCGGCCGTCGTCGTCGACGTGACCACGCCGCCGGACCGGCCGTCGACCAGGTTCACGGTGGCGCCCTCGACGGGGCGACCCGATCGGCGGGTGACCGTGCCCTCGACGGTGCCGCTCGGAGGCACGATCTCCGCGTCGATCGTCGGCGGGGACGCCTTCGACGCGGTGACCGCCGTCGCCGACGACCACCCGGACGCGTCCTGCCACCACGAGCCGTCGCCGAAGCGGATCCGGTAGTCGCCCGGAGCGAGGTCGTTCTCCCCGAACGTGAACGCTCCCGACGACCCGGTGGTGGTCATCGCGACGACCGAATCGGACGCGTCGCCGAACGCGGTGACCGTGATCCCTTTCGGCACGGGACCGCCCCCGGCGAATGACAGCGTGCCGGACAGGACCGTGGCACCTTTGTCGCATCCGGTGAGCGCAGCCGCGGCCAGCGCGAGCACCACCGCAGCGACCGTCAGTCGATTCCGCGTCACTGATCCACTCCCTCGTCGAGCCCGGCCGAGCATAGTTCACCCCTTGTCGATCGGGTCGGTCGCGGACGCGGGCGCGGGTGGGCCGTCCCGTCCAGCGCGACCAATTCCCCCGCCACGGAAGACCCGTCAGCTTCCGCGTGCGCCCAACCGGCGCGCTCGCCGCTCGAGGTGTCGCCGCTCGGTAGGCGACGCGGGCCTCGTCGTGCAGCAGCCGCGCCGGACGGATCGCCTCGGCGGCGAGGTTCCGGCGCTGCAATGCCCGGCCCGCCGACGCGGAATGACCCTCGGTGCGGGGTCTCGGCACGCGGGACGAAAATACGTCCAGATCACCGTCGAGCCCGCTCGTGCATCGAACCGGTCGGGTCGGGTTTCGTCCGTCCACTAGCCTCGTCCGTTCGCGATCAGGGGAGCGACACCGACATGAGGAAATGGGCGATCACCGCACTGACCGCCGTGCTCGTCGTATCGTCGACCGGCTGCGGCTCGAGTTCGGATGACACCGCCGGGACGACCACGACGCCGGGCACGACCGCAGGCACCACCACGGTTGCAGAGGTTCGCGACGCGCTCGGAACCGAGATCGACGACGCGGTCGAGGCCGCCATGGACGTATCGGCGGTGCCCGGCGCCGTCGTACTCGTGCGTACGCCGGAAGGCGAGTACGCCCAGGCCTACGGCACCCGGGTCGCCGGCGAAGACGACCCGGTGACCGTCGACGACCACTTCCGGATCGGCTCCAACACCAAGACCATGGTCGGCACGGTCGTGCTGCAACTCGTGGACGACGGCGAACTCGCCCTGGACGACCCCGTGTCGGACTACCGCGACGACGTGCCCGACGGTGCACACATCACCATCGAGCAGCTCCTCGACATGTCGAGCGGGCTGTTCAACTACAGCGAACTCGCCTCGTTCAACAAGACCCTCGACGACGACCCCGACAAGGCCTGGGACCCCGAGGAACTCGTCGCGCTCGGCCTCGCCGAGGATCCGTACTTCGCACCCGGCGACGGCTTCCACTACTCCAACACCAACACGGTATTGCTGGGTCTCATCGTCGAGCAGGTGACGGGCGAACCGCTCGCCGACGTGCTCGCCGAGAAGATCTACGAACCGCTCGGACTCGACGAGACGAGCTTCCCGGCCACCGACGACGCATCGATCCCCGAACCGTTCGCCCACGGGTACCTGTTCGGGACCAACGCATCGACCGTCGACGACGCCGCCCTGCCCGACGACGAACGACGAGCGGCGCTCGACGGTGAGCTGCTGCCCAACGACGTCACGACGCTCAACCCGTCGTGGGGGTGGGCCGCCGGCGCGGCGATCTCGACGGCCGCGGACCTCGCCGATTACGTCGAAGCATTGGTCGGCGGCGGTCTGCTCGGCGACGACCTGCAGGCCGACCGGCTCGCCAGCGTCACCTCGACCGATCCCGGCGCGCCCGACGCCGCCGGTTACGGATGGGCGCTCGCATCGTTCGGGCCGTACGTGGGCCACGACGGGTCGCTTCCCGGCTACCAGTCGTTCATGGGCCACGATCCCGACACCGACACCACGCTCATCGTGCTCACCAACCTCCAGTCGGGCCCCACCGGAACCCAGACGGCGAACGAGATCGCCCGTGCCGTGATGGGTGAGCTGTAGCACCGCTCTCCGGGAGACCTCGGCCTCCCCGAGGGCGCCGGCGGCCGCCCGCATCGCGGTTCGCGGCCAACGCATCGCGCGGATCGGTGGTTGAACGACGCGATCGGTGATAGTCCTGAAATCGTGATCGTTCACCACATCGTGGTGTCATTGGCCGCACTGGGGGCCGCGTGCTGCTTCGCCGCCTCCAACGTCATCGAACAACGCAAGGCCTCACAGGCGCCCCCCGAATCGTCGCTCCGGTTCACGTTGCTGTGGCATCTCGCCCACCAGCCGATCTGGTGGTTCGCGATCGGCGTCGACCTCGGCGGCTTCGGCCTGCAGGTGCTCGCCCTGGGGTTGGGCGAAGTGGTGTTCGTGCAACCGCTGATCGTGACGTCGTTGCTGCTGTCGTTGGTCATCGGCGCGTTGGCGGGTTCGCACCGGTTGTCGCGTCGTGACCTCGGCTGGGCGTTGCTGTTCGTGGTGTCGCTCGGCCTGTTCCTCGTCGCCGGTGATCCCAGCGGTGGCGTGGCGGTGCAGCCGTGGGGCGAATGGGCGCCGGTCTTCGCAATCATCGCCGCGCTCGTGATCGGCTGCGTGCTCGTCGGCCGTCGGGCAACCCGGCGTGCCGTGGCGCTCGCCGCCGCGGCGGGGATGCTGTTCGGGGTCAGTTCCACCCTGATGAAGGGCTTCGCCCACCGGGTCGCACACGAGGGCTTCGGCCTGCTCGGCCATTGGCAGGTCTATACGATGGCGGCTGCGCTCACCATCGGATTCCTCATGATGCAGAGCGCGTTCCAGGTCGGCGATCTGCGTTCCGCGTTGCCCGCGGTCGAGCTGGCCGAACCGCTCGTGGCCGGGGTGCTGGGCGTCGCCCTGCTGCACGAACACCTCCACGTCGACAGCCTCGTCACCGGTGTGTTGTTGGCCGCGACGATCGTCGCCATGATCATCAGCACGATCCGCCTCGCCCAGTCGACCGCCGAGGAGACCGCGACCGAGTCGACGGGCACGGATTCGACGCAGGCCGAAACGACCGGTCCGGACCCGACCACCTCGGCGCGCTCGGGTTGGGCGATGCCCGGCGACGGGGTCGTCGCCGGTCTCGGTTGCAGCGGATCAGAAGTGTTCGGCCAGCGGACCGACCGTCACCACTGACTCGAGGTGTTCCGCGAGCAGGGGCAGCGCCGCCAGGGTCGCGTGCCACGAACCGGGCGTCGACTGGGAATCGGAACCGTGCAGGAGCACCGTGCCGCCGGGCTGCAGCCCGTGCAACACCGTCGAGGTCACCGACTCGCCCGTTTCGCCGCGCTTCCAGTCCTTGCCCCAGGCGCTCCAGAGGATCGGGCGGAGCCCCAGCCGGCGGGCCGCGAGCACCGAGCCGAGCGACAACTCGCCATATGGCGGGCGGAACCAATGGGGGCTCCGCCCCAGCACGTCTTCCAGGGTGTCCTTGCCCGCCTCGAGGTCGCGCCGTACGGCGCCCGGGGTCATCAGCAGGTGGCTGCGGTGGGTGTCGCCGTGGAGGCCGATCTCGTGGCCCCGTGCGGCGATCTCATCGAGCATGGTCGGCGCGCGGCGCACCATCGACCCGAGCACGAAGAACGTCGCGGACCAGCCGAGGCGATCCAACTCGTCGAGGAAGTACGGCGTCGACCGCGGATCGGGCCCGTCGTCGAAGGTGATCGCCACGTGACCCGTCCTCCCGACGCCCTTGAGCCGGGGCATGAGGCGAATCGTCGGTTGGTCCAACCAGCTGGCTGCCGGCGCGACCTGAGCGAACGCGCCGAGCGCCACCACCTCGGCCGCGAGCAACCGCCTCATGCCGAGGGCACGCGGTCACGGACCGCAGGTGTCGTGGGGTGCCCGCACCCGTCGATCAGCTCCACGAACGCCGTCGCCGCATCGGGCCGGGTGACGGCCCGGGCCGCGTCGAGCAGCGCCGTCCGCTCCGCGCCGGTGCGGGTGACCATGTGGAGCGCGGCTGCCAGGTCGACCCGATCGCGAGCGTACCGGGTCACCCCGGCCGCCGCCATGGCACGGGCGTTGTCGGTGCCGTGCGCTGGGATGGGGCGGTAGGTGACCACGGGCAGGTCGGATGCGAACGCCTCCATGGCGGTCAGGCCACCGGCGTTCTCCACCAGCACGTCGGCGGCGTCCATGAGTGCGGGCATCGTGTCGACGAAACCGAGGACGTGCCCGGGCTCGAAGACGACCCGGCGCAGTCGCCGGGCGAGCCGCGGGTTGTCGCCGCACACCACGACCGGGGTGATCCCGCCCACCGAGTCGAGATCGGCGGTCGTCTCCTCGACGTCGCCGACTCCCCAGGCGCCCGCGACGACCAGGGCCATCGTCTCGTCCGCGCCGATCCCCAGCGTCGACCGGGCCTCGGCACGCCGTTGGGAGTCCGGGGCGAACGTCGGATCGACGAACGGGCCGGTCGCCACCACCGGCGCCGAGGTCATGGTGCGCACGGCCGCGGCCGTGGTCGGGTGCACCGTGGCATAGCCCGACATCGCCTCGTGGAGCCAGTAGGGATGCACGCCGAAGTCGGTGATGAACGTGTAGGTGGGCACGTCGACGGCCCCCTCGTCGATGAGAGCGCCGAGCACCTGCGTGGCGAGGTTGTAGGTCGAGACGATCGCGTCGGGGCGGACCTCGGCGATCCGGTCGCACAACGCACGTCGAGCCATCCGGGTGTTGGTGGCGTTCGCGGCGGCGAGCCGGTCGGGGCGTTTCCGCCAGAGCGAGTAGATGGCCCGGTAGCTCCACCTCGCATGGCGGAGCTGCGCCCGGTAGAACGCGGCGATGAAGCGGCCATATCTCCAGCGCATTCCCGCCAACAGATCGAACAGCGGCGCTTCGGAACCGCATGCCTCCAGTTGCGTCGAGAGCTGTTGCGCCGCGCCGAGGTGCCCGCCGCCCATGCCTGCGGTGACGATCAGGATCGTCGGTGAGTGGGCCGCGGGGGTGGGATCAGTGTGCATGGGGGCCTTCCGGGACGCCGGCGGGGCACACCTTCGAGCCGATTCTACGGTGCCTCCGTGAGAAGTCCGTCCGTCGTCGTGGCAAGGCACACCGCCGGGACTTCCCGTGACGACCGCCGACAACCCAGGACGGGTCCGGTCACCTCGCGTCGCGGGCGACGACATCGCCCCGTGGCGAGCGGTCGTGGAGCCCGACGTCAGTCGTCGGCGGGCCAGTCGATCGTGACCTTCGCGGCCACGTCGGGGTGCTTGCCGAGCCAGCTCCTCGCGTAGGGGCACTCGGGCACGACGGTCTCGCCGGAGGCTGCGGCCCGTTCGACCGCGGCGGTCACCAACTTTCCGCCGAGGCCACGTCCACCCAGCGCCTCGGGCACCTCGGTGTGGACGAGATGCAGGCGATCACCGTGGACCTCGTAGACGAGTTGGGCCTCGTGACCGTCCTCGGTACCCACGAAACGGTGCTGCTCGGTCTGATCGATGATGTCCATGCCTCATCCCAACGTCGAAGATGCCGCCGATTGTTCCACGTCGTGCACAGGGAGCGATCGGCCATGGCCGGCGCCGCAACGTACGGCGACGACGCGTACACCGGTCAGGGCTCGTCGTCGTCGGTGCCGTCGTCGCGCCGGACGCTCGGCGCCAGGGGCAGCTGCACGTCGAAGTGCAGACCGACCACCCGGACCGCGAAACACACGACCAGACCGATGAACGGAAACGCGGCGCCGTGCCAACCGGCCGCGTCGGCGCCCACGACCACGGCCGCGCCCGCCAACGCCGGCACCGCGTAGAGGTCCTGGCGCAGCACCGTCGGCACGCGTCGTAGCAGGATGTCGCGGGTCATGCCGCCGCCGATACCGGTGATCGCGCCGAGGATGATCGCCTGGGCCGGGCCGAGATCGAACGCGACCGCCTTGGCCGCCCCGGTCACACAGAACACCGCAAGTCCGCCCGCGTCGAGTACGTCGATCACGTTCTCGATCCGGACCAGCACCGGTCGGGCCGCGAACGTCGCCAGACCGGCCGCGCCGGCCGCGGCCAGATAGCGCCAGTCCCGGAACGTCGCCGGCGGGGTGCCGATCAGCAGGTCCCGCACGATCCCACCCGCGAGCGCCACCACCAGCGCCAGTACCAGCACCCCGAACAGGTCGAGGCGCGCCCTGACCGCGGCCATGCCGCCGCTCAGGCCGAACACGAACGTTCCGATCAGGTTGAGCCACAGGATCAGGGTCGGGTCGAAACCGGGAACCACCCTGGCATCCTTACTCACAGGAGGTTCTCATGTCCCAAAACGATCGAGTATGCGAGATCCTGGCAGGTCTCGATGACCTGCTCAGCGATCTCGAAGCCTTCTACCGAGATGTCCACGCCCATCCCGAGCTGTCGCTGCAAGAACACCGGACCGCCGCGCTGGCCGCCGGCTGGTTGCAGCGGGCCGGGTTCGACGTGACCACCGGTGTCGGGGGAACCGGCGTGGTGGGGGTACTGGGAAACGGCGACGGCGACGCGGTGATGCTGCGCGCCGACATGGACGCCCTTCCCGTGGAAGAGGCCACCGGTCTCGACTACGCCAGCACCGCCACGGGCACCGACGCATCCGGCGCCACCGTACCCGTCATGCACGCCTGCGGCCACGACATGCACGTGGCGTGGCTCGTCGGCGCCGCCACGCTCCTCGCCCGCCACCCCGACGCCTGGTCGGGCACACTGCTGGTGGTCTTCCAACCCGCCGAGGAGACCGCCCAGGGGGCGCAGGCGATGATCGACGACGGGCTGTTCGACCGGTTCCCCGAACCCGCGGTGATCCTCGGCCAACACGTCATGCCCGCACCTGCCGGGCAGGTCGGCTACCGCCCGGGAGTCACCCAGGCCGCCGCCGACTCCCTCGAGGTCCACCTCCACGGCCGGGGCGCCCACGGGTCGATGCCCGAATCCAGCGTCGACCCGGTCGTGATGGCGGCCGCCACCGTGCTGCGCCTGCAGACGATCGTGTCGCGGGAGACCGCCGCGTCCGCGGCGGTGGTCGTGACCGTCGGTGCCCTGCAGGCGGGCACCAAGGACAACGTGATCCCCGACGATGCGCTGCTGCGGATCAACGTGCGCAGCTTCGACGAAGCCGCTCGACGCCACACCCTGGAGGCGATCGAGCGCATCGTACGCGCCGAAACCCAGGCTTCGGGAGCGCCCCGGGAGCCCGAGATCGTCACCACCGAGCACTATCCGCTCACGGTCAACGACGCTGGCTGGGCGCATCGGGTCGCCACCGCGTTCGGCGAGCAATTCGGCGCCGAGCGCGTCACCGAGTTGGCCGCGCCGTACGCCGCGAGCGAGGACTTCGGCTCATTCGGCACGCAGTGGGGGGTGCCGTCGGTGTTCTGGTACGTCGGCGGGATCGACGCCGAACGCTACGCGGCGGCCGCGGCCGCCGGGACGGTCGCCCAGGACATCCCCACCAACCACAACCCGGGGTTCGCGCCCGTCATCCATCCGACGCTTCAGACCGGCGTGGCGACGATGGTCACCGCGACCCTCGACGCGCTCGGCGGCTGACCCGACTCCACCCTGGCGGTTCGGTCAGAGGTTGAGCTGATCGGGTGGCACCTCGTCGGGGTCGGGGAGTGCACCAGCGTCGGTCTCGGCGTCCAGCTCCGGGTCGACCTCGGGGCAGTCCACGCCGACCCCCACACAGGTCATCGACAACGAGCCGTACGCGTAGCCCTGCACCAGCTCATCCAGGGTCTCCCCCGTCGCCGCGGCCACGCCCGCGACGTGCAGCAACGGGATGAAATGATCGAACGTGGGCACGGCCGCGTCGAAGTCGGCGTGGTCGACCAGACGCAACACCTCGCCGGGATCGTCGGCCAGAACCGTCCGGGCTGCCCCGTCGAAGCGCTGGTTCCAGTCGAAACCCTCCTCGGATCGGTGCCACGCGATCCGGCGCAGGTTGTGCACGATGTTGCCGCTGCCCACGATCAGCACACCCTGGTCGCGCAGCGGGGCGAGACGGGTGCCGAGCTCGAGGTGGTAGTCGAACGGTTTGAGCGCGTTGATCGAGAACTGGACGACGGGGATGTCGGCATTCGGGAACATGTGGACGAGCACCGACCAGGTGCCGTGGTCGATCCCCCACGAGTCGGCGTCGAGCCCGACCCAGCGCGGCTTGACCGTCTCGGCGACCAACTCGGCCACCTCGGGAAGGCCGGGAGCGGGGTATTCCACCGCGAACAGTTCGTCGGGGAACCCGTAGAAGTCGTGGATCGTGCGCGGCTGCGCCATAGCGGTGACGGCGGTGGCGTTGGTGTACCAGTGCGCCGACACGCACAGGATCGCGCGCGGTCGCTCGATCGAGGCGCCCAGCGCCCGCCAGGTCGCGGTGTAGCGGTTGTCCTCCAGTGCGTTCATCGGCGAGCCGTGACCGATGAACAGAGCGGGTTGCCTGGTGGTGGTCACACGAACCTCCTGGGCTGACGGCGATCGGTGGCCGTTCCCATCCTCGCACCACTCGACCTCATTGCGGACACGGCGCCGATCATCGGCGGCTCGGCCAGGAGGCGAAGCGTCCGGCTCCTGCGACGCCGCAGCCGACGAGTTCAGTCGCTCGACACCCGCACCCGCACCCGCACGACCGCATCGGTGGCCTGTTCGAGGTTCCGTGCAACGGTGAACACCACGGTGCCGTCTTCCAACACGACGGGCGGCGAGAACCGCACGTTCTTCCGCTGCAGTGAGGCGGGAAGCGCCACCGCACGGGCCTGCCAGCTCCGCCCTTGATCGGCCGATTCGAGGAGGTGCGCTCCGGGGGCACCCCGGCCCGCGCAGTTGGCGGTCGCGAACAACATCCCGCCGGTTTCGACCGGGCCCGAGATCGTCGAGTCCGCTCCCGACTCTCCCGGGTGGCGGCCGCATTCGTGCGGCACGTCGGCGAGGTGCCAGGCCGAGGTGTCGGGATCGGCCCACACCAGATGGTCGAACTGCTCGTCGTTGTCGATGAAGCTGGTGAGCACGCCGGCGATCGTCCCGCCACGGGCATTGGTGACGCGGATCGAGCTCCACTCCGGATCGTCGGTGCCCGCGGGCACGACAGGCGGCGCGCCCCGTTCGGTCCAGGTCGCTCCGTCGTCGGCGCTGCTCCACACCCCGCCAGGACCGGAGAGGAACACCTGGCCGTCGACGACCATCGGCGTCGGCGGTCGCTCGACGTGCGGGGCACGGATCTTCACGGCCGTCCAGGTCGCCCCCGCATCGGTGGAGCGCAACACGCCGTCGCTCGTGGTCGCCAGCAGCGCCCCCTGCGGTGTCACCACCGGCGGTTGCAGGAACGCGCCACGCGCTTCGACGCCGTCGATGGGCACCCTGGTCCACGTCGCTCCCTCATCGGTGGACTCCCACCGGGTGAGCGACTGCGGACCGGGCTCGGAACCGCCGTACCCGAACGCGACGAGTCGATCGTCGACCTCGTCGATCCCGATCACGGCACCGACCGAATCGGGTGGCGCCACGCCCCGGGATGCGGCATAGGTGCGCCCGTGATCGGTCGAACGCCAGATCATCGGCGGGGTGCCGAAGGGCGTGTTTTTGCTGGACCCGACCAGAAACGCCGTGCCCCCGACGAGCTGCGGAGACAGCGACGAGTTACCGGACAGCCCCGGGACGGTGGCCGCGCGCCAGGTGTGGCCACCGTCGGTGCTGACGCGGACGGGGGCGTCGCTCCACATGAAGCCGATGCCGACGAGGTTCGGTCCGGCCGCGTCGACGGCCGCCATCTCGTCGGCGCCGACGGGCCGGAACGCTTCGACGGCGACCCCGGCCGACCGGCGGGCACTCGTCGAGGCGCCGTCCTTCGTCGACGACGCACTCCCACAACCCGCGAGCCCGACGACGCCGACGAACCCGATGACGCCGGCGAGAAGGACCACGCGACTCCGCTGGCGATACATGAGTTGATCGTATGGGAAGCCTGCGGGGGCATGCGCTGCGCCGGAAGTCACCCTGGCGCCCCGAGCGCATCACGACCGGGTGCGGATAGCGTCGGCGACGCCCGGCCATGAACGTCGAGTCAGGATCTTCGCTCTGCCGTCGGGACGCGAGATTCGGAGGTACCATGACGACGAAGAAGGCTCTGGTCGGCATCGCAATCGTGGTGGTCGCCGTGCTGGGCGTCTCGGCATGGGCGTTCTGGCCTCGGAGCGCAGACGAGATCTCCGAGCGCGCCGCGTTGGCGTCGTACCAACAGCGCAGCAGGACGAGCGGTACCACGGAGCGTTCGACCGTGCCGCGCCAGCGTGTGCTGGCCCCGTCAGACGGCGTCTACCGCTATCACGCATCCGGTCATGAGACGACGAAGTTCGGACCGCTCCCTGCCCAGACGAACCAGTTGCCCGATTCGCTCACCGGCGTCGTCGTCACGAAGGGTCGCTCGTGTTACGAGTTCACGCTCAACCTGTTCGAACAGCACACCGAGGACTCGACGTTCTGCAATGTCGGCGACGAGTTCAGCCTCACGACCTATGCGAAGCACGAAACGGTCGGCGTGGTGACCGCCACCGCGAAGATCACCTGCGACCCGGGCGTCTTCATCGGGCCTGATCCGACGAGCGACCTCGACTGCGCCATGAAGCTCGAGGGCGGTCCTTTTCCGGTCGACGCCGAGTTCACGGGGACGTCCAAGGTGAGTCCGACCGAGTTCATGAAGATCGCCGAGCAGACGATCACGGTGCTGCCGGTCGAGGTGACGTTCCGGTTCTCCGGCAAGATCACCGGATCCTGGACCGAGAAGATCTGGTTCACCGAGGATCGGCTTCCCGCGCGGATCGACCGCACCCTGCACATGAGTGGGCCGGCGAGCTTCGGCGAGGACTACGATCTGCGCCTCGCCTCCCTCACGCCGACCACCTGACTCACCCCGACCACCTGACTCGCACCGTCTTGCGGGGTCGGGATCAGGTGCCGGCGAGACGGGCGACCACGGGGGCGAGATCGTCGATGGCATTCGCCGACAGGCCGATGTCGCTGAATCCCCAACGTTCCCGTCGTTGCTGGAGCATGTCGACGATCTGGTCGACGGTCCCGACAAGCTGAAACGGTGACTGCACCGCCTGTTCGGGGGTGATCCCGAACGCGTCGCCGAACAGCTCGGCGATCGGGGCGACGTCGTCGGTGACCATCGCCAGGTGTTGACGCACCTGGAGGACCGGCGGGGTGACCCGGTCGGCCGCAGCCGCGCGGATCCAGGCGATCTTCTCATCGGCGCGCTCCGCGGTCGCGTCGGGCCCGACCGACGCGTCGACGTGACCTCCGGCGAGGTTGACGTTCACCGCGACGATGTCGGCCCGCTGCGCGGCGAGCGTGAGCATCCGCTTGCCGCCGCCGCCGAGCAGCAACGTCGGTCGTGGCTTCTGCACCGGTTCGGGCGCGCCGACGATCCCGTGCACCTGGTAGTGCTGACCGTCGTGCTCGACCGGTTCACCCGAGAAGAGTGCATCGAACACGTCGAGCGCCTCGGCCAGTCGCTCGATGCGTACGCCGGGACGGTCCATGGCGATGCCGGCCTGGTGGTAGTCGTCGACCGCCCAACCGGCGCCGAGCCCGAAGATGATCCGGCCACCCGAGAGCTGGTCGAGCGAGGCGATCTCCTTGGCGAGCACGACCGGGTGGCGGTAGTCGTTGGCCAACACGAGCGTCCCGACCCGAAGCGTGGTGGTCGCCTGCGCCGCGGCGGCCAGCGTGGTCAGCGGGCCGACCTGGGTGTCGAGGTGATCGGCGATGGTGAGCGCGTAGTAGCCCAGATCCTCGGCCCGTGTCGCCACGTCCACCACCTCGGCGACCGTGCGACACTTCGATGCCTGGAGCGTGAACCGGAACGGTGCGACGGCCATCGTCCAATGCCCCCTACTCGGCGGCTTCGGCGAGGGCTTCGGCCAGAGCGGGGTGCACCAGCACCGTCTCCTCCAGGTCTGACACCAGCAACCCCGCGGTCA
The DNA here is from genome assembly GCA_964595905.1 of uncultured Iamiaceae bacterium. Classification (GTDB taxonomy): domain Bacteria; phylum Actinomycetota; class Acidimicrobiia; order Acidimicrobiales; family Iamiaceae; genus JAFDWI01. The sequence continues at coordinate 17,667 of CAZQSU010000060.1, forward strand.
CCGCCAGGGCGATCACCGAGATCAACTCGGCGGCGTGCTGACCCACGATCGAACCGCCCAACACCACGCCGGTCGCCGGGTCGGAGACGATCTTGACGAACCCGCGGGGGTCGTCGTTGATCAACGCCTTCGCCGATGCCGAGAACGGCACCTTGGTGACCCGCACCTTGCGCCCCTCGGCGAACGCATCGGCCTCGGCGAGACCCACATCGGCGATCTCGGGTTCGGTGAAGATCGCCGACGCCGCCTTGTCGTAGTCGAGGTGCCGGTGCGGACCGGTGTGCAATCCCATGGCGTGCTCGGCGATCTTGCGCCCCTGCATGGCCGCGACCGACGACAGGGGCAGCTTGCCCGACAGGTCACCCGCCGCGTAGATGTGCGGCACCGTGGAGCGGCAGTTGTGGTCGACCACCACGTAGCCCCCTTCGGTCTCGACCCCGACGTCGGCGAGTCCCAACCCGTCGGAGTTCGGGATCGAACCGATGGCCAGCAGGACGTGCGACCCGGCGGCCCGGCGGCCGTCGTTGCACACCACGACCACACCGTCGTCGGTGACCTCGATGCCCTCGGCCCGTGCGCCCTTGAACAGCTGCACCCCACGGGACAGGAAATCGTGCTCGAGCGCGGCCGCGACCTCGGGGTCCTTCTGGGGGAGCACCTGCTGGCGCGACACGATCAGGGTCACCGCCGACCCGAACGAGCGGAACATGTGGACGAACTCCACGCCGGTCACGCCCGAACCGACCACCACGAGATGTTCGGGGATCTGCGGCGGCGGGTACGCGTCGCGGGTGGTGAGCACCCGGTGGCCATCCACGGGCGCCCAGTCGGGAATCCGGGGACGGCTGCCCGTGGCCAACACGATCACGTCGGCCGACAACACCTCGGTGGGACCGCCGGTGTGCTCGACGGCGACCTCGTGGGGGCCCACGACACACGCAGTGCCGGTGAGCAGCTCGACGCCCTGGCTCTCGAGCAGACCGGTGACCGACGTGGTCAGCCGGTGCTGGATGTCGCCGATCCTGGCCGCCAAGGCGTCACGATCGAGCTCGGGTGACACCGAGCGCATTCCCATGCCCGCGGCACCGGCCATGTCGGCCATCGCGCCTCCCGTGGCGATCATCGCCTTGGAGGGGATGCAGTCCCAGAGGTGCGCGGCGCCACCCACGACATCACGTTCGATCAGGGTCACTTCCGCGCCGAGCCGGGCCGCGGTCGTTGCGGCCTGATTCCCGGCGGGGCCACCACCGATGATCACCATGCGAGTCGCCATGTGGCCACGCTACCCGTGACACCCCGGCCGGCCGGGGCCCGATCTCGTCGAGTGTGACCGGGGGTCGAACGGGCCCGTAGCATCGGCGGCGTGGAACACGCACATCTCGACGACTGGCGCGCCGCGGCGTCCAAAGACCTCAAGGGCGCCGACCCGGACACCTTGAACCGGACCCTGCCCGAGGGCATCGACATCAAGCCGCTGTACACCGCGGCCGACCTGGAGGGCATCGACGCCGACACCCTCCCCGGCTTCGCGCCCTACACCCGCGGCCCCCGGGCCACCATGTACGCGAACCGCCCCTGGACGATCCGCCAGTACGCCGGGTTCTCGACCGCCGAGGAATCCAACGCCTTCTACCGCCGCAACCTGGCCGCCGGGCAGATGGGCCTGTCGGTCGCGTTCGACCTGGCCACCCACCGCGGGTACGACTCGGATCACCCCCGCGTCGTCGGCGACGTCGGGAAGGCCGGCGTGGCGATCGACTCGGTCGAGGACATGAAGATCCTCTTCGACGGCATCCCGCTCGAGAAGATGTCGGTGTCGATGACGATGAACGGCGCGGTGCTGCCCGTGCTCGCGCTCTACGTCGTCGCCGCCGAGGAGCAGGGCGTCGCGCCGGAGGCGCTGGCCGGGACCATCCAGAACGACATCCTCAAGGAGTTCATGGTCCGCAACACCTACAT
>CAZQSU010000061.1:0-3055 GCA_964595905.1 uncultured Iamiaceae bacterium
TCGAGCCTGATCAAGACCTTCTCGGGTCTGGTGGCGAACGAGGGTCTCGGCCTGTTCGGCCACTGGGAGCCCTACGTGCTCGCCGGGGTCGTGTCGGTGGGGTTCCTGATCATGCAGAGCGCGTTCCAGGCCGGTGACCTGCGCTCGGCGCTGCCCGCGATCGAGCTGGGCGAACCGGTGGTCGCCGTGTTGCTCGGCCTCGCGTTGTTCCACGAACGCCTGCAGCTCCCCAACGTTTTCGTGACCGTCGTCGTGCTCGGTTCGGTCGCGACCATGGTGCTCGCCACGGTCCATCTGGCCCGCTCCGCCGCGAGCGACGACGCCGGCGCCGGCGTGATCCCCGCGCGGGCCGGCTGACTCGCCGCCCGCGGACCACGGTGCCGGGTGCTCGTCCGCGGCAGGCACAATGGACCGGATGGACGCAAAGACCCTCGACGGCATCGGCCTGTGGAGTGCCGGACTGCGCTACGGCGACGCCGGCGCATCGGCCGAAGCCGCCGCGGAACTCGACGAACTCGGCTACCGGGCCATCTGGCTGCCCGACGTGGGCGGCGACCTGTTCGCCGTGTGCGAGTCGCTGCTCGCGGCGACGACCCGCAGCGTGATCGCCACCGGGATCCTGAACCTGTGGTTCCACGAGGCGGCCGAGACCGCCGAGCGGTACCACACGTTCACCGACGCGTACGGGCCCCGATTTCTCGTCGGGATCGGCGTCAGCCACCAGGTGCTCGTCGAAGGCACCGAGGTCGGCACCTACGACCGTCCCTACAGCCGGATGGTCGCGTACCTCGACGCCCTCGACGCGCAGCCCCGACCCCTGCCTCTCGAGACGCGGGTGCTGGCGGCACTCGGCCCGCGCATGATCCGCCTCGCCGGCGACCGGGCCGCGGGCACCCACCCGTACCTGGGCACGCCCGATCTGACCCGCCGCACCCGCGAAGCGCTCGGTCCCGGGCCACTCATCGCACCCGAACAGGCCGTCGTGCTCGAGACCGACCCCGACCGGGCGCGCAACGTCGCGCGCACCCACCTCGCGGGCTACCTCGGGCTGCCCAACTACGCGCGCAGCATCGTCCGTGCCGGGTTCGACGAGGCCGAGCTGGCCGACGGGGGCAGCGACCGGCTCGTCGACCGCCTGGTCGCCTGGGGTGACGAAGCCGCGATCGGCGCCCGGGTCGCCGAACACCGTGAGGCGGGGGCGAACCACGTGTGCCTCCAGGTGCTCGGCCCCGAACGGGTCGCCCTGCCGTTGGCCGAATGGCGGCGCATCGCCGCCGCCCTGATCTGACCGCGCGTCGCTCCGCTGCCGCGTCTCCGCCTCCGTGGGAAACCGGTGTGGTGTGAGTCGCCGAGATGATTCGGCGCCGCTCGCTCGGGAAGTCCTCCGATCATGGATGCCATCACCCTGCTCAAGAACGACCACAAGTCCGTGGAGAAGCTCTTCAAGGACTACGAGAAGACCGGCGATCGTGCGTTCAAGACACGGCGGGACCTGGTCGATCGGATGATCGAGGAACTCTCCAAGCACGCCGTGATCGAGGAACAGCTCTTCTACCCGGTCACCCGTGAAACCGTGCCCGACGTCGACGACACCGTGCTCGAGAGCATCGAGGAGCACCACATCGTCAAGTGGCTGCTGTCGGAACTCGAGAACACCGACGTCGAGGACGAGCGGTTTCACGCCAAGGTGACCGTGCTCATCGAGAACGTCCGTCACCACGTGACCGAGGAAGAGGACGAGTACTTCCCGAAGGTCCGCGAGGCGCTCGGCCGGAACGCGCTCGGCGAACTGGGTGACGAGATGGCCAAGCAGCGTGAGATCGCCTCGCCCCACCCGCACCCGCGTGCCCCCTCGACCGCACCCGAGAACCAGGCGGCCGGCGGCGTCGTGGCGATCGTCGACCGGGTCGGTGACACCGTGAGCGGTGTCGCCCAGGGCGGCGTGGCCGCCGTGGCGGACCTGGTCGACCGGATCCGCGGCGTCACCCCCCGGAGGAGCGGACCCACCGGTTCGAGCACGGCGCGTCGGTCGGCCGACAAGGTCCGCGACGCCGCGGGAACCGCGATCGACGAGGCCGTGTCGTCGGTGCGGAAAGCCCGCGACCGGGGCGAGAACGTGGTCGACGAGGCCAAGGGCGCCGCGGACGACGTCGCCAAGACGGCGCGACGCGGGGCCCGCAGGACCCAGTCGGCTGCCCGCGGGTCGAAGTCGTCGGGTTCGTCGAAGCGCAAGGCCGGATGACCGAGCTGTCGGCGCTCGTCCTCAACTGCTCGCTGAAGCGCACGGCCGCCCACGCCGGGACCGTGGCACACCGGGTCGGCCGTTGCGCCACGCCTCGACCCGGTCGGGACAGCCGCCTGATCGTCCCGGTCAGTCGGTGAGGAGTTCCAGCGCCAGTTCGATGGCGGCCCGGCACGAAGCGACACAGATCTCCTCGGGGTCGCCTTCGAACAGTTCCAGACGCGTCAGCGTGTGGGAAGCGCCGCGGGCGGCGAGCCACACGGTGCCCGGGTCCTTGTCCTCCTCGGGATCGGGGCCACCGACCCCGGTCGTCGCCAGCACCACGTCGGCGTCGAGCAGTCGAGCGGCACCCTCGGCCATCTGGCGTGCCGCGTCCTCGGTGACCACCGGGCCGGGTCGCACGCCGAGCACGTCGAACTTCACCTCACTCGCATAGGCCACGACCCCGCCGCGGAACCACGACGCCGCCTCGGAGCGGCTCGCCAGTGCGCCGCTCAACAGTCCTCCGGTGAGCGACTCGGCGGTGGCGACGGTGAACCCGTCGTCGCGGGCGCGGTGCCCGAGTTCCGCGGCGAGGTCGTCGACGGTGCTGGTGTCGGGAGTTGGCATGGTCGTCACGGTGGTCGGGGCGCGATGCCGGGCACTTCCCCCGCGGGTCGGCCGACAAACCCGGACCTCCCCGGAGTGGTTGGCAACCCCACCGCGAGGGGAGCATGGAGTCATGGCGACGCGCGACGCGAGGACCGAGATCGAGATCGACGGCCACCCCGTGGCGCTCACCAACCAGGACAAGGTGCTGTACCCGGCCACCGG
>CAZQSU010000061.1:3155-14115 GCA_964595905.1 uncultured Iamiaceae bacterium
CTGGTGGTGTTCGACCTCGACCCGGGCGCGCCCGCGACGGCCGTGGAGTGTTGCACGGTCGCGCTGCGCCTGCGGGACCGGATGGTCGACGCGGGGTTGACGCCGGTCGCCAAGTCGTCGGGCTCGAAGGGGATCCACGTGCTCGCCGGCGTCGAAGATGCGACCTCGGACGAGGCGACCGAGTGGGCGCGCGCCGTGGCGGAGGAGCTGGCCGAGGAGACCCCCGACGACGTCGTGGCCAAGATGACCAGGTCGGCCCGCCAGGGCAGGGTGTTCATCGACTGGAGCCAGAACCGCGCCGCGAAGACGACCGTCGCGCCCTATTCGTTGCGCGGCCGTCACGAGCCGTGGGTGTCGACGCCGCTCACCTGGGACGAGGTCGAGGCCTGTCGCAAACCCGAGGACGTGCTGTTCGGTCCCGGCCAGGTGGCCGAGCGGCTCGACACGCTCGGCGACCTGTGTGCGGTGCTGCGCGAGCGCCGGGAATGTCTGCCGACGCCGAGCGGTTCAAGTAGTTGATACATCAACGAAGGGCGCCGGTCCGGCGCCCCGAGGAGTGACCATGACCACACCGCTCGAACTCGGCATCGACACGTTCGGTGACGTGACCGTCGGATCCGACGGTCGGTTGCTGCCCGCCGCGCAGGTGATCCGCAACATCGTCGAGGAGGCCGTGCTCGCCGACCGGCTCGGCGTCGACTTCATCGGCGTCGGCGAACACCACCGCGACGACTTCGCCGTGTCCGCGCCCGAGGTCGTCCTCGCAGCGATCGCCGCCCGGACCCAACGGATCCATCTGGGCACGGCGGTGACCGTGCTCAGTTCCGACGACCCCATCCGCGTCTACGAACGCTCCTCCACCCTCGACGCGCTGTCGAACGGCCGGGCCGAGGTGATCCTGGGTCGTGGCTCGTTCACCGAATCGTTCCCGCTGTTCGGCTACGACCTCCGCGACTACGAGATGCTCTTCGAGGAGAAGCTCGAGTTGTTCGCCGCGCTGCTCGAAGACGGACCGACCGACTGGTCGGGCACGATCCGGCCGCCGCTGAAGAACCAGCTCGTGTACCCGCGCCCCGAATCCGGCACGATCACCACCTGGATCGGGGTGGGTGGCAGCCCCGAATCGGTGGTGCGCGCCGCGCGCCACGGCATCCCGCTCATGCTCGCGATCATCGGTGGCGATCCGCGCCGCTTCGCGCCCATGGTCGAGTTGTACCACCGCGCGCTCACCGAGTTCGGCCACACGGACCGACCGGTCGGCGCCCACTCGCCCGGTCACGTCGGCGACACCGACGAATCGGCCCGTGACGAGCTGTGGCCGCACTACAAGACCATGCACGACCGCATCGGTGCCGAGCGCGGTTGGGGTCCGCTGACCAGAGAGGCGTTCGAACGCGAAGCCGGACCGCGTGGCTCGCTGTACGTCGGGTCGCCCGAAACGGTGGCCACCAAGATCGCCGCGACGGTCCGGGCGCTCGGACTCGACCGGTTCGATCTCAAGATCAGCTCCGGCCCGCTGCCGCACGAGGCGTTGATGGGCAGCATCGAGCGCTACGGCACCGAGGTCATCCCCCGGGTCCGTCAACTGCTGGCCGACGCCGGCCACACGGCTCCCGGACACACCTCGGCGGCGTGACCGACCGGCGCGGGCCGGATCCGACGACGCCACCCGGGTCCACCTGCTAACCCTGTGGCCATGAGCGCAGATGGGTGTGCAGGACTCCACGGACGGGGCGCGCACGAGGGCGCAGGACGCAGGCGCAGACACAGAGCGCCGACCACGATGAGGACGCCGCCGCCGTGCGGGCACCATCCGGCCTGGCTGAACCCGCCGAAGGTTCGCGGTCACCGCACTGGACGAACCGCATGACCCGACGGCCCGTCGAGGTGATCCAGTGGGCGACGGGCACGGTGGGCGTGCACGCCGTGCCGGCCATCGCCGCCCATCCCGCGCTCGAACTCGCCGGGTTGTGGGTGCACTCGCCCGACAAGGTCGGTCGCGACGCGGGTGAGATCTGCGGCGTCGACCCGATCGGGGTCGTCGCGACCGACGACGTCGACGCGCTGCTGTACGGCACCGACGCGGACGCCATCTCCTACATGGCGAACTCCGACGTCCGCCCCGGTGCGGTCGTCGACGACCTGTGCCGGATGCTCAGCAGCGGCAAGAACGTGGTGAACACGTCGTTCGTGCCGCTGTTGTACCCCGAGGCCGCGGGACCAGGCGTCGCCGATCGGCTCACGGCCGCCTGCATCGAAGGCGGCACGTCGATCTACACCTCGGGCATCGACCCGGGGTTCGGCAACGTCGGCCTCGCGGTGGGTGCCCTCGGGCTGTGCAAGCAGGTCGACGAGGTGCGGATGATGGAGATCGTCGACTACGCCACCTGGGACAACCCCTTCACGATGTTCGAGATCATGGGCTTCGGGAAGGCCGACGTGTCCGAGTCGTTGCTGCTGTCGCCCGGGTCGACCGCACTGGCCTGGGGACCGGTCGTGGCGCTGGTCGCGCAGGCGCTCGACGTGGAACTGGACGAGATCACCGAGTGGCACGAGGTCATCCGGGCCGACGAACCCTTCGAGATCGCTTCCGGCACCGTTCCGGCCGGCGGCATCTCGGGTATGCACTTCGAGATCCGGGGGATGATCGACGGACACGCCCGGATCGTCGTCGAGCACGTCACCCGGCTGCGCGGCGGCGACGCGCCCGGGTGGCCGCAGGGTGCGGGCTACCGCGTGATCGTCTCCGGCGAGCCGAACGTGCAGCTCGAACTGGCGCTGTCGTCTTCGCACGGCGATCACAACCATGCGGGCTGCCTGGCCACGGCGATGCAGGTGCTCAATGCGATTCCCCACGTGGTCGACGCGCCGCCCGGCATCGTGACCGACCTCGACTTCGCCGTCTCCCGCGCCGCCGGACTGCTCACGACTCGTTGACCCGGGCGACCCCCCGGGGGCGGCACCCCCGACCAGTGCGGCGTGGCCGGAACGGTCGGTGCGGCACGCGCCGCCCGGAAGCGTTTTCCGCGTCGATGGTCATCCCGTCCGATGCGACCGTCCTGTGACGTGGCGGAACCACCTCGACCCGAACGGAGCGTTCGGCCCGGTCGCGTCACGAACGGCCATCGACGAACCGACCCCGGTCTGTCAGCCCGGCTTGCCCGCCGTCACGATCCAGGTGGCCATGTCGAGACGGAGCGTGCCGTCGGACCAGCCGGGGGCGAGGGCCGTCGCCAGGGCGTCGAGCGCATCCGTACGGGTCGCGTCGTCCGCCGCGGCGAAGGGTGGGCCGGTCAGCGGATTCTGCATCAGCATCCGGGCCGCGAGGTCCCGCAGGTCCCCGACTCCGGATACGGCGACCTGGTCCGGGCCGTCGGCGACGGCGACGTCGACGAACCCGGCGTCTTCGAGGATCCCGGCCGTCCGGGCGGCATCGGCGAGCGAGAACGGTCCGGGCAGTGATGGGTCGGCAGGTGGCAGGTCGAGGATCTCGGCGGCGGCGAGCACCGGCAACACCACCCCCGGGTTGGCTTCGAGGCGTTGGAAACAGCAGAAGGCGAGCCGGCCGCCCGCACGCAGCGCGCGGGCCACGTTGGTGAAGGCAGCGACCGGATCGGCGAAGAACATCACGCCCATGCGGGAGAACGCGCGATCGAACGTCCCTCGACCGAGGTCCGCCGTCTGGACGTCGGCGTCGACGAAGTCGACCGTGTCGACACCGGCGGCGTGGGCGCGCCGTCGGGCCGCTGCCAGCATGCGCGTCGAAAGATCGACGCCGACGACCCGGCCGTCCGCGTCCTCCGCGGTGACCCGGCGGGCCAACTCCACGGTGGTCGCTCCGGTGCCACAGCCGAGATCGAGCACCCGGTCTCCGGGGGTGACTCCGAGACGGTCCATCGTCACCTGCCCGAACGGACGCAGCATCTCGTCGTAGGTCGAGGCGTTGTCGACCCAGGCGTCGCCGACGACGTCGTCCCAGAGGGCGGCCTGCTCCTCGTTCGCCATGTCGGCGAGACTACGCCTTCGCCGGCGACCGTGCCGGGAGAAATCGACACGGTCCCGACCGACTCTCAGTGCCCGGTCGGGGTCGTCCACGCCTCGGCCAGCTCGTGCCGCCCGGTGACCTGCATCTTGGCGTAGATCCGGTTCAGGTGGCCTTCCACGGTCCGCACCGAGATGAACAGGGCCTCGGCGATGTCCGCATTCGACCGTCCCTGTGCGGCCAGCGTCGCGACCTCGGTTTCCCGACGGGTCAGCTCGTCGGGCAACGACAGGGTGATGAGCGCCGGGGTGCGGGCGCCGGTGCGTTCGGCGGTGAGCCGGGCACACCGGGCCGCGGCATGGGCCTTCGCGGTGGCACCGTTACGGTGATGGCACGGCACCGCCTGGGCCGCGGCGTCCGCGGCGCTCCCCAGTCGCCCGATCGCGGCCCAGCCGTCGGCCACCGCGTCGAGACCGGTTCCGTCGTGGGCGGCGAGCGCTTCGGCGTGCGCCGCGGCGAGCGGACCGAACGGTCCCTCGAGTCGATCGGTCGTCGCCCGCAGACGTTCGCGGTCGACCGGCCCACCCCAGCGCGTGACCGCGTGCAGGATGAGCGCGACCATGGCCGGTTGGTCCAGTGACTCGGCGAGTTCGCATCCTTCGTCGACCAGCCGTGCCGCGTCCCGCGTGTGTCCCATGGCCGTGGCCACCCAGGCGCGTGCCAGCAACGCCAGTGGCCGGACCCCGACGTGGTGCGGATGCGCCGGGTCGGCGAGCTGGGCGACCGCGTCGGCCGCGGCGTCGAGTTCGCCGAGCGCGGCCAGGGTCGGCGCGTAGGCCGCGAGTGCCTGCTCGCGCCAGAAGCCCGGCGCGACCGTGGAGAGCTCGCTCAGCGCATCGGACAGGTGGTGGCGGGCCGCGTCCAGATCGCCGCGCCACCAGGCGACCTGGCCGAGGAAGTACGAGCCGGCCGCGTTCATGTCGACCTCGCCCGCATCCTGGGTGCAGCTCTCGAGGTCTTCCGCGCGACGTTGTGCCTCGGCGAGCCGTCCGGCCAGACCGAGCGCGTAGATCTCGCCGCACGCGACCGGAAGCCGGACGAAACCGGTGCCACGGGTCGCCGCGATCGTGGCGTGGCCGACGGCGGCGGTGTCGAGCGCTTCGGTGAGCCGCCCGGCGAACCCGGCGGTGATCGTGGCCGCGGCCGCCGCCCACAGCCGTGCCCCGTCGGGGCTCTCCGGATCGCTCAACACGGCACCGGCGGCCCGTCGGGCCGCGGTGGTGTCGCCGTCGAAGAAGGCGAAACACGCGCCGAAGGCCCGGGGGTACGCGGTCAATGCGGGGGGCAGATCGGGGTCGAGCACCTCGGCGAGGCGCCCGGCGGCGGCTTCGGTCTCGCCGAGACCCCAGAACTCGATGCCGGCCAGCAGGGTGCCCGCACTCAGCCGTTCGATGTCGTCGGTGGTGGTGGCGAGCAGGGCGCGCATCTCGGCGGCGGCCCGGTCGAGGTGGCCCAGCCGGAACTCCCCGGTGGCGCGCAGCAGTCTGGCGGCAAAGCCCCCGCCGGCATCCACCGCGGCGTCGGCGAGACGTACCGACAGCGCGAAGTCGTACCAGGCCGCGGCCCGTCGGGCGCCATCGGTCAACAACTCGGCGTCGGCGGGGGTCGGCGCGTCGGCGCACAGCAGCGCCCGCTGCATGATCAGTCGATCGTCGATCACCTCCGCGTCCCGCTCCGCGAGGGCTGTGGCGAGCCGTCGAGCGAGCGAGCGGCGCCGGGCGGTCGACAGGGCAGACCGCAGCGCATCACCGGTCAGGGGGTGGCGCAGGCGAACCTCGACGGTGCGGGTGTCGGGTCGTGGTGCCGACACGCACTCCTGCGCGGCCTCGGCCGCCTTGACGGCATCGGGCGAGGTGAGGTGCTCGAGGGTGGCCACGTCGAGCGGCTCGCACAGTGCCAGCAGCTCACACACGTCACGGACCGACGCGTCGACCGAATCGAGTCGGGCGAGTACGAGGTCGATCACCGAATGAGGCACGTCGACGAGTCGGTTCCAGTAGAAGCGACCTTCTTCGAGGCGGAGGCCGCCGTTGGCGAGCTCGCTCGCCACGAGCTCGCGGAGAAAGCGGGTGCCCCCACCGGTCGTGGCGACGAGACGGCGAAGGGAATGGGTCTCGACGGGATGCCCGAGCGCCTGGGTCAACACGACGGCGACGTCGGCTTCGCTCAACGGGTCCAGGTCGATCCGTTCGACCCACCCATCGCCCACGAGCCGGGCGATCGCTTCGGGAACGGCGGTCGTGGACCGCGCCGCGAGCAGCACGCGGGCGTGACGGCCGAGCACGAGACGTTGGACCAGCAGCGCCGAGAGCGAATCGAGCAGGTGGGCGTCGTCGACGACCAGGACAGCGCCGGCCGCGGCGACATCGGCCGCGCACGCGTCGAGCGTGCGACGCAGCACGGTCGACGGCTCGGAACCGTCCGGGCGGACGGGGAGCCAATCGGCGAACGCGGCCAGCGGCACGTCGCGGGTCGATTGATTGCCCGTGATCCAGATCGACGGGCCGCCGACGGTCACGTGGCGGAGCAACGCGGTCTTGCCGACCCCGGGGTTGCCGCTCAACAGCGCCCCCGACACCGATGACTCACCGCGGGCGATCGAGCCGAGGCGCGATCCTTCGGCCTCCCGTCCGACGAGCCGCCACTCGGATTCCACGCTCGGAGCATAGAGCCGACACCTTCCCCCATGTCGGGGGACGAGTGGATCGGTGCCCGAGAAGGTGGGGCGGATGCCCCGGTGGAGGTCAGTTGCCGACGTCGTCCAGGTCGATCTCGGTCACCTTGCAGGAGAAGTCGAGCGTGAAGGTCGACGGTGGAGCCGGATCGGTGGCGGTGATCGCGCTGACGTGTTTCGCGCTGCCTTCGAGATGGCCGGTCGCCGTGTCTCCCGAGCGCTCCCAGCTTCCGGTGACGTCCAAGGTGGGTTGGAAGGAGTCTCCGTCGCTGGGTTCGGGCAGGATCACGTTTCCGTCGCGCTCACCCAACGTGCCGGGCTCCGGCGGGAGCTGCACCGCGAGTCCACTGTCGATGTCGGACCGGGTCGCCGTGAACGCGAAGACCTTCTCGCCGGTGTAGTCGTTGATGTTGCAGTCCTTCGGGCTTCCCGTGTCGACGGTCTTGCCGTCGACGACGAGCGTGAGGGTACCCGCGGTCGTTGCTGCTGCCGGCGCGCTGGGGTTCGCCCCGCCGGCGGACCCGGCGGTCCCGCCGGTCGTGTCGGCTGCCGTCGAGCCCGACGAGCCACATCCGGTTGCGGCGACGAGCAGGGACACGACGAGGGCGGCGGCCACGAAGGCGCGGGCAGGCCGTCGGTCGGTGACGATGTCGGTGGGACGCACGGGGAACCTCCTCCACGAGAGCTGGTCGACCCAGCATGAGCCGTCGCAGCGCCACCGGTCACGCGTAGTGGACCACCTGTTTTCGGTTCGAGCGGAACCGACGCGAAAACAGGTGGTCGACCTCGCGTGTGCCCGAGTGGTTCGCCGTTCTACGTTGCGCGCATGTCGGCTCGTCGCCCGCTCTCGTCGGTTTGCGCCATGGGTGCGGTCGCGCTCGTCGTCGCCGTCTCGTGCAGTACCGGAGTGTCAGGTTCGTCGAAGTCGGCAGACCCGTCGTCTCCGGTCGGAACCGGTGGTGCGGGCGTCGCCCTGCTGCGGACGCCGGCCGAGAAGCACTTCGGTCGAGCGCCCACCCCCAGCAAGGACGTCACCTACGCGGATGACGTCGTGTTGCTACCCGACGGTCCCGAGTCGATCGTGGCGGTGTCGAACTCGGGGGCGACGGTCGTGTTGCAACCCGACGCCCCCGGTGTCGACGACCTCGACGAAGGCGAGATCCTGTTCGCGACCGGTCGGGTCGTGGGGAGGATCGCCGGCATGCGCACCACCGACGACGGCGTCGAGGTGGCGCTCCTGCCGGTGAGGTTGACCGACGTGGTCGAACACGCGGATCTCGAATGGGACCAGCCGGTGGACCCGTCGTCGATGCTCGTGTACGAGGGCCAGAACCTCGGCGGCGACGCCACCGATGCGCAGGCCGACCCCGACGTGGCCGACGGCAGCGAACTCGTCGCCACGACCGACGCGGACGGCAACGTGGTCGAACCCGAAACCGACGACGGTGACGCCGCCGGGGGAACGGACCCGACCGAGCCGTCGACGTCGACCGGCGGCGACGGGGAGTCGTCGGCGCCTGCCCGAGATGCCGGCCACGCCGAACCGATCGCGCGCCGACGCCCCGCCGCCGACGCGGACGAGCCGGATGCCACGACGACCACGGCTCCGACCGGCGCGGGAGCGGTGACCGGTGAGGGCGACGGAGCAGCGGCCGGGTCCGTGCCAGGAACCGAGTCCGGATCCGACGACGGCGCGCCCGACAACGGTTCCGGCGACGGCGGTGGTGGCGGTGGTGCCGGTGGCCCGGCGGCAGCCGCCGCGGGCGCGCCGGTCGCCCCACCGGCCGCGTTCCCTGGCAAACCGGTTCGCATCTCCGGGTTCCGGATCACCCCGATCTCCAGCGGCGGCGTGGGCGTGAAGCTCACCTACGACTCCGGTGGGACGAAGGTGCTGGCCCAGGTCAAACTGAAGCTGCAATCGCCGAAGGTCCATGCGGGCATCGTGATCGACCACGGCGAACTGCGCAGCGCATCGCTCACCCTGACCGGCGCGGCGGGCATCGCCGCCCAGTTCGACGCCGGCACCGAGAACGGCATCGACGGCAACATCCACGAATACGTCGACGTGCCCGTCGACATCTCCATCCCCCTCGGCGGGCCACTGCCACTGTCGATGACCTGGCGTCAGACGTTCATCCTGAAGACCGCGTTCAGTGCGAAGACCGGGACCCTGAGCGCCAGGGGCGACTACTCGTTCACCGGCGGGTTGGGCTTTCGCTACTCACCCGGCAACATCACCGTGTACGCCCCGGCCGACGCGAAGGCCGAATCGGCGATGGTCGACAATCTCGACGGCGCCTCGGTGGGCGTGTCCGGGCTGGTGCTCGCCTACCGCGCCCGGATGATCGTGGGGATCGGCGCCTTCGGGTTCACCTCGGGGCTCGAGACGACGACGACCGCGTCGTGGGGGGTTTCCAGGGCGAGCGACATCGGCGGCATCCCGTGTCGCCGGGTCGACATCACCCTGGACGGCACCGCCGGGGTCGGCTGGTCGATCCCGAAGCCGCTGGCCGCGGCGATCAACTTCTTCCTGCAACTGTTCGACGCCGAGATCCCGTCCAGTGGTGGCATCCGCAGCTCACCGGTGACGATCGCCGAGGGCACCGGCATCCTGCCCGACATCGGTGCCTGCGGCGGGGGTTCGTGACGGTGCTTGCCCGGCTTGGTTACCGGCGGTAGCGTCCCGGCGATCGGTGGCCGGAGCGCCCGGCCGCCACCGGGGACCAAGGGGACCGAGCCATGACGCGACGCGCATCTTGCGCACCGACCGAGCCGGTGGCCGCACGGTCGCGTCGATCGACCTCGGCGCTCGTCGCCACCGGCGTCCTCGTCGTCGCGCTGGCGATCACCACCGTGCCGGGTCTCACCCAGACCACGTCGGCCGCGGACACCGGGCAGGCACCCCACCGCTTCAGCGCGTCCCAGCTCGCCGACCCGGCCTTCCACCCCGAGCGTGGCTTCTTCGACGTCAAGGGCGTCACCCGGTTCGGCAACCTCCCCGACGAGGCCGACGTGCTCGCCACCATGGGCATCGCCCGGTTCGACGCCTCTTGGGCTCAGTTCGAACCCACCCGGCTGACGGCGCCATGCCCGACCGGTTACGACCCCTACGACGGGCACTGCTTCAAACCGCCGGCCGACGTCGACGCGAAGATCGAGCAGTACACCGCCGCCGGGATGCCGGTGATGGCGATCGTGTTCGCCACACCCGCCTGGGCGCGGGGCACCCGACCGTGCGTGCCCTACAACGCGTGGAGCGACGTGTTCTGCGTGCCCGACGACCCGGCCGACTTCGCCCGCTTCGCCGGCTACCTCGCCCACCACTACGACGGCGCGTCGGGCAACGGGCGGGTCACCGACTTCGTCATCCAGAACGAGGTGAACCTGAACCAGTGGTTCAACGTCGGCTGCGGCGCGGGCGTGCCGTGCGACCTGGATACCTGGGTGCAGGACTACGCGGACGAGTACGACTCGGCGTACGACGCGATCCGCTCGGCGCAGCCGAACGCCAAGGTGATGATCTCGCTCACCCAGCACTTCGAGACCGTCCTCGACGACCCCGACGCGGTGCATCCGGCCTATTCGATCAAGACGTTCCTGCCGCGGCTCGTCCCGCTGCTCGGCGACCGGGAATGGTCGCTCGCCCTGCACCCCTACCCGCGGTCGGTCACCCCCGCCATCGACGCGAAGGACCTGCCCTATGCGACGATGGGCGACCCCGGCGTCGTGGTGGGCTGGTTACGGGCCACCTATCCCGACGTGCCCTCGGCGTGGGAGGTGGAGTTCACCGAACAGGGCCTGAACAACCCGGGCCTGTTCGACGCCGAACAGGCCGACTCGCTGTGCCGGGCCTTCCGGGGCGTGCTCGGGACGCCTGGTGTCAAATCGTTCATCTACCACTCGCTGCGCGACAACATCGGCGAGTTCGGCCTGTTTCTCGGCCTGCTGCGATCCGACGGAACGCCCAAGCCGGCGTTCGCCACCTGGCTGAACGCGAACGACCCGACGGACCCGAGCTGTGGGTTCGAGAACGCCGGCACGACCGTGGTGCGCACCGGCGTCGACCCCGGCTCGGGAGCCACCTGGACCTCGTCGCGTCCGCTGCCTGCGGGCTACGAGATGCAGCCGCGCCAGTGGCGACTCGACTACGACGCACAGCCCGGCACGGTGCTGGCGTACGAGTGCGGCGACGGAGACGACGACGCCACCCCGCCGACGTACCCGAACGGCACCTGGCTGTCGCT
>CAZQSU010000061.1:14215-19471 GCA_964595905.1 uncultured Iamiaceae bacterium
TTCACGTCGCCCGTGCAGACGACGATCCTGCCCGACCCGGTGCCGACCAGCTTCACCATGACCCAGCTCGGCGCCGGGTTCGGCTCGCTCGACCCCGACACCGGGGCGTTCCGGTTCGACGTGAGCGTGAACACGAAGCTGGGCAGCCCCGAACCGGTCTTCGCCGGGTTCATCGGCGAGAACTGCGTGCTCGGCCCGACCTCGTTGACGCTCACCAGCGACGCGCCCTTCGACCTCGCCACGGCCGTGCCCACCGCGCACGTCAGCGATGTCGGGTTCTCGTTCCCCGCAGCGCGCGGGTGCGGCGACAACGGCAGCATGGACCAGGTGCTGAACCCGGCGCTCGAGTTGCCGACCACCGCAACCCGGGCCGACATGACCCTCGCGTTGATCCAGGGCGCCCCCGGCGTGCCGTCGCCGACCACCCTGCCCGCGGGCACGACCCTGCCTACCACCACGACGACCCTGCCTGCCACCACGACGGCTTCCTCGACATCGCTGCCGACGTCGATGCCCACGTCGTCGAGCACGGTGGTGCCCGCGGGCACCGCCGGCACCACCGTCGAGACAGCCCACGCCCCGGGCGGGCCCCCGCCTGGCTCGGCGGCACCCCTGCGTTCACCGGTCGCCGGGGGCCGAGCGCCCGCGGCTGACGCGGTCCGCGCCACGCCCGCCTACACCGGCTGATTCCGTCGACCTCGACCCTTCTCTGAAATCTGGTGCAATCTGCCGCTCTCAGCGGCAATCCACCCGAGATTTCGGGGAAGTGATCAGCCGAACCGCCCGTTGCCACCTCGGCCATGCGATCGGGAGGTTTTTCGCGTATCTCGACACGAGGTCGTTGCTCTGAGAAACCATGGCGAAGCTTCGCGGGATCTTCGGGGTCGTGGTCGTGGCGATCATGGCCGTGTCGCTGTTGACCGGTTGTGACTCGACGCCGGTGGTACTCACCGGCACGGTCACCGCGCAGCCTCCGGGCGCGACCGGGCCGGGAACCGGCGCGACCCGACCGTTCGCAGCCGGCGTCGACGTCGTCGTCTACTCTGACGAAGCCGAAACCGAGGTCGCGCACACGACCACGAATCTGCTCGGTGGGTTCACGTTCCACGACGGCCAGGTGCCCGACGGGACCTATCGGCTCCGGGTACACGGGGTCTGGTGGGGTGGCGACTCGTGGGCGACGGCCACCCCGGTCGCGGTCTCCGCGGCGCATCCCGCCAGCGTCGACGTGCCACTGACGCGGGTCGGCAAGGTCTCGGGGGTCATCGTCGACGCCGCCCGCACGGGGGTCGCCGACGTGCCGGTCTGGGCCGTCGACGCCGCCGGACGGGTCGTGGCCACCACCACGACCGACAC
This sequence comes from uncultured Iamiaceae bacterium, assembly GCA_964595905.1. GTDB lineage: Bacteria > Actinomycetota > Acidimicrobiia > Acidimicrobiales > Iamiaceae > JAFDWI01. The sequence goes on from CAZQSU010000061.1 coordinate 15,572, forward strand.
CCAGGGTGCCTTCACGCTCGGTCTGCTCGCAGACGGCGACTACACCGTGCGCTTCGCGAACGCCTCGGGCGTGGTCGCCGCAGGCGGGACCACACCCGTCACCTTCACGGTGGACGACAGCGCCTGGGTCGACCACTCCAATGACGGCATCGCCGGCCGGCTCGACCTGGCCACCGGCCGACAACTCGCACTCGATCACGTGACCGCCATCGCGGCGGGTCGGAGTGACACCTGCGCAGTCCGCGCCGATGGCAGCGTCTGGTGTTGGGGGTACAACGTCGACGGGGCGCTCGGAAACGGGACGTTCAACAACGTCTCCACGATGCCGGTCCGGGTCACCGGCATCTCCGACGCGACCGCGGTCGCCATGGGTCAGGGCCACAGTTGCGCGCTGCGTCGCGGCGGCACGGTGGCATGCTGGGGGTTCAACGAGGACGGTGAACTCGGGACTCCGGCCCCCTGGCCCCGATCCCCCCAACCGGTCACGGTGACCGGACTCACCGACGCCGTCGCGATCGCCGCGGGTGCCTTTCACACGTGTGCGATCCGGCGTGGCGGGGCCGTGGCGTGCTGGGGCTACAACCACAGCGGCCAGCTCGGCAACGGCACGACCGTCAGCTCGACCTCGCCGGTGCCGGTGGCGGGGATCGACGACGCCACCTCCATCGCCGGTGGTCGCTACCACACGTGCGCGGTGCACCGCACCGGCACCATGTCGTGCTGGGGATCAAACGACTACGGCGCCATCGGAAACGGCACCGACCACAACTACTACACGACCCCGGTGACGGTGACGGGCATGAGCGACGCGACCCAGGTGGTCGCCGGCGAGTACCACACGTGCGCACGGCGTGCCACCGGACGGATCGCGTGCTGGGGAGCCAACTTCACCGGCGAACTGGGCAACGGGACGTACGACGACTCGAACGTCCCGGTCGCGGTCACCGGGATCACCGATGCAGTCGGTGTGAGCGCCGGCGCCTATCACGGCTGTGCCGTCCACGCCGCCGGCACCGTGTCGTGTTGGGGGGTCGACATCGGTTACGTCCTGATGGATGGTGCCTATGGCTACCTGACCGTTCCCATGCCGGTCGACGGGCTGACCAACGCCGTCACGATCGCCAGCGGCGAAAGTCACGCATGTGCGATCGAGACGGACTCGACCGTGTCGTGCTGGGGTTCGAACGGTGGCGCACTCGGCAACGGCACGGCGGGCGTGACGCCGGTGCCGGTCACGGTCCTGGCGGGCTGATTCGTGCCGCAGCTCTACCCACGGTGAGCCCGGGGCGCAGCACCGACCGTCGGAATGCCCGCAAGCGAGCGCCGGGAACGATCCGCGAACCGAACGGTGCAACGGTCTTCGTTCGGTGGGGGCTTCGGTGTGACCCGTGGCGACTTGCGCGGCCCGTGGGCGCGGGTACGGTGGGGACGACGTCGCGGTAGTGACGTCACCCCGCCACAAGCGAGGCTCACATGGCCGAAGCCGGTATCGACAACGCGTTGTTCTCGGCACTGATCGACACCCGCAAGCTGTTCACCCCCGCCGACCAGATCAGCGCCGACAAGCGGGAGTTGCACCACCGGGGCGGCCGCGAATCCGACGTGTTCTACCGCGACCGTTGGAGCCACGACAAGGTCGTGCGCTCGACCCACGGGGTCAACTGCACCGGCTCGTGTTCGTGGAAGGTGTACGTCAAGGACGGGATCATCACCTGGGAATCCCAGGAGACCGACTACCCGACCGTCGGACCCGACCGTCCCGAGTACGAACCCCGCGGCTGCCCGCGGGGCGCGTCGTTCTCGTGGTACACGTACTCGCCGACCCGGGTCCGCTACCCGTACGTGCGGGGCGAACTCCTGCGGATGTTCCGTGAGCTCAAGGCACGTCACGGAGACCCGGTCGTCGCCTGGGGCGCGTTGGTCGACGACCCCGAGCTGAGCGGTCGCTACAAACGCTTGCGCGGCAAGGGTGGCCTGGTGCGCCTCGCCTGGGACGAGGCCGCCGAACTCGTCGCCGCGGCCTACGTGCACACGGTCAAGACCTACGGCCCCGACCGCATCGCCGGGTTCTCGCCGATCCCGGCGATGAGCCAGGTGTCGTTCTCGTCGGGATCGCGGTTCCACCAGCTCATCGGGTCACCGATGCTGTCGTTCTACGACTGGTACGCCGACCTGCCGCCGTCGTCACCCCAGGTGTTCGGCGACCAGACCGACGTGCCCGAATCGGGCGACTGGTGGGACGCCGCGTACCTGATCATGTGGGGCTCGAACGTGCCGCTCACCCGCACCCCCGACGCCCACTGGATGACCGAGGCCCGTTACCGCGGCCAGAAGGTCGTCTCGGTCGCCCCCGACTACGCCGAGTACGTCAAGTTCGCCGACGAATGGCTCGCACCCGCACCGGGAACCGACGCCGCACTGGCCATGGCGATGGGCCACACGATCCTCAAGGAGTTCTACGTCGACACGACGCATGAGTTCTTCACGAACTACGCGAAACGCTTCACCGACCTGCCCTTCCTGGTGGAGCTCGACGTCGACGCCGACGGCGACTTCCGGCCCGGCAAGTTCGTGGTCGCCGCAGACCTCGAACCGGGTGAGAGCCCCGAGACCGACACCGAACACGCCGAGTTCAAACCGGTCATGTTCGACCCGGCCACGAACGCCCCGGTCGTGCCGCCGGGCACGCTCGGCCACCGGTTCTCCGCGGATGGGATGGGCCGCTGGAACCTCGAGCTGGGTGATCTCGACCCGGCGCTGTCGATGTTCGAGCACCGCGACGACGTCGTCGAAGTGCTCATGCCGCGTTTCGACACCGCCGGTCAGGGGGGCCGCGGCGATCTGCGCCGTGGCGTGCCGATCCGTCGGCTGCACGGCCGTCCGGTCACCACGGTGTTCGACCTGCTGCTCGCCGGCTACGGCGTGGGACGTGACGGCCTCCCCGGGGAGTGGGCGAGCGGCCTCGACGACGCCGACGCGCTCTACACCCCCGCCTGGCAGGAGACGGTCACCGGTGTGCCCGGCCAGGCCGCCGCCCGGATCGGCCGCGAGTTCGCCCAGAACGCGCTCGACTCGAAGGGCCGCTCCATGATCATCATGGGGGCGGGCACCAACCACTGGTTCCATTCGGACACGATCTACCGGACCTTTCTCACCCTCACCAACCTGTGCGCCACCCAGGGCGTCAACGGGGGTGGGTGGGCGCATTACGTCGGCCAGGAGAAGGTCCGCCCGATCACCGGCTTCCAGCACCTCGCCAACGCGCTCGACTGGGTGCGCCCACCACGGCTGATGACCCAGACCACCTACTGGTACCTGCACACCGACCAGTGGCGCTACGACCAGTTCGGTGCCGACACGCTCGCGTCGACGACCGGATCGGGCGAGCTCGCCGACACCTCCGTCGCCGACGCCGTCGCACTCGCGACGCGCCTGGGCTGGCAGCCGTTCTATCCGCAGTTCGACGTCTCGTCGCTCGACATCGCCGACCGGGCCGCAGCCGCCGGGCAGGAAACCGTGCCCTGGCTGGTCGAGCAGTTGAAGTCCGGCGGGATCGACTTCGCCGTCGACGACCCCGACGCGCCCCAGAACGTGCCCCGCATCTGGTCGGTGTGGCGGGCCAACACGCTCGGATCCTCCGCGAAGGGCGAGCAGTACTTCTTCAAACACCTGCTCGGGGTCGACAACACCGTCGGCGCGGAAGAGACCCCCGAGCGGTTCCGACCCGAGACCGTGACCTGGCGCGACGAGGCGCCCATCGGGAAGATCGACCTGATGTTGGACCTCGACTTCCGCATGACGACCCACACGCTGCATTCGGACGTGATCCTGCCCGCGGCGACCTGGTACGAGAAGCACGACCTCTCCACCACCGACATGCACCCCTACGTGCACTCGTTC
>CAZQSU010000062.1:0-16898 GCA_964595905.1 uncultured Iamiaceae bacterium
TGCCGGCGTAGTCGGCGAGCGATTGGTCGTCACCCGTGATCGTGGTCGCCGAGAAATCGGAGATGGTCGTCATGGCCCCAGTCTGCCCCGCCACGGTCGGTGTCGGTTCCGCGCCGGTAGACGTCGGACGACGCCCTGCTGCCTTCCGCGCTTGCATACGGCGAATCTCAGTGCCGAACCCTGCAAATCTCATGGGTCCACCGCCGATGTCCGACGCGCCGGTGCCGGCTCAGGGCACGAGCACGATCTTGCCGAACAGATCGCCGGTGGCCATGCGTTCGAACGCACCGCGGGCCTCGGTGAGCGGCACCTCGGCGTCGATGACCGGCCGCACGCCCGTGGTCGCGCAGAACCGGGCGAGCCGCTCGAGCTCCTCGCGATTGCCCATCGTCGACCCGATCACCCGAAGCTGCAGAAAGAAGATGCGGGTCAGATCGGCCGGGGGGTTCGGTCCGGTCGTGGCGCCGCAGGTGACGATCGTGCCGCCAGGACGGGTCGAGCGCACCGAATGCGCCCACGTCGCCTCGCCGACGGTCTCCATCACCGCGTCGACCTTCTCGGGAAGGCGCGCCCCCGCCTCGAACACGGCGTCCGCGCCGATCTCGAGCGCCCTCGCCCGCTTCGACTCACTGCGGGCCGTCGCCCACATCCGGTAGCCCGCCGCGCGTCCCAGCACCAGCAGTGCGGAGGCCACCCCGCCGCTCGCGCCCTGCACCAGCACCGTTCCGCCGGGCTGCACGCCCGAGTTCGCGAACAACATGCGGTACGCGGTCAGCCACGCGGTGGGCAGACACGCCGCCTCTGCCCAGGTCAACTCCCCGGGCTTGGGTACGAGGTTCCGGCGGGGCACACACACCCACTCGGCCATCGCGCCGTCGTGCCTTTCCGACAGCAGCGACCGCTTCGGGTCGAAGGTCTCATCTCCCTGCCAGTCGGCGCTCGGGATCACCGAGTGGACGATCACGGGGTTGCCGTCCGCGTCCTCACCGGCGGCGTCGCAGCCCAGGACCATCGGGAGGCGGTCGTCGGTGATCCCCACTCCCTGCAGCGTGAACAGATCGTGGTGGTTCAGCGACGCGGCCTTCACCCGCACCTTCACCCAACCCTCGGGCGGGGTCGGGTCGGGGTGCTCGCCGATCTCGAGCCCGGCAAGCGGATCGTCGGCGTTCAGGGCGGTGGCGACAGCGGCGAGCATGACGGGTTCTCCTGGGAGGCGACGAGGGTCGGTCGTCACGATTGTGCCCCATGGGCCGACCGCTGGCCGTCGGGAAGGGCAGAATGCCCACGATGCCTCTCGTCTCCGTCTCCCGTCCCCTCGCCCACGTCGCCGTGGTCACCCTCGATCGACCCGACCGGCTGAACGCCATGTCGATCGAACTGATGACCGATCTCCACGACGCCCTCGTCACCGTCGGCGACGACAACGACTGTCACGTCATCGTGCTCACCGGCTCGGGGCGGGCGTTCTGCTCGGGGCTCGACCTGAAGGACTACGGCGTGGTGCCCAACATCGACGGGCTCCCCATCGGCCGGATCGCCCAGCGTTCGATGCGGCACTACTCGCGGGTCGTGCCGCTGCTGCGGCGGCTGCCCCAGCCGGTGATCGCCGCGGTGAACGGTCCCGCATACGGCGGAGGGTTCTGCCTCGCGCTCGGCGCGGAGCTGCGTCTCGCCTCGTCGTCGGCCAGGTTCAACTCGACGGGCATCGTCAACGGATTGACCAGCACCGAGCTCGGCGTGTCGTGGTTGCTGCCGCGGCTGATCGGCGCCGCGCACGCGAACGACATCCTGTTCACCGGGCGGACGGTCGACGCCGCCGAGGCGTACCGGATGGGTCTGGTGTCGAGGGTCGTCGACGACGAGGCCCTGCTCGACGAGGCCCTGGACGTGGCCGGCACGATGTGCGCCTACAGCCCGTACGGCCTGGCCATGACCAAGGACGTCACCTGGGCGAATCTCGAGAACCCCAGCCTCGAAGCCGCGATCGAACTCGAGGACCGCAACCAACTCATGTTGGGGTTCACCGAGAACCTGCCCGAGGCGATCCGGGCCTTCGACGGTGGCCGCACCCCCGCGTACACCGACGAGCCGCGCCGGGACCTGTTCGGTTGATCGTGCCGCGCCCGAAGCGGCCGAGCCTCTCACCGCACCCCTAGGATCCGGCGATGCGGTTGGTCCTCTCGGTGCTCTTGCAGCTTGTCGCGAATGCGATCGCCATCATCGTCGCCGCGGCGATCCTCGAGAACATGACCCTCGACGCCAGCGGGTTCTTCATCGCCGTCGGGGTGTTCACGCTGATCTCGATCATCGTGTCGCCGATGATCCGACAGGCCGCGATCACCAAGTCGCCGGCGATCCTGGGGAGCAGCGCGCTCATCGTCAGTCTGCTCGCGCTCATCGGAACCGTGATCCTCACCGACGGCATGCAGATCCGCGGGCTGAGCACCTGGGTCCTCGCGGCCGTCATCGTCTGGTTCGCCGGGATGGTCGCCACGTTCCTGCTGCCCTTCGTGATCTTCAAGCGCCTCCGGGAGAACAAGGCCACGCGGTGACGGCGGGCTCGGTCGTACGGGGGGCGGGGGGACGCGAGACCGAACCACGGCGTTCGGTGGACGTGGACGCCACGGCCGCTGGCGCCACCGAGCCGCGCTGGGAGCGCCACTCGGCGGACGTCGCACGCCTGGTCCTCTCCGCGGCGGTGACCGCCGCACTCGTCGGGTTCTCTCGGCTGTTCGACGACTCGATCGAACGGGTCAGCACCGACGTGGTGCGCCTGGTCAACACGATCCCCGACGGCCTGGCGTTTGCCCTGGTCGGCATCGTCCAGATCGTCGTCACCGTGGCGGTGGCGGTTGCCGTGCTCTGGCTCGTCGCGAAACGGCGTTGGCGGCTCCTCGGCCTCGCGGCGTTCGCCGCGGTCGCCGGTGGGGTCACGATGGCGCTGCTCGAAGGATTCCTCGACAGTGACGTCCCGGCGGCCCTGCAGCGGTCGCGGGTCGTCGGGTCATGGCTGAGCGGGAGCGCCTACCCCTCAGCGGCGCTCCTCGCCGCGGGTGCCGCGGTCGTCACCGCCGCCGCCCCGTTCGTGTCCAGAACCTGGAGCCGGACGGCCGGCTACGCGATCGCCGGCGTGGCGTTCCTGCGGGTGCTCACGGCCACCGAGATCCCGATGAACCTGCTGTTGATCCTGGCGGTCGGTGCCTGCATGGGCTCGGTCGCACTGGTCATCAGCGGTGCCCCGCCGCGCCGGATCGACCCGGACACGATCGCCGACGCGCTCGGCGACGCCGGGCTCGCGGTCAGCGGCGTCGAGCCGTACGGCACCGAACGCACCGCCCCGAGCTTCCGGGTCCGGCATCCGGAAGGCCCCGACACCCACGCGGTGCTGCTGGGCCGTGACCAACGCGACCAGGACCTCGTGCTGCGCGCCTGGCGCGCCTTGCGGGTCAAGGGCTTCCATGCGCGTCGACCGATCGGCTCCCCCCGCCGCACGGTCGAGAACGAACTGCTCGTCCTCGCGCTCGCGCAGGGAGCCGGGGTGTCGGCGGCCCGCCCGGTCGCGGTCGGCGTCACCGGCGATGACGCGGTCGTGGGCGCGACGACCTGGGTCGACGGCCGGCCCCTCGGCGACCTGTCACCTGCGGCCATCGGCGACGCGCTGCTGGATGCCACGTGGCGAGCGGTCGCCACGCTGCACGACCGGCGCATCGCCCACGGGTGGTGCAACGTCGACAGCGTGCTCGTCGACGACGATCGACCGACCTTCGTCGGCTTCCGGTGGGCGGCGACCGGCGCGTCGCCCCAGACGCTGTCGGCTGATGTCGCCGAACTGCTCTGTTCGCTCGCCGCGCACGTCGGGCTCGAGCGGAGTGTCGCCTCGGCCGTGCGGGGGCTGGGAACGGATCGCCTCACCGCGGCTCTTCCCCTGGTACAGCCGCTGGTCATCTCCGAGGCGACCCGCAGCCGCCTGAAGGTCGCCGACATCGCCCTGAGCGGTCTGCGAGGCGCGGTGCAGGCGGCCGTGGGTGCCGAGACGGTGGAGCTCGCCCCGGTCAGCCGGGTGTCGCTCAGGGGCATCGTCTCGCTCGTGGGCAGCATCGTGCTCGCCTACTACGTGTTCTCGCTCGCATCGGACTGGCGCAGCATCGCCGACGCGTTCGGTCACATGAACTGGGCGGCGGTGCCGTTGCTGGTCGCGCTCGTCCTCGCGATCAACTCGGGTGGCGCGCTGTCGCTGATGGGTTCGGTGAATGTCGAGTTGCCGTTCCTGCGCACCAGCCAGATCATGTTCGCCCAGGGATTCCTGAACCGGTTCACGCCGGCGAACGCCGGAGGCATGGCATTGCGGGCCCGGTACCTGCAGCGCGAAGGGGTCGACCTGACCGTCGGCGCGGCCGCGGTCGGGCTCACCTCGGCGGTGAGCGGCGTGGTCCAGGCCGTGTTCATCGTGGTGTTCCTGATCTGGGGCGGCGCGTCGGATCAGCTCAGCCGGTTCGAGCTGCCCTCGACGACCAGGACGCTCGGCATCGGAGTCGTCATCGGCGCCGTGATCGGCGGGGTCGTCCTCAGCTCGTGGGGTCGACGGGTCGTGGTGCCCTGGGTGAAGCGGACGGTGGGGCCGGCGCTGCACAGCTTCGCCGAACTCGCCCGCCAACCCCGCAAACTCTCCCAGCTCGTCGGTGGCGCCGCGCTCGGCAAGCTGGCGACGATCGCCGCGTTCGCGCTGTGCGTCTCGGCGATGGGCGTGAATCTCGACTTCGCCCAGGTCGGCGCGCTCTACATGGTCGCCAACACCGTCGGTGCGGCCGTGCCCACGCCGGGCGGGGTGGGGGGCATCGAGGCGGCGCTCACCGCGGCGCTGATCTCGGCCGGGGTCGACCCGGCCACCGCGGGAGCGATCGTGCTGGTCTTCCGGCTGTTCACCTTCTGGTTCCCGACCCTGCCGGGCTGGGCGTTCCTCCAGCGGGTCCAACGCACCGGCGTCGTCTGACCTCCGGCCGGTCCCCCGTTCCATCGGCGAAATCTGCAGGGGATCGCCGCCGAGAGCGGCAGGATCCTGCAAATTTCGGATCGGGGTGGGTGAGATCGGCAGCGTCGGCGAGACCCGGCGAATCGATTGGGAGACGCACCGGTAAGGTCCGGACTCATGGCTGTCGAAGAGTCCGTGACCACCGCCCCGTCCGCGCCATTGCCCGACCCTGCCCAGGTGGCCGCACTCGCCGACGCGTTGGTCGACCCGACGCTCGCGCCGATCGTCGAGATGGTGCTGTCGGTCGACCGGACCGACATCGAACCGACGTATGTGGCCCGCACCGTCGACGGCGAAGTCCGGTTCACCCGGTCGGTCGACGGGCACGGCTGGCGCTACGACGTGGTGGCGACCGATGGGCGGAATCCGCTCGCCGACCAGGCCGTCGACCGGTTCTCACCGGCCGCGACCGAGCGGGCCAACCGCTGGCCCGACCGCACCCGGGTCTCGTACCCGTACGCCTATGAGATGGTGGCGCAGATCTTCGACGCGCCGTGGGCGCCCGATCTGATCTGCGAGCACACGTCGGCGCACAACTGGGAGGACCAGGGTGGCCACCGGGGCGAGCACGGGTCGCCGACGGTCGTGCAGGCCCGTGCACCGTTCGTGCTCGCGGGGGCGGGAGTGCGCCGCCAGGGCGTGGTGCCCCGTGCGTGTCGGCTGATCGACGTCGCTCCCACGGTGTTGGCGCTGATGGGCGGTGCGCCCGTGGACGGGGTCGGCCAGAACGGGCTGCCACGGCCCGATGCGCTGTTGCGCCGCCAGGACGGCGACGTGCTCGAAGGCCTCTTCGACGAGGTGCGTACCCCGCCGGCGCACGTGATCGGCCTGCTCTTCGACGGGTGCAACGCGAACGTCCTGCACGAACTCGTCGCCGCGGGTGAGGCGCCGAACGTGGCGCGGCTCATCGACGACGGCGTCTCGTTCGGACATGGCGCCATGGCGTCGCTGCCGACCCTGACCCTGGCGAACCACACCGGCATCCTCACCGGCGCCCACCCGGGGCACCATCGGATCATCAACAACGCCTGGTTCGACAAGTCGGCCGGTGCCCAGGTCATCACCAACTCGCCCGAGACGTGGGCGTGGTCGATGGCGAACCTGAACCCGGGGGTCGAGACGCTCCACCAGGCGGTCAAGCGCACCTGGCCCGATGCATTGAGCGTTTCGTGCAACGAGATGTGCGACAACGGGGCCGACGTGTCGATCTTCGCCACGATGCGCGCCGGTGGCGCGATCGACACGCCACCCAAGGCCGAGGACCTGCCCTTTGTCACCGAGCGGTTCGTCCGACCGGTCAAGGACTATGAGGTCTCGTCGCGCATCGACCACCTGTCGATGACCCAGGCGGTGGATGCGTTCGAGAACCGGCACGGTGCGCTGCCGAGGTTCCTGTGGGTGAACTTCTCGTTGACCGACGCGGCCTTCCATGCGGGTGGGCCCCATTCGGAGATCGCCCACGCGTCACTGCGTGACACCGACGCCCGCCTGGGTGAGGTGATGCGGGCGGTGGAGCGGGCCGGCGTGTTCGACGACACGGCCTGGTTCCTCGTGGCCGACCACGGCATGGAAGAGAACGACCCGTCGGTCAACGGCGACTGGGGACCGGCGCTCGCCGACACCGGCGTGCCGCACCGCGACGAGGCCTACGGCTTCATCTACGCCGGCGTCTCCGGCGGTCGTTCGAGCTGACCGGTTTCGCGTCGGTCATCCGACCTGCCCCGCGCCCGCGGCGTTCTGGGTGCCGATTCCGGACACCAGGTGACCGGAATCGGCACCCAGAACGGTGGCCTTCGCAGAGATCGAACCGGCGACCGGCCCCTGGCCGACAGGGCGACCGGTCGGTCGCTACCATCCGGGCCTGACCCGCCCGGCCGCACCCGTCGGGCACGCTGCGATGGGAGCATCATCCATGAAGATCGGACTCAACACCGGCTACTGGTCGTCGGGACCACCCGCCGACGTCCACGAGCGGATCGCCGAGGCCGAGCGGCTCGGGTTCGACTCGATCTGGACGGCCGAAGCGTACGGGTCCGACTGCATCTCGCCGCTCGCCTGGTGGGGCGCGTCGACCGAGTCGATGCGGCTCGGCACGGCGATCATGCAGCTCTCGGCCCGCACCCCGACCGCGGCGGCGATGGCCGCGTTGACGATGGACCACCTGAGTGGTGGACGCTTCATCCTGGGCCTTGGCGCATCGGGTCCCCAGGTCGTCGAGGGGTGGTACGGCCAGCCCTACCCGCGCCCGCTCGCCCGCACCCGAGAGTACGTCGCGATCGTGCGCGAGGTGTTGGCCCGCAAGGGGCCGGTCACCTTCGACGGTGACCAGTACCAGCTTCCGTTCCCGGGCGGCGCCGGCCTGGGCAAGCCGCTCAAGTCGACGGTGCACCCGCTGCGCGAAGACCTGCCGATCATGCTCGCCGCGGAAGGACCCAAGAACGTCGCGCTCGCCGCGGAGATCGCCGACGGCTGGCTGCCGTTCTGGTTCTCGCCCAAATCCGACGCGTTCTACCGTGAAGCCCTCAGCGAAGGATTCACCCGCGAGACCAGCCGCCACGGCGGCCTGGAGGGTTTCGAGGTCATCTCGACGCTGCCGGTGATCATCGGTGACGACGTCGAGCAGTGCGCCGACATGATCCGCCCGATGCTGGCGCTGTACGTCGGCGGCATGGGTGCGAAGGGCGCGAACTTCCACTACGACGTGTTCGCCCGGATGGGCTACGAGGCCGAGTGCGCCCGTATCCAGGACCTCTACCTCGACGGCCACAAGGACGAGGCCATCGCCGCGGTGCCCCTCGCACTGGTGGAGGACGTGGCGTTGATCGGCCCGCTCGGCAAGGTCACCGAGGAGGCCGAGGTGTGGAAGCAGACCCTGCTCACCACGGCGCTCATCGCCGGCCCGGCCTTCCAGTTCGAACAGATCGCCGAGATCCTGTCGTGAGCGGTGACGCGACCCGGACGGTGTCGCTCACCCGCGACGGCCACATCGCCCGGCTGCAACTGGAACGTCCCGAGAAGCTCAACGCCCAGACCCACCACATGTGGTTCGAGTTGCGCCGGATCGCGGACGAGATCGGCCAGGACACGACCATTCGTGCGCTGATCGTGTCGGGCGCGGGCCGGTCGTTCTCGGCCGGGCTCGACACCGCGGTGCTCACCGACTTCTTCGGATCGGCCGGGGCCGAAGATCTCGAGGGGCTCGACGGGCCGACGAGCCTGCGCCGGGTGCAGCACAGCTTCACCTGGTTGACCGAGACGCCGTACCCGACCATCGCCGCGGTTCAGGGCCACGCGCTCGGGGCAGGATGTCAGTTGGCGCTCGCGTGTGACCTGCGCGTCGCCGCCGACGACCTGTCGATGGGCGTGCTCGAGACGAACTGGGGCCTCATGCCCGACCTGGGTGGCACGGTGTGGCTGCCCGAGTTGGTGGGCCCCGCCAAGGCGAAAGAGCTGATGTGGCTCGCGGACCGGGTCGACGCCGAGCGTGCGCTCGAGTTGGGCCTGGTGAACCGGGTCGTGCCCCGTGCCGAGCTCGACGCGGCCGTGACCGAACTCGCCGCCCAGCTCGGCGCGCGCCCACCCCTCGCGGTCACGGCGATCAAGCGGGCCGTCGCGGCGAACGCCGGCGGGGTCGAAGCGGGTCTCGCCGAGGCCGGCGCCGGGCAACTCCGGTGCCTCGCCTCGAACGATCTCGCCGAGGCCGGCGCGGCCTGGATGGAGGGGCGCGCCCCGGGCTACACCGGCACCTGACCCGACGCGCACGCGCACGCGGACACGGGTGGTGCGGGTCGCGGCGTCCGGCGCTGCGTGCGGTGGCGCGTCGATGTCGTCCACCTACCGACGCTTCGGGCACAGCCGTTCCCGTTCCGAGCCCCGGTGTCGGCAACCGTCACTTCGCAACCGGGTCGCGGCGCCGCCAGATCTCCGCGATCGGTTGCCCGTGGACCCTGCCGATCTCGATGAGGTCGTGTGTGCTCGCGAGGTCCTGCATCGTCCAGGCCCACATTTGACGATTGCCCGCACTCACCACGACATAATCAGCCAGGCCGTGGTTCGTCGTCTTCTCGAAGTGGCAACTCCCGACCTGGGGGGTGACGCCGAGCCCCGCGACGGTCACCTCTGCGCAGGTCAGCCCCTGTCGCGCGGCGTCCCGCCGGATGATCGGCGCCGCGATGGACGGGGCCTCCCCCCACCCGACCGACACCACTTGCATGGGAGGTCGGGCCGCGGAGAGCCCCGGGTTGAACGCGAGTCCTGGCCAGGGAGCGACCACGACCGAGAAGACGAAGGCGCCGGCGATGCTCACGCCTGCGAGGCGTGTGACCAGCGTGCGGCACCGGTTCATCGACAGAGGCGGAGCATGGAAAGCCATCGCGGCGGCGAGGCTGAGCGGGCCGAGGATGACCAGTCCGTAGCGGGCGTAGGCGAGGGTCGTGGTCAACAGCGTCAGCCCGGGCGCCGATCCGAACAGGAGCGCCAGAATGGCGAAACGGCGAGTGCTTCGGCGCACGACGGCGACGACGATGCCGACCGGAAGCAACACGCTGACCCAGAAGGTCGAGTGGTACGCGAGCGCAATCGGATAGAAGCCGGGCCCGGGTCCCACGACCACTTTGCCGCGGAAGAACACATGCCGGTCGCCTGCCGAGATCTCAATGGTGCGCGCCAACGCGTCGATCTGCCCCGACGGATCGAACACGAGTGCCGGGTAGAGCACGATGACCGTGACCAGACTTGCGAGCCCGGCAAGGGCCACGAGACCCAGCGCCTCGCGGTAGCCGCTCAGCGCGGGAGCCTTCACGTCGCGTCGCCGAATCGTCCGGATCGCGGCCCACGCGATCAGTCCGACGCCCGGGATCGCGAATCCCAGACCGTTGAGTTTCGTCAGCACCGAACAGGTCACCAGCGCCGTTCCGGCGGCGACCCAGCGTCGTGGGTGACGTGGTGTCCTGACGCCTTCGGGAAGTCCGAGTGCCCAGGAGAGCGCCACCAGTCCGGTCGATCCGAAGAGCGCGACGAGTTCGTCGGTGTGCAGGATCGACCCGAGTGACACCCAGAACGGTTCGACGGCGAGGACGGCGCCCGCGACCAGCCCGACGAGCGACGACATCCATTTCGTGACCAGCCAGGCAAGCAGCGCGATGAGCACCGAGGTGGCCACCGCCACGGCGATCTGTGCACACGTGAAGCCTGACGCAGCATTCGAGAACGACTCCTGCGTATCGACCAGGCCGAGCATCTTGGCGATGTTCCAGAGGAGTCGCCCCACACTGCCGAGCCACACCGTGGGAATTCCGGGCATCGTGCCGAGCAGTGGCTTGTCGGCGCTCATCCCGCCAGGATCTGCGTGGAGCAGCGCGTCCGAGAATGCCACGGATCGGCCCATCCACAACCACTCGTCGACGTTGAACGCGTGCCCGACGGTCAACAGACGGGGGATGATGGCGAGCAGGCCACACAGGACTGCGGTCGGGAGCGCCCGATCCCGGTCAGAATCTGGCGCCGTGGGAGCGGACGCCACGACGGTCGGTTCGTTCGATTCCGCCTTGCGGTTCGGCACGAACCGTGTTCCCGGTGCCGCGTCAGGCAACGTGTCCCTCCCTCTCCGATGGATCGTGTCTTGCTGATCATCGCCGCCGTCGCCGCGATCGCGCCGTTCTCCGTGGCAGCGGTCCGTGATGAACGCAACGGTTTCTATCCCACATCGGACGTCGCGGCAACGTTCCTGACCGGGCTCCCAGGAAATTCCCAGGCGGACGGGAGCCGGAGCCAAGCCACGTGCACGATCGTGGCCGCCATGTCCGCAATGCTCGAACCGACCGTCCCGACCGTGGGCGAGGCGCCTGATCCGGGCCGCATCTCACCACCACCCGAACGGCGGCCCACCGTCGCTCGATCGACAGGAGCCGATCCTCTGGTCGAGATCGTGGTGCCCGTGCACAACGAGGAACGGGTGCTCGTCGATGCGATCGGCAAGCTGCACGCCTACCTGACCGCGACGTTCCCGTTCACCTGGCACATCACGATCGCCGACAACGCCAGCACCGACGCCACCTCGGCGCTCGCCCGGGCGCTGGCCCGCACGCTGCCCGGCGTCGAGGCCATGCACCTGAGCGAGAAGGGACGTGGGCGGGCGTTGCGTGCCGCATGGTCCCGGAGCCGCGCGGAGGTGGTCGCCTACGTCGACGCGGACCTGTCCACCGATCTCGACGCACTCTGGCCGCTCGTCGCACCGCTTGTGTCGGGTCACAGCGGGATCGCGATCGGCACCCGTCTCGCCAGTGGTGCGCGCGTCGAGCGCGGCCCGAAACGCGAGGTCATCTCCCGCTGCTACAACCTGATCCTGCACACCGTGCTCGGCGTGCGGTTCTCCGACGCGCAGTGCGGCTTCAAGGCGGTCCGACGAGACGTCGCCCGGGCGCTCGTGCCGATGATCGCCGACCAGTCGTGGTTCTTCGACACCGAACTGTTGGTGCTCGCCGAACGCAACGGCATCAGGATCCACGAGGTACCCGTCGACTGGGTCGACGATCCGGACTCCAGCGTCGACATCGCGGCGACGGCCGTGGCGGACCTGCGCGGCGTGGTCCGTCTGCTGCGGACCTTCGCCCACGGCGGCGGCCGACTCGACGCGGTGCGTGTCGCCACACTCCGACGTGCCCACGCCGCGGGCGGACGCATCCGAGACCACACGGTCGCCCACGGGGGAGTGACGGCGTGAGCGTCACCGTGGTCCCATCGAATCCGATGCCCTCCGGCCCACCGTCGGGAGCCGGCGAACCCGCGCTCGACCGGGTCAGCGACAAGACAGCCGCCGTCGACGCTCGCCACCGCGACGACCCGCGCTGGGCGCGTCCCGCCCTGTGGGCGCTGCTCGCGGCGACCGCGGTGCTGTACCTGTGGGGACTCGGCGCGTCCGGATGGGCGAACAGCTTCTACGCCGCCGCGGCCCAGGCGGGATCGCAGAACTGGAAGGCGTGGTTCTTCGGTTCATCTGACGCGGCGAATGCGATCACCGTCGACAAGCCGCCGATGGCGCTGTGGGTCATGGGACTGTCGGCCCGGATCTTCGGGGTGAACGCGTGGAGCATCCTCGTGCCCCAGGCGCTCGCCGGCGTCGCGTCGGTGGGCGTGCTGTACGGATCCGTGAAGCGCTGGTTCGGACCCGTCGCCGGCCTGCTCGCCGGCGCGGTGCTCGCGACCACCCCGGTCGCCACGCTGATGTTCCGGTTCGACAACCCCGACGCGCTGTTGGTCCTGCTGCTCGTGACCGCGGTGTGGTGCCTGGTGCGGGCGCTCGAGCGATGCTCGACCCGCTGGCTCGTGGCGGCCTGGGCACTCGTCGGCTGTGCCTTTCTGACCAAGATGCTCCAGGCGTTGCTGGTCGCCCCGGCGTTCGCGCTCGTGTACCTGCTGTTCGCCGACACGTCGCTGCGCCGTCGACTGCTCCAGTCGGTCGCCGGGTTCGTGTCGCTCGTCGTGTCGGCCGGCTGGTACGTCGCCGTCGTCGAGTTGTGGCCGAAGGCGAGCCGCCCCTACATCGGTGGGTCGCAGCACAACTCCCTGCTGGAGCTCACCCTCGGCTACAACGGGTTCGGTCGGCTCACCGGCAACGAGACCGGCAGCGCCAACAACGGGGGAATGTGGGGCGCGACCGGTTGGAGCCGGATGTTCGGCACCGAGTTCGGGTCGCAGGCGTCGTGGCTGATCCCCACCGCGCTCGTCCTGCTCGCCGCCGGGCTGTGGTGGACGCGGCGTCGGCCCCGCACCGACCGGCAACGGGCCGCGTTCGTGATCTGGGGCGGGTGGTTGTTGGTGACCGGCGCGGCGTTCAGCTTCGGCCAGGGCATCATCCACCCCTACTACTCCGTGGCGTTGGCTCCGGCGATCGGCGCCCTGGTCGGCATGGGCGCGCACCTCGCCTGGGAGCGGCGGGCCACCTGGCTCGCGCGGGTGGTGCTCGCCGGTTCGGTCGCCGTCACCGCCTGGTGGGCGCACGAGTTGTTGGGCCGCTCGACGTGGACCCCGTGGCTGGCGCCGGCGGTGCTCGTCGGCGGGACGATCGCCACGGCGTTGTTGCTCACGGTTCCGTCTCTACGCGGGCGCGTCGGCGCGGCGATCGCCACGTTCGCCTGCGTGGTGGGTCTGTCGGGCCCGGCTGCGTACAGTCTCCAGACCGCGTCGACGCCCCACTCGGGATCGTTGCCGTCGGCGGGGCCGGACCAGGACGGCGACATCGGCCCGGGACGATTCGGTGGCCGCGGACCCGGCCGGTTCGCGGGGCCCGGACGCGGCGGGAACTTCTCGGCGCAGGCCGGTGGCCCGCCGGTGGCCGGTCGCGGCTTCTTCGCCAATCCACCCGGTGGTCGGCCCGGGAACCCGAATGCGGGAGCGACCAACGGTCTCGGCCCGCCTGGAGGCGGGAGCTTCCCCGGCGGACCCGGTCGCGGTGCGAACGGCAACGCCACCGGCGCCGCTGGGCCGGGCAATGGTGGTGGGGCGACCGCCGGTGGACTGCTCTCGGGCAGCACCTCGTCGGCGAAGATCACCGCGCTGCTGCGCACCAACGCCGACGCGTACCGTTGGGTCGCCGCGGCGGTGGGGTCGAACTCGGCGTCGGGGTTCCAGCTCGCCTCGGGTGAACCGGTCATGGCGATCGGCGGGTTCAACGGGTCGGACCCGTACCCGACCGTCGCGCAGTTCGAGCAGTACGTGGCCGACGGCGACATCCACTACTTCATCGCCGGGGGCGGGGGGATGGGTGGCGGACCCGGCGGGTTCGGCGGCGGACCCAGGGGCGGTTCGTCGACGGGCAGCGCCATCGCCTCATGGGTGGCCGAGCACTTCACGGCCACCACCGTGGACGGGGTGACGATCTACGACCTGTCGACCGGCGGCTGACCCGCGACGAGTGTCGAAGGTGGGCCCGAACACCGATCCGGACACTCTGCCGATCCGGACACTCTGCCGATCCTGGCCGATGTCCCGTTCTCTGGAGCCTTGGCATCGAATACGGCCACGAACCCTCCAGAGAGGGCGATCGTGGCCACACCCGCCGGTGCATCCAGACCCGCGCTCAGGCCGACACGGCCTCGCGGCTCGGGGTCGACGACCGGTTCGCGCCCGACGCCTTCCTGCCGTGGGTGTAGGTGGAGGCGTCGGTGCGGAACTGCGCCATGCCGTAACTCTTGAGCCGTTGGCGGAGGGTCCAGGTGACCGCCACGTCGGTCACCGGCCGGAGTGGCGGGACCTTGTTGAGCAACTGCACGGCCTTGACCCGCCCGAAGATCAATGGCGCGGTCGCGGCGAGGCGCACCTTGTCGATGTTCGACAGCGTCACCCCCATCTCGGCAGCGCGCTGCTCGTCGCCGTCGAGGAAGACCCTGATGAAGAACGCGGTGCTGAAGGCCCGTTCGATCGACTCGGCGATCCGGTTCGGGATCGAGTGGTCGGGCCGCAGGTACGCGGCCATCGTCGAGCGCACCAGCTCGCCGCACGTGTCGTCATCGAACCCCGAGCGCAACGTGGCCGCACGGGCGAGGAAGACGTTCACCATCTCGTTCGGGTCGGTCGGCAGCAGCTCCTCGGGCAGCCCGAGGAGGAAGCAGCGATAGCGCGACAGCTCGATCTGGGCACGCTCGGTTGCGTCGAAGCTGTCGCGACCCGAGCGCACCACCTCGGCCGAGAGCAGGAACGCTCCGATCAGGCCCGCGGGCATCTGGTCGACCTGGGGGATCGGGATGCCGTAACGGGCCTGGTCCCATTTGGCCCGGGTCAGCACGTTGTAGCGGACCATCGAATGCATCAGACGCACCATCGCCGCGGCGTGGAACCCGGGACCGTCGCGTCGCATGCCGCCGGGCAGCACCGTCGACGCGAAGAACAGGGCGGTCTCGTTCACGCGCTGGGCGGCCCGCTTGTCAGACAGTGACCCGGTGATCGCCATGGGCAACGCGGCGTACTCGTTGAGGAACGTGGCCAGGAACGCTCCGCGGATCGCATAGGGCGACGCCAGTGCGGCGACGACGCGCTCGGCGCGGGCGCCTTCCTCGATCAGGTCGAGGTCGATCCAGTCGGGCACGGCCTCCATCGACTCGATGAACGCGACCAGCTCGTCGGGCGGGTCCTCGACGGCCTCGAGCCCGTCGCTGCAGGCGAGTACGACCATGCGGATCAGCTCCTGCATGCCGTAGTCGGGCATCCGGGCGACGTACGCGTCGCACACGATGTCGCCGAGCATCGTGGCCGTCGCCATGAGGTCGATGAGCTCGGCATCGGCGAACAGTTCTTCACGGGTGACCTTCACCTGGGGCGGCAGGTCGGTTGTGGCGCCGGGTTCCAGGGCCAGACGTTCTGGCACGGCGTCGAAGTCGATGTCGCCGTACATGGCGGGCAGGTCCTCGGCCTGGCGTCGGACCCGTTCCCTGAGCGTTTCGATCGACATGGTGGTCCTCTGGCGTGCGAGCTGGGCGGTAGGGGCGTGGGCCGACCGTAGCGCCTTGTCAGTTGTCAAGGAAAGCCCCACCGGGCGACGACCGTGGACGATCGCGCTCGCCCACACCTACGCTGACGCCGCGGTCCCGCGGTCAGCGGGCACCCGAGGGGATCCACGGCGCGCCCGTCGTCACCGGACCGATGCCCATGCCGAGGTCCCACCGATCTGCCGCCACGTCGAACCGGAGCCACCCGTGACCACGACCTGCACGCACGCCGCCGGCCCGATCGCTCGCTCGCAGCGGCGCAAGCCCGGCCGTCGCCGTCGGCAGCCGACACCGACGGTCGTCGCGGCGGCCTTCGCTGCGCTCGTGGTGTTGGGTGCGTGCTCCGGTTCGTCGTCGGATTCGACCGCACCGATGACGACCGCTGCGTCGAAGACGTCGACGCGCGCGCCGGCGATCCCCGCCGCGAAGTGGCAGCCGATCGACGCGGCGCTCGACGAACTCGCACCCCAGACCGGGCTCCTGGTCGCAGAGGTCGACGCCGATGGAACCTGCCGGCCGATCCACGCCGTCGCGGCGTCCACGGCCAGACCCATCGCGTCCCAGTTCAAACTGCTCGTCCTGGGCGCGCTCGCCGAACAGATCGATGCGGGCAAGGTCTCGTGGGACCAAGACCTGAGGGTGCCCAAGGTGCGCAGCCTCGGCAACGAAGGGGCGAAAGGCGCGCTGCAGGCCGCACCGGGAGATGCCGAGTTCAGCGTCGAGCACGTGGCGACCCAGATGATCTCGATCAGCGACAACACCGCCGCCGACATGCTCGTCGACCTGGTGGGTCGCGACGCCGTCGAGCAGCAGTTCGCGAAGTGGACCGACCACGCCGACGAGAACACGCCGTTGCTCACCACTCGCGAGATGCTCCTTCTGCACTACGCGAAGGGCCTTGGTGAGAAGTACCTCACAACCCCGAAGGCGCAACGCGAGGCGTTCCTCGCCGCGGAGGTCGACCCGTTGTCGAACGCCGACATCGCCACGGGCTACACGACCGAACCGCGTTTCATCGACCAGATCGAATGGTTCGCGAGCCCCGACGATCTGTGCCACACCTTCGCCGGCCTGCACCAACTGCAGCAGAAGGCCGAGTTGGCCCCCCTCGACGACGTGCTGTCCAAGGAGGACTTCGGCCTCGACCTCGATGCGCACGAATGGCCGAAGGTCTGGTACAAAGGCGGGTCCGAAGCGGGCGTGTTGACGACCGGATGGCTCGCCACCGACGCGCAGGGCGACACCTACGTCGTCGAGTTGACGATGGCGAATCCCGATGCGGCCTTGTCGGCCGAGTCGATTCCGACCGACGTGAAGTTGGCCGAGCAGATCTTCGGTCTGCTCGCCGCCGACTGAGATCCGGCCACGCCGGCGATCCGGCCACGCCG
>CAZQSU010000062.1:16998-19237 GCA_964595905.1 uncultured Iamiaceae bacterium
GATCCGGCCACGCCGGCGATCCGGCCACGCCGCTGGTCGGGCCACATCGATGGACCGGAAGCTCCTACGATGCCGACATGACCGCCACCGTCACCGACATCGCCGACCCCGGACTGTGGGTCCTGCCGCTGAACGAGCGGATGCGCCTGCTCGGGGAGCTCCGCGAAGCCGGGCCGTTCACCCGCGCCTACAACCCGAACCCACTCACCGGTGTTCCCGACGAGTTCTTCGCCGTCACGCGTCACGCCGAGATCATCGAGATCAGCCGACGGGCCACCGACTTCTGCTCGGGTCGGGGCGCCACGAACATTCCGGACATGCCCGCGGAGGCACTCGAGTACTTCGGGTCGTTCATCAACATGGACGACCCGCGTCACGCCCGCCAGCGCGGGATCGTGTCACGTTCGTTCACGCCCCGTCAGCTCCAGGGCGTGCTCGACTCGGTGGAGCGGATCTGTGACGAGGTGATCGACGGCTTCTGCGAGCAGGGCGAGGCCGACCTGGTCGAGGTCTTCTCCCAGCCGTTCCCGCTACTGATCATCTGCGACATGATGGGCATCCCGCGCAGTGAGTTCACCACCGTGCTCGAAGCGACGAACGTGATCCTGGGGTCGGGCGACCCCGACTCGTTCGAAGGCGACGACTTCATCGCCGCGCTGTTCGCCGCCGGCGAGCGGCTCACCTCCCTCATGCGCGAGCTGGCCGATCACCGCCGTGAGCACCCGGCCGACGACCTGACCACCAAGCTGGTGTTCAACGACGTCGACGAAGACATGCTCGCGCCCGAAGACCTCGGCGCGTTCTTCATCCTGCTCGCCGTGGCGGGAAACGACACGACACGCACCGCGCTCAGCCACGGCACGAACATCCTGCACCAGAACCCCGAGCAGCGCGAGATCTGGAAGGCCGACCCCGACGGCATCACCGCGACCGCCGTCGAGGAGATCGTCAGGTACGCGACGCCGGTCACGTTCATGCGGCGCACGGTCACCCACGACCTGGAGTTGTCGGGGAGTGCGTTCTCCGAGGGCGACCGGATGGTGTTGTTCTACGGGATCGCCAACCGTGACCCGCGGGTGTTCGACGACCCGGAGGTCTTCGACGTGAGGCGCGAACCGAACAACCACCTCGGATTCGGGGGTCCGGGTCCGCACTTCTGTCTGGGCGCGCATCTGGCCCGCCGGGAGCTCTCGGTGGGGTTCCGGCGCATGTTCGAGCGCCTCGGTGACCTCGAGGTCGTCGGCGACGCGGTGCCCCTCGAGGCCGGGGGCATCCCGCTGGTGGGCGGCATCAAGCACCTGCCCGTACGCTTCACCCCTTCTGCGCCGGTCGGTTGACCGGCCGGCTTCGGCCGGTCGACGGTCGTGCCGACACCAGGCGCGTCGAAGCCAGTCGTTAGCTTGATCTGATGTTGCAGAGAAGGGTCGGCACGTCCCGGTCATGCCGCATCGGCGGAACGGCCTGATGGAGCTCACGATTCCACGTCGGTTCGCCGGACCACCCTCCATCGCCCACGGCGGGTACGTCGCGGGACATTTCGCGGGTCGGGTCGCCGGGCACGGCACCGCCGGCGACCGGGCAGTCCAGGTGACGTTGCGCCGTCCCACGCCGCTCGATCTGCCCCTCCGGCTCAGCGCGACGGCGGATGGCCGCGGCGAGCTGCGCCACGGCGACGAAGTCTGTGCCGACGCCGTGCCCGCGTCGCTCGATCTCGCCATCCCGGTGCCGCCGGGCATCGATGTGGCGGCGGCCGCCACCGACCGATCACCCTCGCGCTTCGACGGGTCGGGGGTGCATCCCACGTGTTTCGGATGCAGCATCCTGCGCGACGTCGACGACGGGTTGCGGATCGCCGCCGGTCCGGTCACCGTCGACGGCCGCGAGCTGGTCGCCGCGGCGTGGACCCCCGACCCGGCGTTCGCCGACGCCGACGCCGACGCCGACGCCGACGGTCGTGTCGACGTGCGTCATGTCGTCGCGGCGCTGGACTGCCCCGGCGCGTTCGCGTTCATGGTCGACGGCGAACGGCCGGGCCTGCTCGGGCGGATCACCTTCGAGCTACGCGGCCCGGTCGCGGTGGGCGAGACCCATGTGGTGACCGGTTGGCAGATCGGCCGCGACGGTCGCAAGCTGTTCGCCGGCACGGCGATCCACGCGGCCGACGGCACGTGCCTGGCCGCGGCCGAGGCGACCTGGTTCGTCGTCGACTGGTCGCGGGTCCGCTCGGCGGACGGGGACG
>CAZQSU010000063.1:0-18971 GCA_964595905.1 uncultured Iamiaceae bacterium
CCAAGTCGCGGGGGATCCTGGGTACCCGCAAGGTCGGTCATGCGGGCACGCTCGACCCGGACGTGACGGGTGTGCTCGTGCTCGGCGTGGGGCGGGCGACGAGGCTGCTGCGGTATGTGACCGGTCTGGGGAAGCGGTACGAGGGCAGGTTCGTGCTCGGGGTCGAGACGACGACGCTCGACGCATCGGGCGAGGTGATCGCCACCCACGACATGTCGGACGTGACGGTCGACGACGTGCGCCGCGTCGCGGCCGAACGGTTCACCGGGCCGATCCTGCAGATCCCGCCGATGGTGTCCGCGGTCAAGGTCGACGGCCGGCGGCTGCACGAGCTGGCCCGCCAGGGTATCGAGGTGGCCCGCGACCCCCGCCCGGTCACGGTGCATTCCTTCGAGATCGATCCGCTGCCACCGGCCGACGACGGCACCCCGCGCTTTGCCATGTCGGTGCATTGTTCGTCGGGAACGTACATCCGGACCCTGGTCGCCGACCTGGCGACGGCGTTGGGAGGCGGGGGACATCTGGAGTCGCTGGAGCGGACGGCGGTGGGTTCGTTCGGGATCGAAGACGCCGTGGGGTTGGGTGATCTCGATCCGCTCGAGTTGTTGGATGTCGCCGAGGCGGTTCGTGATCTCGAACGGGTCGACGTCGACGAGTCGTTGTCGGAGCGCATCACCCACGGGGCACGCCTCGACCGCGACGAGTTGGGTGTGGATTCGACCGCGACCGGGCCGTGGGCGGTGCACGGCGCGGACGGCATGCTGCTCGCGGTGTACGAAGACCACGGCCCGGGGCGGGTCAAACCCGCCGTCGTGGTGGCCCAACCGACTCGGGGTCGACACGAGTGACCCGGTAGCGTCGCGGGGGATGGAGATCGTCCACCTGCCCGGCGACCGACCTGTGGCCGATGGTGGCTGTGCGGTCACGATCGGCGCGTACGACGGGGTGCACCTGGGTCATCAGGCGGTGATCGCCAAGGTGCGCAAGTTGGCCGCCGACCAGGGTCTCCCGACCACGGTGGTGACCTTCGACCGGCATCCGGCGATGGTGGTCCGACCCGAGTCCGCGCCCCGTCTGCTGTGTGATCTGGACCAGAAGCTGGAGCTGCTCGCCGCGACGGGGGTGGAGCGGACGGTCGTGATCCGTTTCGATGAGGAACGGTCGCGTGAATCAGCGGTCGGGTTCGTCAACGACGTCCTGGTCGACACGCTCGGTGCGAAGCTCGTGGTGGTCGGCGCCGATTTCCATTTCGGTTCCGAGCGGGTCGGTAACGTCGCGCTGCTCCAGGAGCTGGGTGGCACGTTGGGCTTCAACGTGATCGGGATGGATCTGGTCGACGAGCACGGTGACCCGATCGAGGGTTCGGGCGCCGAACGGGTGTCGTCCACGGGGATCCGTCGGGCGTTGTCGACCGGTGATCTGGCGACGGCGAACCGCTGGCTGGGGCGGCCCCATGAGGTGCGCGGCGTGGTGTCGCACGGCGATGCCCGTGGCCGCACGCTGGGGTTTCCGACCGCGAACGTGTCGGTGTCGGGTGAGATCCTGATGCCGGCTGACGGGGTCTATGCGGGCTTCTTCGAGCGGCCCGACGGCGCGGTCCATGCCACGGCGATGTCGCTGGGGCGGCGCCCGACCTTCTACCAGCAGACCCACGCCTCGCTGCTGGAGTGCTACCTGTTGGACTTCGACGGTGACCTGTACGACGAGCGGGTGAAGGTCCGTTTCGTGGAGCGACTCCGCGGCGAGAAGCGCTTCGAGTCAGAGGCCGCGCTCATCGACCAGATGCACGCGGACGTTGCCGCAACCCGCGCCGTGCTGGGCTGATCACTCGGCCAACGCGCGGCGCCAGGCTCGGGTGGGGCGGTTGCCACGGAAGGCGCCGGCGGCGATGAGTGCGTCACAGACCGGGCGCAGCACCTGGCGTTTCATCGCCATGCGTTCGGGGGTCTTGCGTGCCGCGTTCCAGGTCTTCCAGGTGGGCAGGCCGACCGTCGCGTAGACGCCGGGGTGCACGAGCGAATCGAAGGTGCCCATGCCGGCAATCGGTGCGAAGTGACGGATCACGAACCGTTCGAACCGGCCCGCCTCGGCGTACAACTCGCCGAGCACGGTGCGGGCGAAGCTCAGGTGCCGGGCTTCTTCGGCACGGTGGTAGCGGTTGACCTGCTTGATGAACGGGTCGGTCTCGGGGTCTTCGACCGCGAGTTTCTGCAGCAGGTCGGGGCCTTCCTCGCCGAAGAGGATCATGACCATGAACGCGGCATCGTGCCGCAGGGCCCAGGAGCCCACGACCCGGTCGGCGATGCGGAACAGCGGGTTGTTGAACGGGTTCTTCGCGGTGGGTTGCAACTGGGAGATCACCCGCACGAACAGACGCGAGTGTCGGGTCTCCTCTCCGACCTCGTGCAACATGTAGGTGACACGCGGGTCGGTGAGGTCGTCGCGGTAGGCGAGCGAGAGCCCGAAGTTCGCCATGAGCGTCGACTCGAAGCGCACCCCGGCATCGAACACCGACGCCATCTCCTCGCGGCTCAGTGTGGCCCACTGTTCATCGGTGAGATCGAGGTCGAGGCCGTACACCGACAGCATCCGGCGGGACACGACCTGGCCGTCGCCGACCGAGCCGACGACATCGACGTCGGGGTCGATCACCCGGTTCGCCGAGGCGGTGTTCAGTCGTTCGACCCGGTGGGTGTGCTGGCGGTCGGGATCCTCGAGTTCGGTGATCGTCATACCTGCAGAATAGGAAGGGTGACAGATACCGTCAATCGTTCATTTCTGGTAGATTCGTCACATGTCCACCATGACGGCACCAGCGGCGGGCAAGGGAGCGCGCACCCGCGCGGCGATCCTGGCCGCAGCGATCGATCAGTTCGCCGCCGTGGGCTCGCGCCACGCGTCGGTGCCGGCGATCGCCCGGGCCGTGGGCGTGTCGACCAGTGCGGTGTATGCCTATTTCGCCAGCAAGGACGAGCTGTTCGCCGCGGCGATCGACGCCGATGTGGCCGACCTGATCGCCGAGGCGTTGCCCGAGGTGGTCGACGGGCGTTTCGACGGTGACTTCGCAGGGGTGTTGACGAGATTGTTCGTCGCACTCGGCGATCATCCGCTCAGCCGACGGGTGCTCGAGGGCTCCGAGGCCGGTGCCATGGAGCACCTCACCGTGCTTCCGGCAGAGCTGCGGCTCCAGGAGGGGATCACCGACGCGTTGCGGGCCGGCCAACGCAGCGGCGCGGTCCGCGACGACATCGACCCGGCCACCCACGCCGCGGGGCTGCTCGCGGTCGTCGTCGCGTTGTTGGTGTCGCTGGTGCAGACCGACGGTCAGGTCGACTCCCAGTACGCCAAGGGCGCGATCGCGGTACTCGAAGCGGCGATCCGCCCGAGTTGATCAGCGTTCGAAGCGCTCGATCACTCGTCGAAGAGTCCTTCGAGGAGGTGGCGGGTCGCGGGCCGGAGATGGTGGGGCCGCGGTCAGGCGCGGGTGACGATCAATGCGGCGAGGACGCCGAACAGGGTGATCATCGTGCCGATCATCCAGTAGAGCTGGATGCGCAGGTTCGCATCGACCCGGGCGAACCGGGTGTGCATCTCGTCTTTGAGGTCGGTGCGCCCGGGTGTGGCACCACCGCTCGTCATGTGCGATCAACTTGTCATGGTCGACCTCGGTCGCCTCACCGAGCACGCCGGCCATTTGGCCATGGACGAGATGCACCGGGTCGGCGATGCGCTCACCCTCGTGCTCGGCGTCCAGCAGGCAGAAACCGGCCGGGAACGGCCGCATCCTTCTCAGCCGGCGGGGAGCACCAGGTCGACCACCAGGGGCAGGTGATCGGACAGTGCCCACCACGAGGTGTCGATCGGTTCGCTCGAGCCCGGCACGGAGGCACCGGTGACCGAGTCGGCCACGTCGCGCGACACCAGCACGTAGTCGAGGCGTTGCTTGAGCGCGGTGCGGTCGCCGGTCAGATTCGTCGCCACGATCACGTCCGGGTGGACGAGGTCGTGCCCGTCGGCCCACCCGGCATCGGTGAGCACGGCGAGTTCGTGGCTGCCGGGCCGCACGTTCAGGTCGCCGGCGAGAACCGCACGGGTCGGCGGCACCAGCTCGAGCAGCCGGTGGATTTCTTCGAGGCGCCTCTCAGAGGCGTCGTCGGGGCTGAGGTGGGTGTTCCACACGTGCAGCGGCCCGTCACCGGTCGTCACCGTCACCCCGCCGGCGATCCGCCGGGTGTAGTGCACCAGGCGCCACGGATGGCTGAGCACCACCGACCCGGGGTGTTCGGCCACCGGCCACCGGGCGGCCACCGCCAGCCCCTCCGGTGCATACCGGATGCTCCAGTGTTTGAACCACCAGAACCCGTGGACGAGGCGGCCCGCTGCACGCACCGCGGCGAACTGCGACCGATGGATCTCCTGGAAACAGACGATGTCGGCACCCAGATCGTCGAGTCGCCGCGCGATCTCGACCGGGTCGCTCATCGCTCGGCCCTGGACGTTCCACGACACCAGCCGCACCGGGGTTTCCACTTTCTCGGTCTCCACCCGGTAACCTTGCCACCTGGTGGGGAGGCGACGGCGGATCCGGAACACCGGGCTCGTCAGGCCACACCACCACCGCTCCCGGGCACGCGCCAAGCGGTCCACGGGGCCGGGCCCCAGACCCGCGGCATTCGCAGGCGCGAATGTCCCCACGACACCGAGGATTGCATGTCAGAGATCATCGACAACGCCAAGGCCGGCATCATCGCCGAGAACGCCACCCACGAGGGTGACACCGGTTCTCCCGAGGTGCAGGTCGCGTTGCTCACCGCTCGTATCACCCATTTGACCGAGCACCTCAAGATGCATCCCAAGGACCACCACTCACGACGCGGCCTGCTCATGCTGGTCGGTCGTCGGCGGCGATTGCTCGATTATGTGGCCGACAACGACGTCGAACGCTACCGAGCGATCATCGCCAAGAACGGCTTGCGCCGTTGAGAACACGGGACGACTCCACCGGGGTCGTCCCGCACCGGTTCTCGGCGACCATTCGCCCAGAACCCACAGTGACCGACCTGTCAGTTGTCAGTCGCCGATTGCCCGGCCCACGAGAGGTCGGGAGGCCGCCGACTGGGAACTGGCTCGGTCACTCCACGACACCGCGAGAACGTCTCGCGCGTGCCTGACACGAGGAGAACCATGGCTGAAGCCATTTCCGTATCCAAGCCCATCTCGGGCACCGATCAGACGCTGACCTTCGAGACCGGCGTGCTCGCCCCGCAGTCCCAGGGTGCCGTCGTCGTGAAGATCGGCGAAACCAGCTCGCTGGTGACCGCAAACGGCGCGTCCCAGATCCGTGAGGGCATCGACTTCTTCCCCCTGACCGTCGACGTCGAGGAGAAGGCCTACGCGGCGGGCAAGATCCCCGGCTCGTTCTTCCGCAAGGAAGGCCGCCCGAGCGACAACGCCGTGCTGACCTGCCGGCTCATCGACCGGCCGCTGCGCCCCAGCTTCGCCGACGGCTACCGCAACGAGACCCAGGTCGTGGTCACCGTGCTGGGCGCCGACCAGGAGAACCCCTATGACGTCGCCGCGATCAACGGTGCCTCCGCGGCGCTGATGATCTCGGGACTGCCCTTCGAAGGGCCGATCGGCGCGGTGCGGATCGCGTTCGACGCGGACGGCTCCTGGATCCCGCACCCGACGTTCCAGGACGAAGCCGAGTGCACCTTCCAGCTCGTCGTGGCCGGCCGGGAATCGGGCGACGACATCGCGATCATGATGGTCGAGGCCGGTGGCACCGAGCACGCCTGGGACATCTACGAAGCCGGTGCCCCCAAGGTGACCGAAGAGGTCATCGCCGGCGGGCTCGAGGTCGCCAAGACCTGGATCCGTGAGTCGATCGAGCTCCAGAAGGAACTCGTCGCCAAGGCCGGGGTGCGCGCCCCGCTGGCCTGGGAGCCCCAGACCGACACCACCGACGAGATCGCCGCAGCGGTCGCCGAGATCGGCGAGTACAAGCTGGCCGAAGCCAACGACAACCCCGACCGCACCGCCCGCGACGCCGCGAACTCCGCCGCCAAGGCCGAGATCGTCGCCGAGCTGTGTGGTGAGGGCAAGCCCTTCGCCGGATCCGAGCGTGAGGTGAAGAACGCCATCAAGGCGCTCACGAAGGCCGTCATCCGCCGCCGGGTCGTCGACGAGGGTCGGCGCATGGACGGCCGTGGCCTGGCCGACATCCGGGCCCTGTCCGCGCAGGTCGGCATCGTGCCCACCGCTCACGGCTCGGGGCTCTTCCAACGGGGTGAGACCCAGGTGCTCAACGTGTTGACCCTGGGCATGCCCAAGATGGACCAGCTCCTCGACACGATCGGGCCCGAGACCCACAAGCGCTACATGCACCACTACAACATGCCCCCCTACGCGAATGGCGAGACCGGGCGCATGGGTGGCACCAAGCGGCGTGAGGTCGGCCACGGCCACCTCGCCGAGATGGCGCTGCTGCCGGTCGTTCCCTCCAAGGAGGACTGGCCCTACGCGCTGCGGCTCGTGTCCGAGGTGCTGTCCTCCAACGGTTCGACCTCGATGGCGTCGGTGTGCTCGTCGTCGATGTCGCTGATGGACGGCGGTGTGCCGATCAAGGCGCCGGTCGCCGGGATCGCCATGGGGCTCATCCACGAGGGCGACGCCTACCTGACCCTCACCGACATCCAGGGCGCCGAGGACGCGTTCGGCGACATGGACTTCAAGGTCGCCGGCACCGCCGAGTTCGTGACCGCACTGCAGCTCGACACCAAGATCGACGGCCTGCCCGCCGACGTGTTGGCCGCGGCGCTGTCTCAGGCCCGCGACGCCCGCATGCAGATCCTCGATGTGATGGCCGGCGCGATCGCCGAGCCCCGCGAAGACGTCGGCGACTCCGCCCCCAAGCTGATCAGCTTCGAGATCCCGATCGACAAGATCGGCGAGGTGATCGGCCCGAAGGGCAAGGTCATCAACGCGATCACCGCGGAGACCGGCGCCGACGTCTCGGTCGACGACGACGGCATGGTCGGCGTCGTCACGATCGGTGCGGTCGACAAGGGTGCCGTTGCCGAGGCCGAGCGGCAGATCCGTCTCATCCTCGACCCACCCACCGCCGACATCGGTGCCACCTACACCGGCAAGGTCGTGAACATCACCAAGTTCGGGGCGTTCATCAACATCCTCCCGGGACGTGACGGGCTGCTGCACATCTCCAAGATCGGAGGCAGGCGCCGCGTCGAGAAGGTCGAGGACGAACTCACCCTCGGCCAGGAGATCGAGGTGCGCGTCGAAGACATCGACCCGAACGGCAAGGTGTCGCTGACGCCCGCCTCCGACGACGCGGGTGACGGGGGCGGCTCGTCGAACGACAAGCGCCCCGACCGCAACGGTCGCAATGGCCGCAATGGCCGTGAAGACCGCGGTGACGCGCCCGGCGACGTCGAGGTCGTCTCGTTCGCGGACTCCTTCGACGCCGAGGCGTCCGAGTCGTTCGGCGACCTCGGTCCGTCGGCCGACCGTGGCGACCGTGGCAACGGTGGTGGCAACCGTCGCGGTGGGGGCCGTCGGCGCCGCTGACCCACCCGAACAGCTTCGCCCGAACGGGTCCGGTCCGACGTGGGCCGGACCTTTTCGCGGGTACCATCGACGTCGTACCCGCCCGATCAGACGAGGAGTGTCCCATGGGCTTTCTGGACAAGGTCAAAGAGCAGGGCTCGGCATTGGCGAGCAAGGCCCAGGAGGGTCTCAGCCAGGGTCAGGCCAAGCTGGACGAGGCCCAGGCGAAGAAGAAGGCGAACGAGTTGCTCGGTCAGCTCGGCGCCTGGCAGTGGGCGATGAGCAACGGGCGAGACGGTGGCGTGGGCGCCACCGAGGTCGAACGGATCCGTGCTGAGCTGACCGCGCACGAGGTCGAACACGGCGCGATCGACCCACCGCCGGTCGCGGCTCCCGAGCCGCCGCCGGCTCCACCGGGCGATGTCGCCCCGCCTCCTCCTCCGGGCGATGTCGCCCCTCCGGCTCCTCCTGGTCCACCGCCCGGACCGGGAACGGTCCCGCCGCCGGCCGGCCCGCCGCCGACGCCGCCGGTCCCTCCTGCTCTATGAGCACCCCACGAAGCGGTGACGTCGCTCCTGCCGTACGCGTCGCCGTGTTCGGTGCCGCCGGGCGCATGGGTGCCGAGGTGTGCCGGGCCGTGGCAGCGGCCGACGGGCTCGAGCTGGCCGGCGCGGTCGACCCGGGCAGCCCGGGAGCGACCGTCGCCGACGTCGCCGGGGTCGACGGCCCGGCCGGGTCGGTCGTCGTCCAGCCCGACGCCGACGCACTCGACGCATCGACCATCGACGTGGCCGTGGATTTCACCGTCGCCGCGGCGGCGCGAACCAACACGACCTGGTGCGCGGCGAACGGCGTGCATGCCGTTGTCGGCACGACCGGATTCGACGACGACGATCTGGCGCGTCTGGGTGCTTCGTTCACGTCGTCGGGGTGTCTGTTGGCCGCGAACTTCGCGATCTCCGCGGTGCTGATGATGCGCCTCGCCGCCGAGGCGGCACCGTTCTTCGACGCGGTCGAGATCATCGAGTTGCACCACGACGCCAAGCGCGACGCGCCCTCGGGCACCGCGATCGCCACCGCCGAGGCGATCGCGGCCGCATCGGACGACTGGGCCGACGACCCCACCGAGAACGAGGTGCTCCCCGGCGCCCGGGGCGGGATCGGGCCTGGCGGCATTGCGATCCACTCGGTGCGCCTGCGCGGTCTGGTCGCCCACCAGGAGGTGATCCTGGGCACGACCGGGCAGAGCCTCACGATCCGCCAGGATTCCTATGACCGCACCTCGTTCATGCCCGGCGTGATCGCCGCCGTGCGAGCGATGGCCGGCCGCACCGGCCTCACCATCGGCCTCGATCAGCTCCTCTTCAGCTGACCCCTCGGCGTCTGGGCCCCTTGGTCCCGCCGTCCGGAAGGCTGGATAGCATGCGGGACACCACCATCGTCTGCAGGGGAAGCCTTCATGAAGATCGCCACGATGCTCGACTACTCGGGCGGATTCGCCGAGTCCGTCGCCAAGGTCGCCGAGCTGGAGCAGGCCGGGCTCGACCTGGTCTGGGTCGCCGAGGCCTACGGCTTCGACGGTCCCTCGCTCATGGGCTACCTCGCCGCGAAGACCTCGACCGTCGAGATCGGCGCGGGGATCATCCCCATCTACACCCGCACCCCGTCGCTCATCGCCCAGACCGCCGCCGGCATCGACGCGCTCTCGGGTGGCCGCTTCGTGCTCGGCCTCGGCGCGTCGGGCCCCCAGGTCATCGAGGGCTGGCACGGCGTGCCCTATGACGCCCCCCTGGGCCGAACCCGGGAGATCATCGAGATCTGCCGGAAGATCTGGGCGCGCACCGAACGTCTCGAGCACGACGGCAGGTACTACACGATGCCGCTGCCCGACGGGCAGGGCACCGGCCTGGGCAAACCCCTCAAGATCATCGCCCACCCCGTCCGCCCGGCGATCCCCACCTGGGTCGCCTCACTCGGCCCCAAGAACGTCGAGATGACCGCCACCCTCGCCGATGGCTGGCTGCCGATGTTCTTCCTGCCCGAACGGGCCGGTGACATCTGGGGCGACGCCCTCGCCGCGGGAGCCGCCAAGCGCTCCGCCGACCTCGCGCCCCTGCAGATCTCCGCCGGCGGGATGCTCGCGATCGGAGAGGGTGACGACGTGCGCAATCTGCGCGACCTGATCCGCCCCATGGTGGCGCTGTACGTGGGCGGCATGGGCGCCAAGGGCAAGAACTTCTACAACTCGGTCGTCCAGCGCTACGGCTACGAAAAGGAAGCCGCCGAGATCCAGGACCTCTACCTGGCCGGGCACAAGAAGGAGGCCGCGGCGAAGATCCCGACCGAACTGCTCGACTCGCTGAGTCTGTGTGGCCCCAAGTCGTACGTGGCCGAACGGGTCGAGGCCTACGCCAAGGCGGGGGTGACCCACCTGCAGGTGAGCCCGGTTCCCACCGGTGACCAGAGCGCCGCCGAATTGATCGCGACGCTCAAGGAGATGACGCAATGACCACCCAGGCCTCCCAGTTCATCGAGACGAGCGACCCGCGCACCGGACGCGTGATCGCCCGGGTGCCCGACCACTCCGTCGAGGACGTCGCCGCAGCGGTGTTCGTGGCCCGCGACAACCAGCGCGCCTGGGCGGCATTGAGCTTCGCCGAGCGTACCGACCATCTGCTCGGCGTGCGCGACCTGATGTTGGACCGCGCCGAGTCGCTCGTCGACGTGATCTGTTCAGAAACCGGCAAGCTGGCGTCCGAAGCCGTGATGACCGAGTTGGTCGCCACCGCCGAGTTGATCGACCACTACGCCAAACACGGCGCCAAGGCACTCGCGGACGAGAAGGTGCGCCCCGGCACGATGCTGCACAAGAAGGCGTACCGGACCTTCTCGCCCCTCGGCGTGGTCGGCGTGATCAGCCCGTGGAACTACCCCTTCGTGCTCACCATGACCCCGATCGTCTCGGCACTGTTCGCGGGCAACACCGTGGTGTTCAAACCCTCGGAGATCACGCCCTTGGTGGGACTCGAGATCGCCAAGTTGTTCGGCGAGGTGGGGGAGTACTCGGGCATCGTCACCGCGGTCACCGGCGGCGGCGCGACCGGCGACGCCCTGGTGCGTTCGGGAGTCGACAAGATCTGCTTCACCGGTTCGGTGCGCACCGGCAAGGCCGTGATGGCCGCGGCGGCCGAGACGCTCACCCCGGTGTTGCTCGAGCTCGGCGGCAAGGATCCGATGATCGTGTGCGACGACGCCGATCTGGACCGGGCCGTCGGGGGCGCGCTCTGGTCGTCGTTCTCGAACTCGGGCCAGACCTGCATGGCGACCGAACGGGTCTATGTCGACCGCACCCGCTACGACGAGTTCGTCGACCGGGTCGTCACCGCGACCCGCCGGATCCGCCAGGGCACCGAGTCGACCGACGACATCGGTTCGATGAGCAACGAGGGCCAGGTCGAAACCGTGGAACGTCACGTCGCCGACGCGGTGGCCAAGGGCGCGAAGGTGCTCACCGGTGGTCGCCGGGTGTCGGGTCGGGACGGCCTCTGGTACGAGCCGACGGTGTTGGTCGGGGTCGACCATTCGATGGACGTCATGACCTCCGAGACCTTCGGCCCGGTCCTGCCGATCATGGCCGTCGACGGCGACGACGAGGCGGTCCGGCTCGCGAACGATTCGATCTACGGGCTGAACTCGTCGGTGTGGACCACGGATCTCGAGCGGGGCAAACGGATCGCGAAAAGGATCGAAGCCGGCAACGTGTGCGTGAACGACGCGATCGTCTCGTACGCGGTGACCGGGTTGCCCTTCGGTGGTGTGAAGCAGTCCGGCATCGGCCGGGTCCACGGGGTCGAGGGTCTGCGGGCCTTCTGTGAATCGAAGTCGGTGCTGATCGACCGGTTCGGAATGAAACGTGAGGCCTGGTGGTATCCGGTACCCAAGGCGCTCGGGCCACGGATGATCCGGTTGATCCGCCTGCGGTACCGGCGCGGCCTGCGCGCGAAGTTGCGCGCCTTCGCGCCGCGCCGACCGTTCGGCTGATCGAGGGCGACACGCGCTTGCGCAAAGAGCGCGCCGTTTCTATGATGCATTGGGCATGTTGCGCGGTGCAGTAAACAGGCTCCGGGGATGACCTCGGGAAGCGATCGAGGAGTGGGTCACATGACCGAAGCAGGCGTGACGAAAAACCCGACGACCGCCCGGGGCATCGTGGCCCTGGTGCTCGCCGGCATGTTGCTCGTGACGGGAACCGTGGTGGTACGTCCGTCGCCCGCGGAAGCGGTCAGCCCTTCAGAGGCGTTCACGATGGCCGCCCATGAGGACTTCATCGGCAGACTGCCGACCACCGGCGAGAAGAGTCATTGGTCGCTGGCACTGGCGGGCGGGGCGTCTCGAGCGGACCTGCTCCATGAACTGGCGAACTCCGACGAATGGTTGACCCACATCGTGGATCGCTTCTACCTCGACACGCTCGGCCGTCCCGCCGACGCGGAGGGACTGGGGTACTGGGTGGGCACCCTGCGCAGCGGCCGCTTCTCGGTCGCCGAGGTCGCCGCCCAGTTCTATGCATCGCCCGAGTACTTCCTGGGCATCGGCGGGGGCACGAACGCGTCGTGGATCGACGATCTCTACAGAAAACTGCTGCTTCGCGTACCGGACGCCGGCGGCCGCACCTACTGGGTGACCACCGTCGTCCAGAAGGGACGGGTGAACGTCGCGTCGTCGTTCTACCAGAGCCTGGAGACCCGTCGGGTGCGGGTCACGACCCTGTACGACGAGTTGCTCCACCGCACCCCCGACCAGGGCGGCCGGGACTACTGGGCCGAGGTGATCCTCCGATCCGGTGACCTCGCACTCGCCGTGTCGCTCGCCTCGAGTGACGAATACTACGACCAGGCCCAGCGCCGCTTCGCCACGACGACCACCACCACGACCTCACGTCCGGCGACGACCGTGGCACCGACCACCACGAGGCCCACCACGACGACCAGTTCCACCACGACGACCAGCACCACGACCACGACGACGCTGCCACCGCAGCCCAAGCTCACCGGCGTCGCCGACGTCACCACCGCGGGGAAGGTGACCTGCGCGATCGCCGGGAGCGATGCGCTGGCCTACTGCTGGGGGGCGAACGACCGTGGCCAACTCGGAAACGGCACCACGAGGGACGCGCGAGTGCCGTCCCGGGTCGGAATCCCGAGCGGCGTGAAACAGATCGCGACCGACGGCCAGACCGCGTGCGCCCAGGTGGACGAGGGCTCGAACAACTCGTCGCTGTGGTGCTGGGGCGCCAACGACCACTATCAGGTCGGGAACCTCAGGAACGTCGACGCCCTGAGCCCGGTGAAGGTCGGCTCGTTCACCCGGGTCCGTTCGATCTCGACCGAGGCTGGCACGACGTGTGTCATCGGTTCGGTCGACGGCCACAACAACCAGGCGTTCTGTTGGGGGCGCAACAACACCGG
This sequence comes from uncultured Iamiaceae bacterium, assembly GCA_964595905.1. Classification (GTDB taxonomy): domain Bacteria; phylum Actinomycetota; class Acidimicrobiia; order Acidimicrobiales; family Iamiaceae; genus JAFDWI01. The sequence continues at coordinate 13,035 of CAZQSU010000063.1, forward strand.
CCAGGTCGGCAACGGCACGACGACCGACGCGCACTCCCCGCGCATGCTCGCCAACTTCGGAGGCATCCTCAAGTCGATTCACACGTGGAAGACCTTCGACGGCAACACCACGTGTGCGACGACCGATCCCGTCATCGACACGGGTCGGCTGTTCTGCTGGGGCGACAACCACATGTTGAACGCGGGAATCGACACGGGGTCGAGCAACACGATCCTCGTTCCGACGCGGGTGCCCGGGATCTCCCAGGTGTCACTGCTCCACGGATCGACGAAGGACGCGAACTGTGCCAAGGCGTCGACCGACGTCTACTGCTGGGGCTTCGGCCTGTCCGGGCAACTCGGTCTCGGTGCAGACAAGAGGTCGAGCCGCACCCCGCAGCGGGTCAGCATCGCGGCGGACGTCGCACGACTGGGATCCGACGGCCAGACGACCTGTGCCGCGACCACCGATGGGCGTCTTCGCTGCTGGGGGAGAAACGATCAGGGACAGATCGGTGACCCGGCTTCGAACGGCGTGGACCAGTTCGCGCCCTGGCTCCTCTCGGGCATCACGGGCGTGTCGAGGGTCGAGATCGGCTCAGGCACGGTGTGCGCAGTTGCCGGGAGCCAGAACGCCGTGTGGTGTTGGGGCGACAACTACTACGGGTCGGTGGGGAACGGATCGTACGTGAGTCAGGATCATCCCGTGCGTGTCGGCACCCTGAGCGGCGTGACCGACCTTTCCGTCGGGACGTCCACCACGTGCGCGGTGGCCGCCGGTCAGTTGTGGTGCTGGGGAAGGAATGGGAACGGCCAGGTCGGCAATGGAGCGAGCGCCGGTACGGTCACCACACCGGCCCGCGTGTGATGATCAGATGTTGTTGCGATGCGTGCGGTCCACCGTGATCTTGCAGATGACCCGCTCACTCTGGATCTCGGGGGCGTAATCGGCACCGGTGTAGCGGCGAGAAGCTTCGTCGATGTGGCGGCGGGCCTCGTCGCCGTGAACGAACTCGACGACCCGGCCGCGGGCCTCGATATAACGGTACGGCGACTCGGCGTCGATCACGGTCACGCACACTCTCGGGTCCGCCGACATGTTCTTGAACTTCTGTCGATGGATCTCGGTGTTGACGATGAGGTGGTCGTCGTCCGCGTCGATCCACATCATGTGGGTCGAGGGCTGCCCGTCGGCCGCCAGGGTGGTCAGCGCGGCGAAGTTCTTCGCGGTGGCGAATGCGTGCAGATCGGGGTCGAGGCTCATGCGCCGAGTCTAGAGAGGACCTCTTCGGCTTCATCCACGAAACGGTGCACCAGGTCCGCCGCCGGGACGAGTTCGGTGATGGCCCCGCCGCCCTGGCCTGCCGGGTAGAACTCACGGTCGGGGTCGACCCCGGGCGTGGACTCGTCGCCACCCAGGTGGCTGGCACCGTCTTTGTAGGACTTGATGAGCTGCGCCGGGAACGGTTCGAGTTCACCGGGGTTGTCCTCGAAGTAGCGGGTCCAGTCGCTGCGGATGACCCGGCAGGTCTTGCCCGTGTACGCCCGGGACACGACCGTGCCGTCGTCGGTCAACGCCAACAACTTGTCCTTGAACCCGGTCACGGTGCGCGCTTCTGGCGTGGCGATGAAGCGCGTGCCCACCCAGATGCCATCGGCGCCGAGGCTGAGCGCCGCGGCGAGGCCGCGTCCGTCGTTGATCCCACCGGCGGCAACCACCGGCACCCGGTCGCCGACCGCGTCGACGATCTGGGGCACCAGCGCCATCGTGGCGATCTGGCCGGTGTGGCCGCCGGCCTCGGTGCCCTGGGCGACCACCAGGTCACAACCTGCCTCGACCGCGGCGAGCGCGTGACGGACCTTGCCGCACATGTTCACCACGAGCAGGTTCTTGGCATGACACAGATCCACGACGTCGCGGGGCACCCCGAGACCGGCGACGTACACCGTCGCGCCCGACGCGGCGATCCGTTCGATCTTCGCTTCGATGCCCTCGGGCAGAGCGGTCAACAGGTCGACGCCGAACGGCTTGTCGGTGAGGGCGCGGGTCGCGTCGAGCTGGGCGTCGAGTTCGTCGTCGCGCATGGCCGATGCGCCCAGGCAGCCGAACCCGCCGGCGTTGGAGACGGCCGCGGCCAGTTCCGCGTACGAGACGCCGCCCATGCCGGCGAGCATGACGGGATGTTCGATGTCGAGGATCTCGGTCAGACGGGTGCGCATGACCGTCGAGCGTAGGCCGATTCTTGACCCGCCGGTCAATCGTCGACGAACGCGCCGTCCCTCCTCAGAAAGCGTGCATGGAGACGCCTCGGGGTGAACAGCACGCCTCGGGGCTCGTCCTCGAACAACCAGCGGGCGAACATCCGGCGGGTCCACGGAGTGAGCCCGGCCGTCGCGATCGCCGCCCGGGCTCCCTTGCGGTGCTTCAACGCCCGGGCGAGCAGGTTCGCCATCCGGGTGTCCGGCGCGAGGTGCGAAGCGACCCAGTTCCGGTACGCGGCGTCGGCGGCGGACGGGTCTCGGGGGTGCGTCGCGATCGCCTGTGCGGCGGCGATCCCACTGGCGAGTGCCTGACCGATGCCCTCGCCCGTCATCGGGTCACCCAGTGCCGCCGCATCGCCGACGAACAGCACGCGTCCCGCGCCGATTGACGGGCCTGGCAGCCGGGTCGGGATCGGCCACGCCTTTCGTTGACCTTCGGGTTCGGCCGCGGCGCCGAGAAATGACCGGATGTGGGGACGCGCCAACAGGTCGTCCCAGTGACGGTTCATCGCGGCGCCGTCGAGACGGGCGCCACGCAGGATCCCGAAGCCGAAGTTGACGCGGCGGTCCGCGAGAGGAAACGACCACGCGTAGCCGGGCAGCAGATCCGCGTCGAACCAGATCATCAGCTCTTCGCTAGCCCGGCCGGAGACGTTGCCGACATACTGGCGGAACGCGTGCCAGTCGCCGCGGTAGCCCGCGAGTCGTTCCCCGAGTGCCCGTCGCAGGGGTGACCACATCCCGTCGGCACCGATCACCCACGGCACGTCGAGGCGACCGACACCGTCGACGTCGAGCGAGACGCGATCGGCGTGCGCGGTCGCGCCGGTCAACGCATGCCCGGTGCACACCTCGGCCCCGCTGCGGCGAGCGAGGTCCACCAGGGCCGCGTCGAACTCGGTCCGACGGGCGACCGCTGCGAACGTCCCCCGCCCACGAGGAAGCGGAAACGTGACCTGTCGACCGCGCGGGCCGCGTACGACGACGTCGTCGACGCGCTGCCAGGACGGGATGACGTCGGGGTCGAGCCCCAATTCCTCGAGCAGGCGTAGGGCGCCGGTGGTCAGCCCGTCACCACAGCACTTGTCGCGGGGGAAGGTGGCCTTGTCGACGACGACGACCCGTCGGCCGAGCCGACTCAGGGTGATGGCTGCCGCAGCCCCGGCCGGACCGGCGCCGACGATGGCGACATCGATTCCGACCCCGATCGTCTCAGCCATTGCAGATCACCCGGTTCGGATCGTCGCGGGCGGCCGGCGGCGGGGTGTAGCGGGCAGGGAACCGGTCGGTGCGCGTCGGACCGTCGGAGAAGACCCGCGTGCGGGTCACGTCGACCGCGAGACATGCGTGCTGAGGTCCGAACGACCTCCGGTCGGTCGCGGTCGTGACACGCTCGACGAACGGTGTGCCGAAGAGCTGCACGCGGACGCCACCGCCGACCACGTCGACCCAGATCAGGACCCCGTGGTCTGAAGGGTTCGCGATCACGAGGTCGGGCTCGGTCCAACCCAGCGTCGCCTCGATGCCCGGTCGAACGCCGTCGGGGACGACGCCGTGCCGCGTCGACGCCGGGATGTCGAGGCCGGCTTCGTACGCGGCCTCGAACAGGGCCGCCGCGATCAGATCGGTGCCGCCACCCGAGATCCACGTCGGACCATCGGCGGTCTGTACGTCGGCGGGGAGGAAGCCACGGTCCGGACTCGGAGGACCGATCACGTCGTTCAACGACAGTTGTTCGCCGGGCGCGAGGATCCGTCCCCGCAGGAGGGGGACCGCCTGCTCGACGTTCGCGAGCTGGTTCCGACGACCGGGGATCGGCACGACGAACCGGCCGGTGCCCACTCCGGATTCGGCCGACGTCGGAACCGTCGTGGTCGTGGTCGTGGTCGTGGTGGTTCCCTCGGGATCGGACGTCGCCGAGGGATCGTCCGGCCTGCTCGGCGGTGCTGGAGCGCCGGGTCGCCAGAGCACCTGGGTCTGTGCGGGGAGTCCCGCGCCGAGCAGCGTGGTGATGCCGAGGGCCCGGGCCTTCGCCGTGGTGAACTCGGGCGGGTGACGGGACAGCGGGAGTTCGGCGCTGGGCTGGTTGCGTTCGAGTGCGGTCAGGATGGCTTTCCCCGATGCCGCCGAACAGCAGTCGAGTCCGTCGACCTGAGGTACCAGCAGCACCCGGGAGTGCTCGACGGTGAACGTCGCCGGTTTCGGTGAGGTGACGACCGTCCCCAGTTGTCGGCGCAGTGCCGGAACCAGTTCGTCGACGTCGAACGCGAGCTCGGCGTGGCGGGAACCCGCCGGGAGCACCGAGGTGATCCAGCTTCGGAGCACAGCCGGTGTCGCCGTCATCGACCTGCCCGGGATCGTCAGCGTGAGGTTGCGGTTGGTCAGCGTCGCGGCCCGGCTCGCGAGGAGGGCGATCTCGGCGTCCGACAGCTCCGGTTCGATCGTCTCGGCCACCAGCGGCACCCGCAGGGGCAGGGTGCCGTCGCGTGCGACCCGCTCGATCTGCCGCGCGACCCGGTCGGGGTCGAAGCCGTAGCCGGGCGCGCCGGGACTCGCCCCGACCGTGTCGACCGACCCGACCACCTTCGGCTCGGTCACCGGAGTCTGCCCGGGGAGCTGTGCGAGGGCCTGAGCCAACTTGTCGTGATCGAGACGCACCGTCACCGGAACCCGTCGCTTCTGGAACCACGACGCCAGCCAGTAGAACGGTCGCAGCGGCGCCGGGTCGTCGCGCCCGACGTTCTTCGCGGTGTCGAGGGTCGATCGGGTGTCCAGGTGCAGCCCGATCTCGGCTGCGGACATCGGGTGGCTGTGGCCGTCGATCACGAAGTCGACGATGCCCTTGCCGTATTCGGTGTCGGCCCGGTCGAGTGCGTCGGTGAGGGCCGAGCCGCTCGTCCGTCCGATCACGACGTCCTCGACCGTGACGTTGCGGGCGACCCGGGCGCCGAGCGTGGCGTAGTCGATCGCCCATGCCACCACCAACGCCGCGGCGACGACGACGAGCCCGATGGCGAACCAGCCACGCCAGGTGGGCCGACGAAGGCGAATCCGTCGGTGCTCGATCTCGTGGTGGGCGTCGTCGGCGGCGGCCATGGCGTCTCCAGTCTCCCACGTGACCACGGGTAGGCTCGGCTTCACACTGCAAACGAACAAGGGGTTTGTCGATGACCGAGTTGTGTTCTCAGCGTGTCTGCGTGGTGACCGGTGCCGGCCGTGGCATCGGACGCGAGCACGCATTGCTGCTGGCGAAGCATGGCGCCAAGGTCGTCGTGAACGACCTCGGCGGCTCGATGGACGGCGAGGGGCGGGAATCCGGCCCTGCGCACGACGTCGTCGACGAGATCGTCGCAGCCGGCGGCGAGGCCGTCGCCAACACCGACGACATCTCCAGCTTCGACGGGGCCAAGAAGCTCATCGACCAGGCGCTGGAGACCTACGGCGACCTGGACGTCGTGATCAACAACGCCGGCATCCTGCGGGACCGGATGTTGACGAACATGACCGAGGCCGAGTGGGACGCCGTGATCAAGGTGCACCTCAAGGGCACCTTCGGCCCCAGCCACTTCGCGGCCGCCTACTGGCGGGACCGTTCCAAAGCCGGCCACGAGGTCGACGCCCGCATCATCAACACCTCGTCGCCTTCGGGGATCTACGGCAACATCGGCCAGACCAACTACGGCGCCGCCAAGGCCG
>CAZQSU010000064.1:0-18958 GCA_964595905.1 uncultured Iamiaceae bacterium
CAGCGCAGCGTGTTCTGGAAGTAGTAGTGCCACTCCTGGAGCATCCGGTTCTCGGCACCGGTGCGGGTCGCGCCGTTGGTCAGGTAGGTGGGGTGGTTGGCGTAGTCGTCGATCGCCGCCTTCGATCCCATGTCGTGACCGCTCGAGAACATCGGCCCGGTGCCGCCCAGGATCACCACCCGGCAGGTGTCGTCGGCCTCCGCGGCGAGCATCGCCGCGTCGAGTTCGACGAGCAGGCCACGGTTCTGGGCATTGCGGGCATCGGGTCGGTCGAGCAGGATGCGGACGATCCGACCCTCGTCGTGGGATTCGACGGTGAGGTACTGGTAGTCGGCCATGGGGCTCCTCTTCCGGTGCGGTGGATCGGCGCGCAAGGTGACACGCGTGTCAGAATGACGCCGATGTCAGACTAGATCGTCGTCCGGCACGCCGCCGTCGGGCCGCAGCGATCACGCGATCCGCCAGGAGGAGACGTCATGCATCTCGAGTTGGACACCGACGCCTGCCAGGGCCACGGCCGCTGCTACAGCCTCGCTCCGGAGCTGTTCGACAGCGACGACGAAGGCCACAGCGTGCTGCTCTGCCACGGCGAGGTGCCTGACGAGTTGGCGCACAAGGCGCAGCTCGCGGTCGACAACTGTCCCGAGGACGCGATCCGACTGGTCTGACCTCAGCGGTCGGCGAGCGCGGCGCGGACCTCGCGGCGCAGCAGCTTGCCGGTGTCGGTGTAGGGCAGGGCGTCGCACACCTCGATCACGTCGGGGGTGCGCGAGCCACGCAGTCGATCCCGCACCCACGCGCGCAGGGCCTGGGGCGTCGCCGTGGCGCCCGGGGCGACGACGACCGCGGCGGCGATGCGCTGGCCCCATTCGTCGTCGGGCACGCCGACCACGGCGCACTCCCGCACGTCGGGGTGGCGCAGCAGCACGTCTTCGATCTCGGCCGGGGCGATGTTCTCACCGCCACGGATGATCGTGTCGTCGGCCCGACCGTCGAGGAAGAGGTAGCCGTCGTCGTCGAGATGGCCGCGGTCGCGGGTGGCGAACCAGCCGTTCGTCGACGCGGCGTCGGCGTACTCGCCCGAGACCTGCTCGCCCCGGACGAACACCTCACCCACCGTGCCCGCGGGCCCGTCCGCGCCACGGTCGTCGCGGATGGCGATCTCGACGCCGGGCAGCCCACGGCCGACGGACTGCAGCCGCGCACGGACCGCGGGGTCGGTCGAAGTCTGCGCGGCGCGATGGTCGGCGCCGTCGAGCACCGCGATCGTCGACGCCGTCTCGGTCAGGCCGTAGGCGTTGACGAAGTCCACGTCGCCGAAGCTCGCCAGTGCCGCTTCGATCACCGGGAGCGGCGTCGGTGCGCCGCCGTAGGCCAGTGAACGCAGGCTGGGAACATCGGCGGGTGCCTCGCCGAGGGCGTCGACGATCCGGGCGAGCATGGTGGGCACGACCATCGCGTGGGTGACGCGCTCACGGCGCACCGTCGCCAGCCAGGCGTCGGCGTCGAAGGGCTCCAGGTAGACGATCCGGCGTCCGGCGAACAGATTCGACAGGATCGTCGACACGCCGGCGATGTGGTACGGCGGGACGCTCACGAGCACCGCTTCGTCGGGTTCGCAGCCGGCGAACTCGATCGAGCCGAGCAGGTACGCCGTGAGGTGGCGGTGGCGGAGGATCGCGGACTTGGGTCGGGACGTCGTGCCGCTCGTCGACAACAGCAGGGCCACGGCGTCGTCATCGACGGATGGCAGTCCGGTGGGGCGGGCCACGGACTCCGCTGATGCCGCCGGCGACTTCGTCGACGCAAGCCGGTCGGACGCTCCCAGCAGCGCACTCGCGGCGACCGTTGTCGCGTCGCCGCCTAGGTTCCGCGCCCGCTCGGCGGCGTCGTCGGTGGCGACGAGCAGGGTCGGCGGGCCGTCGTCGAGTGCCGTACGGATCCGGTCGTCGCCCAGGCGGTAGTTGAGCGGCGCGAACGGGATCCCGGCCAGCGCCGCCGCGAACAGGACGACCGGGAGTGCGGCGTCGTTCCCACCGAGCCACGCGACGCGCCCGATCCCGTCGTCGACGAGACGGGCAGCCCCCGCCCGCGCGTGACGATCGAGGTCAGCGACCCGGAGCGAGCGTCCGTCGGGTCCGGTCACGGCGATCCGATCGGGATCGTTGCCGACGATCATGTCGAGGACGACGCCCAGCTCCAAGTGACCTCCATTCCCCTGGTGGACGCGCCCGTCGGCGCATCCGCTCTAGCGGTTCGCCGCGAGATCGTACCTGACACGACTGTCAGATCCGCCCCGTCCCAAGCCATCCCGAGCCCCGCGCCCAGCCCCGAGTCGCCCGCCAAGTGAACTCTGGGAGGTTTCCCATGATGAACGCCGGGTACCTCCCAGAGTTCGCGTCGGGGGTGGAGGTGTGCACCGGGGCCGCTGGGCGAGTTCTGCGTCGCTCCCATCCCGAGCCGAACTCTGGGAGGTTTCCCACGATGAACGCCGGGTACCTCCCAGAGTTCGCTTGGGGTTGGGGGTGGGGGTGGGGTGGACGGGTGCGTTGGCGGTTCGAGCTGACTCCGGGCAGGTCGTTCGAGCGGGACCCCCGCCGGTCACCGGTGCTTCAGCGTGTCTCACCGGTGCTTCAGCGCGTCGACCAGACCCCAATCGAGCGCAGTGGGCGCGTCGATCACCGCGCCGCTCAGCGCCCACGTCGTCGTCCGGACCCGGCCGATGCGCCTCGTGATGCTCACGGTGCCACCGGCGCCGGGAATCAGACCCATACCGACCTCGGGCAGGGCGAAGGTCGTGTCCGGGTGGGCGACGACCCGGCCGGCGAACGCCGGCAGTTCGACGCCGGAGCCTCGGCATGCGCCGTGGACGTACACGACGACCCGCCCGCGCAACTGGTCGATGAGTCGGCCGATGCTCGTCGCGAGCCGGATCCGGTGCGCGGTGACCGGGTCCGGTGCGGACCCGAACTCGTCGAGGTCACCACCGGAGCAGAAGGTCGGACCGGCTCCGCGCAGCTCGACGCGGGTGATGGTCGGATCGGCCACGGCAACCGACAGGGCCTCCAGCAGCGCGTCGCGCATCGTCACGTCGAGCGCGTTGTGGACCTGCGGGCGATGCAGTGTGAGCGTCAGGCGGGCGCGGTCGCGGGCCACGACGAGGGGATCATCGGGGCCCGGGTCCGGCCGACGAGCACGCGGCGGCCGACCCGCACGCCAGGCGGCGAACGCTCGACCGGCCTGAAGGAGCGAGTACGTCGCCGATTCGGCGACCAGTCCCTCGGCAGTGGTCCGGCGTGCCGATCCCCGTTGCAGCAGGGCGAGGGCCAGCGACGCCTCGGGGTGGGTCTCGATCGTGCCGAGGACGTCGTCGAGGTCGACGACCCCCGGCTCGGCGAGCGCATCGAGGTGGGCGGGTGGCCCGCCGGCCCGCGGACCACTGACGACCAGACACGGCAGCGCCGCGAGCGTCTCGAGCGCGGCCGGTCCCCACCGGGTGTCATCTTCTCGGGCCTCGACGACGACCAGCCCGTCGGCCCCGGCCAGCTCGTGGGCGACCGCGCCGGTCACGCACCGGTCGTGGAGTTCGTGGTCGGTCAGACGGAGCAGGAGGATGAGGCGAGACCGTAGCGCCGCACCTCGAGGCGGGTCCGCGAGACTGAGCGTCATGTCGGCTGTGCACGCCTCGTGGGCGTCGTCGGGCGCGGCGTGGCTCACGGGCCGATCCGACGGGCCGCCGCTCGGCCCACCCGCCGGGCTCCCGCCGACGGTCGACGCACTCGGCACCGAGCTGGGCGTCGACGCCTGGCAGCTTCTGGTCGAACGGGCCGCGTCGGCGGGATTCGCCCGCCGGGGATCGGTGAGCTGCGGCGGGGCGACGCGCCTGTTGCCGGCAGGTGATGGTTGGATCGCGGTCAGCCTCGCCCGAGAAGCCGATCGCGAGCTCATTCCGGCGTGGTTGGCATGCGCACCCATCGGCGAAGACGTGTGGACGACGGTGGCCGAGGAGGTCCGTCGCCGGCCGGTCCGTGAGCTCGACGAACGGGCCGCGCTGCTCGGACTGCCGGTCGGCGTGATCCCGTCATCGACCGGCCGGGGCGAAGGAGCCGCGCCGGTCCGGCTCGCGCGAGGCATGGGCCCGTTGCCGGCCTCCGGGCGCGCCGCGGACCCGAGGCACCCGTTCGACGGACTGCCGATCGGCGCGACCCGGATCGGGGCACCGCGCACGGGCCGCCCGAGGGAACCGTTCGTCGTCGACCTGTCGTCGCTGTGGGCCGGCCCGCTGTGCACCCGTCTGCTCGCCGACGCGGGTCACCGGGTGGTGAAGGTCGAGTCCACCGGCCGGCCCGACGCGGCGCGCCACGGCGACGGGGCGTTCTTCGACCGGTTGCACGCAGGCAAGCGCAGCGTCGCGTTGGACTTTGCCGATCCCGACGGAGTGTCGGCGCTGCACCGCCTCGTCGCGGCCGCCGACGTCGTGGTCGAAGCATCTCGTCCCCGAGCCCTGCGGCAGCTCGGCATCGACGCGTCCGCACTGCTTCATGCCGCATCTGGCCCGTCGGTGTGGGTGTCGCTCACGGCGCGGGGTCGCACGGGCGCGGCGGCGAACCGCGTCGGCTTCGGCGACGACGTGGCCGCAGCCGCGGGGCTCGTGGTCGAAGACGACGAGGGACCGGTGTTCTGTGCCGACGCCATCGCGGACCCGCTGAGTGGTCTGGTCGCCGCCGCGGCGACGCAACGGGCATGGCGCGACGGTCGACGGTGGCTGCTCGACGTCGCGATGATCGACGTCGCCGCGGCCGTGACCGGCCCGACCCTGCCCCTGCCCGCGGGCACTCCGACCCCCGCACCACGCCGAAGCTCCGCGCGCGGCCTGGCCCGGCCCTTCGGCGCCGACACCCAAGCGGTCATGACCCAGGTCGCGGCTCGAAACGGGGAACCGGCCGAACGATGACCCCACATCCCCGCCGGAGGCCGACGGTGCTGGTTACGGGAGCGTCTGGGCTGCTCGGGACATGGTTGCTGCGGACCGTGCCCGCGGGCATCGACGTCGTCGGACTGGTCCATCGACACCCCGTCTTCGGGATCCGGAGTGTCGCCGCTGACCTGCGCGACGCCGAAGCGACCCGCGCCGCGGTCGACGAGGCCGATCCCGAGCTGGTCGTCCACGCCGCCTACCGAACCGACGAGGCGTCGATCGTCGACGCGACCCGTCACGTCGTCGCCGCGGCCCGTTCGGCCGACGCCGACGTCGCGTTCGTCTCGAGTGACGCGGTGTTCGCCGGTGACGGACGGCCACGGGCGGAGCACGACGAGCCCGATCCGGTGCACGACTACGGCCGGTGGAAGGCCCGTGCCGAAGCGTCGGTGGCCACGCTCGCCGGTCGCTCGACGATCGTGCGGCTGCCGCTGCTGGTGTCGCTCGACCCTGACGATCACGTCGTGGCCAGGATCCGACACGGCGCGGCCACCGCCACCCCCACGATCTGGTTCGACGACGAGGTGCGCCAACCGGCCATGGCCGTCGACGTCGCCGCGGCCATCTGGCGCATCGTCGGTCTCGACCGCCGTGGACGCGCCGGCGTCTGGCACCTGCCAGGTCGCGAACTGCTCAGCAGGTACACGATCGCCAGGCGAGTCGTGGGCGCGCTCGGTCTCGCCGCCGACGTGATCGCGTCGGAGCCGACCCCGGTCGGCTTACAGCGACCTCGTCGGCTCCATCTGGCAGCCGCCCGAGCGGCGGGCGAAATCCGCTGGGCTCCGTCGCCGATCCTCCGGGGTCGGGTTCTGTTCGGACGGGTCGACCGTCGATGACCACGACTCCGCATTCGGCTACGCCGAACCCGTCGACGCACACGATCTCCGGGCCGGTCTGCCTCACCGGCCCCGGGTCCGATCAGGTCGCGGGCGAGGTGCGTGCCAGGCGGTTGCGCGGGATCCGTCGCAGCAACTCCAGGGTCGGGGCTTCGACGACCTTGTAGAACACGGCCGCGACCACGATCGAGACGGCGATGCCCAGCGGGAGCGACCACCAGGTCGCGGCTGACAATCCGAAGGCGAACACGATCGCCGCGATGATCGGATCGTGGATCAGGTACAGGCTGAACGAGCGGACTCCGAGCCAGTGGATCGGCGTGCGGGTGAGCGCGCGGACGACCGCGGGGAGGGCGAGCGCGGCGACCAGACATCCCGCAGCGCCGGTCAGGCCGATCGCGCCGGACGCGAAGAACCCGGCGGTGTGGCCGGGTCCTCCCGGCGGGGTGAGTGCTTCGACCGCGGCCGGCATCGTCAACAGCGAGATCGAGCCCAGCACGAACGCCACGGCACCGGCCGCGTTCACCGTGCCGAGGCGACGCCTGATCGGGTCTTCGAGCAAGGTGAGCGCAGCGCCGACCCCGAACATCGACAGGTAGAACGGCGCCTTCATCAGCCGCACCGAATCCCACCGCTGAAGGTCCGCGGCGATCCGACCTGCGGCCGAAGCGGCCACGAAGAAGACCACCAGCAGCGCCCCGTGGCGACGGGCGCGGCGGACGACGATGACCACGAGGGGCACCAGGATGGAGAACCACACCTCCCACTGCAACGACCACCACACCAGATCGAGCGTGATGTGGTTGCCGACCAGAAGGGTCATCGTGCGCACCGAGTCCTCGATGCCCACGGCCGGCACATGGCCGGCGATCCACCAGGTGTGGGAGGGGTCGGGTTCGCGCGGGACGACCCGCAACGCCCGGGCGAACACGTACGACGCGAACACCGGGAGGTACAGGCGCACGAACCGACGCAGGTAGTACCGCCCGGTGTCGAGGCGCCGCTCCGAGACGTAGGGACGGACCAGCACGAACCCGCTCAACACGAAGAACACCCAGACCGCTTCGGAACCCGCCCAGATGATCCGCAGCGGCGTGTAGGTGAGCAGCCACTGCATCGCGCCCGACGGTGCGGCGCCGGTGACGATGCCAGCGAAGCTCGGCGAGGGCATCAACGAGTGATGCACGACGACGATGCACGCGGCCACGCCGCGGAGCCCATCGAGGGAGTCGATCCGGTGGTTCGGGGTCATCGAGTGTCCGAACGGTAGCGCCGCGCGCAGTCGCCTCAGAGCCCTTTCTTCAAGCGGAGCTTGAAGAAGAGTCGTCGTGAGCCGAGACAGACGAGACCTGTCCGCTCGCCCTCTACGTCTGATGACGTCTCCCTGGTCGACCGTCACCTTTCTGCCACGGGCTGGCTCGACGATGCTTTGGCGCTACGACCTCGGTGACGGTTGGGAACACGTCGTGAAGGTCGAGCATCGTGATGCGCTCAAGACGAAGGCCAAGTACCCCAGATTGCTCGACGGTGCGCGTGCCTGTCCTCCCGAGGACTGTGGTGGGCCATGGGGATATCGGGACCTTCATCTTGCCCTCGCCGACCCGGTGCCGCACCCGCGCGGCAGGAACCGTTCTGACTGGGTCGTCACGGATCCCGATGGTTGTTCCAGTTGTCGGTACCTCCCCGAGAACACGACCACGATGAGGAGGTCGAATCGGCGTCGGCCCGCTGTCACAGGCGGCCGCGATGATGGGCATCGTCATACAGACCGGTGATCCGACCCACCGTGACCGTCGGACTCGAGGGATTTCCCTCCCAATCGGATGATCGATCCTCTACCCTGATGGGAGGTGCCCGATGGCACTCAGCGAACAGTCCCGGAATCGGATGTTCACCTACTTTTCGACGACCGAACTCGGTGAGGAGGTCACCAGCGAAATGCTGTCGTACTTTCCGGCGAGAGATGTCGAAGAGCCCGTGACCAAGGAGTTCCTGCCGAGCGAGCTGGCGCTCACCCGCATGGAACTTCGGACCGAGATGGGCACGGTGCGTGAGGAATTGCGTGGCGAGATGGGGGCGTTGCGCGAGGACTTGCGTGGCGAGATCGGCACGCTGCGCGACGAACTGCGTGGCGAGATCGGCACGCTGCGCGACGAACTACGTGGCGAAATGAAGGTGCTCAGCAAAGATCTCCATGCCGAGATGACCAACCAGTTTCGCTGGTTGATGTCGACGATGCTGGTGATCCTGGGCGTGCTCGCCACGTTGATCGTGGCCCTGCACTGAGCACCAACCGACCGCTCGACATCGGTACCATGTTGGCGGCGTCGGGCAGCAGCAGCACCCGTTCAGGAGCCCATCGGGATGCCCTCGTCGAGTTCGCGGGCGACCTCGAGGGCGACCTTGGCCAACTCGTCGTCGAGTTCGTCGATCCGGCCCAACTCGTCTGAGAACCGCACTCGTGCGGCGTCGGGCGCCGGGGCCACCGAGGGAACCCACGCGGCGTGAAGGAGGAACGGCACCGTGAACCCGGGCTTGCTCAGCGTCGCCAACGGGCCCGTCGACACGTCCGCGGCGTCGAACACCTCCACCCGGAACCCCGAGTCGTTCATGATCGGCACGACCACGTAGCCGTCGTGGCCGCCCGGCTCGGACCCACCGGTGCGGGGCGCGTAGATCGGCGAGGAGGGAAAGTCGTCCAGGCCCAACTCGTGCACGTGGGTGATCGCCAGATCGGGCATCGACGAGGTCACCACGAGCGGCGCCGTTTCGTCGCCGGGGAACAGTGAGGTGTCGACGCGGTCGCCGTACAGGGCGAGCATCTTCTGGGTGATCCCCTCGGGGCGCCATCCCTGATGCACGGTGTGGTGCACGGTCGGGTGCGTGCGGCCCTCGACGGAGGTGTCCATGGCGTTGAGCTGGCGGGTCCACAACAATTGGGGTTCGCGCTGTTCGGCCCGGTGGAGTACCGCACCGGAGGAGGGATCGAAGGTCACCACCGAGGTGCGGTCCGGGCTCATCGGCAGCCCGTAGAGGCCACGCAACGCCGGGTCACACGGCCGGCCCAGCGCGTCGAGGTCACCGGGCTGCTGGGTCATCGCGATGTCGGTGTTCTCGACGTGTTCGAAGAGCACCTGCACGCCGGACGAGTCGTCCCAGGTCGCGTAGTAGTGGTTGATCTCCGGGGCGATCGTGACCGTCGTGCACGCCACCTCCTCACCGGGCGGCGTGGCCAGCAACGCCTCCTTGCGGATCAGGTACAACGGCGAGACGCGGTTGTTGGGCTCGGTGCGATCGCCGCCGGTGAGTACCTGCGGCTCGACCTTGAACGCGCAGTCACCCACGATGACCCAGTCGCGGGTGTGGGCGATCGTGTGGACCGACTGCGGCACGACCGCCGCGGTGATCGGCCACGAACGCAGCGGCCCTTCTCCGTCCCAACACACCACGTGCAGCGCGCCCCAGTGGGTGTTGACCGTCCAGAACAGATCCCGCTCGGTGTCGATCACGGGGTGCGCGGTGGTCATCACCATCGGCAGCAACGGTTGGGGTGACACCTCGAAGTCGATCCATTCGTCGCGTCGTCCGACGTCGCCCAGGTACCCGAGGGTGACCGGGTCGATCTCGACGGGTCGGCCCGCATCCCAGGTCGCGAACAGGCGACCCTTCCAGGGCAGCGGAGCGGTGTTGGCCGCGTTGGTGTGGCCGAAGGGAGATTGCACCCCGACGACGGTGGGCGTGAACACGTCGGGGCGTTTCACGCGCAGGCGCGACGACGGTGAGTCGATGCGGCGCTGGCGCCAGGCGAACTCGTCGCTCGGCGCGCCGTGTCGCCCCGGATGCAGCGAGAGCCGGTAGGTGGTGCCGTCACCGAAGAACGGGTGCGGGCCGTCGAGGGTGGTCGGGTGCGG
The DNA here is from genome assembly GCA_964595905.1 of uncultured Iamiaceae bacterium. Taxonomy (GTDB): domain Bacteria; phylum Actinomycetota; class Acidimicrobiia; order Acidimicrobiales; family Iamiaceae; genus JAFDWI01. Next base: position 9,726 of record CAZQSU010000064.1, read on the forward strand.
CGCGCTGAGGAGCAGTTCGCCGTCGAGATCGTCGGGCCACGACCCCTGGGTGACCGACAGATCGTGGTCGACGGGCGGGTCCATCGAGAACAGCGTGCGGGGGATGGGCATGGGACCTCCTCGGGTGAACACTGTTTACCGCACGACATCATCTGTTGCCACCGCTGTGGCAAGAATGGCAGCGTGCCACCCGATGAACCGCTCACCCGCGCGCGCATCGTCGCCTGTGCCCGCGCCATCATCGAAGCGGGTGGCGCAGCCCGGGTCACCGAGGGGCTGTCGCTGCGCGCGGTCGCGAGGAGCCTGGGGGTGACCGCCCCGGCCCTGTACGCCTACGTGGACGGCAAGGACGACCTGGTCGCCGCGGTGGCAACCCAGTACTTCGACGAGTTGGTCGCCCGTTTCGAGGCCGTCGACACCACCGATCCGATCGCCGGCATCCGGGCGTTGTCACGCGCCTATGTGGACCACGCCCTCGCGTCGCCGCCGCTGTTCCGTCTGCTGTTCCGGTATCCGCCCGCCTCGACCGGGGTCGCCGTGCCCGAGGTCGAAGCGTTCGCACCGGCCACGCGGGCCTTCGAGGTGGCGCTGGCCACGACCACGAGGGCGATCGACGACGGCCTCCTCGCCGAGGGCGACCCGGTCGCCGCGGCCATGACGATGTGGGCCGCGGTGCACGGCGTGGCCGAGGTGCTGTTGCTCGGCTTCGGCTTCGACGACGCTGCGGCCGATGCGTTGGTCACCTCGGTGATCGACACGGTCCTCACCGGGCAGGTGAACACCGTTCACCCACAGGCCGACTCGGTGTAGCGTGCGGCCATGGCGCCGCCGACCGACACCGGGATGAGTCCGTTCCTCACCGGGGTGTACGCCCCCGTCGATGACGAACTGCACGTCGCCGACCTGGGCGTCGAGGGCACGCTGCCCGAGGCGTTGGACGGCTCGTACCTGCGCAACGGGCCGAACCCGCAGTTCACGCCGATCGGCACCTACCACGTGTTCGACGGCGACGGGATGGTCCACGGTCTCGAGATCCGCGACGGTCGTGCCCGCTACCGCAACCGCTGGGTCGAGTCGAAAGGCCTGCTCGCGGAGCGGAAGCGGGGCCGAGCGGTGTTCGGCGGCCTGAGCGAGTTCCGCACTCCCGACCCGGGCGTGGTCGAAGAGGCCGGGATCATGAAGAACACCGCGAACACCCACCTCATTCGTAGCGGCAGCCGGTTGCTCGCCCTGATGGAGGCCGCCCGCCCGACCGAGTTGACCGACGACCTCGCCACGATCGGCGAATACGACTTCGGCGGTGCCCTGCACGGCCCCATGACCGCGCACCCCAAGGTCGACCCGGTCACCGGCGAGATGGTCTTCTTCGGCTACAGCCCGTTGCCCCCGTATCTGCGCCTGCACGTCGCGGATGCCGCCGGCAACCTCGTGCGCAGCGACGAGATCGCATTGCCGGCGCCTGTCATGATGCACGACTTCGCCGTGTCGGCTCGGCGGGTCGTGTTCTTCGACCTTCCGGCCGTGTTCGACCTGCAAGCCATGCTCGCCGGCGGCGAGGGCATCCGTTGGGATCCGGCAAACGGGGCGCGCATCGGGGTGCTCGACCGGCGCTCGGAGCACGCAGACGTGCAGTGGATCGAGGTCGAACCGTTCTACGTGTTCCACTTCCTCAACGCCCACGACGACGGCGATGCGGTCGTGGTCACCGGGTGCCGGTCGGAGCGCCTGAACATCGGCTTCGGCCCCGACGCCGTGGTCGAAGACGTCCACCCCACCCTGCACCGCTGGCGGATCGACACGATCACCGGAGCAGTCACCGAAGAACGACTCGACGACCGGCCGGGCGACTTTCCCCGGGTCAACGACGACTTCGCCGGCCTGGCGACCCGGTACGGCTACGTGGCGCACGCCGCCACCTGGGGTGGCGGTGAGGTGCTGTTCGACGGGGTGGTCAAACACGACTTGGAGCTGGGCACCGACGCCGTGGTCACCTACGGGCCGCGTGTGGTGGCGGGAGAGGCGGCCTTCGCTCCGGACCCGACCCGCACCGGCGAGGACGCCGGCTGGTTGATGAACTTCGTCCACGATCTCGACTCCGACACCTCCAGCTTCGTGGTGCTCGACGCGGCCTCGCTCGAGACGGTCGCCCGGGTGCCGCTGCCCCGTCGGGTGCCGATCGGCTTCCACGGCTCGTGGTTCCCCGACGCACCCTGACCCAGGCGAACTCCGGAGCGGATGGGGCGTATGGATCGGCAGATCGCGCCGCATCCGGCACGCGCGACGCCGGTCAGCCGGTGTAGGCGGGTTCGGCCTCGATCGGCTCTGCGGCGGCGGCCGACACGCGCCGCCCGGGGTCGCTCCGTGGCGGTGCGGTCGAAGGAGACGGCGCCCGGACCGTCGAGGACGGCGACGGCCGACCCGTCGTGGGTGGTGACGAGGGCGCCGACGGCGGGGACGTGGTCGACGGTGTACCCGACGACGACGTCGGCGGAAGACTCGAGGAGCTCGTGGACGCTTGGTCACCGCGGGTCAGACAGGCGAAGGCCTCGCGCGGGGTGAGGAACCGCACGCCCCGCTCGACGTACGGGGCGAGCGCATCGGCCAGTTGGTCGAACGTCGCGTTCCACACCGTCGCCGGGAAGAAGCTCACCAACGGCCGCTCGTCGGCCGGGGTCGTCAACAGCTCGTCGAGGTGGGCGGCGATCGCGTCGGCCCCCGCGTCGTAGTCGGAGAAACCCGCTGCGAGTACCGGCATGCCGGCCGCGGTGAACGACGTCGCGTTGCCGAAGTTCTCGTAGTTCAACAACATGCCGTCGGGTCGCCAAAGGGTCGACGCGTCGGCCGCGGCGATGTCGTCCCACCCCGCGGCCGTGGGACTGCTCAACAACAGATCGAGCGACCACACCGTGTCGACGCCGAGAAGCGCCGCGAGCCGGTTCGAATCCGCGAGGAAGGCCGACGGGTCGGGCATGAGGCTCGGCGCCGAATAGCCCAGACCGACCAGGCCCACGACCTCGTCGGCATCGGTGGCGTGCTGCGCGTACCAGTCCCAGACGGCCGGCATCAGCACCGCGGTCGCAGGCGAGACGCCCCAGCCGATCGGCAGGCTGCCGCGCCGGGGGCTGCCCCACTGGGCATCCGATGGCAGGTACGCCTCGGGAATGACCATGTTGTCGCCGTCGGAGGTCGCCACGACGACGTTCACCTGGCTCGCATCGCACGCCGCGACCTGCTCGTCGACCGGGCGCAGCACCGAGCGCGACCGCTCGGCGGCCACGGCGATGTGGAAAGAGAGGTTGTCGGTCGTGTCGGTCGGGACGAGGAACCGACCGGCCTGCGACAGGCGGGCGATCGCCTGGACCTCCTCGATCCCGTCGTCGGAGACGTAGCCGTAGACGGGATGGTCGACCGGGTAGGGGTCGAGCAGGCCCATGACCTGGTCGTAGTCGGCGTGCGACGGGCGGGTGAAGACCGTCATGATGCCCTGCTGGACGAAGAAGTCCCGCGGGTTGTTCGCGTCGGGTTGTTGGATCGCGAGCCCCGCATAGGCGAGGTTCGTGCGCTCGGCCGCAGCAACGGCGGCATATGCGGTCGCGGCGTCGGGCCAGCGTCCCCGGTGGTCAGCGATCTCGACGAGGCCGAGCGACTGGAGTTCGGTCACTTCGCCCGGGGTCGCGACGACGCCTCCGTGGGCCGCGGCGACGGTGGTGGCGGTGTTGATCGTCCAGGGCTCCGCGTCGTCGGCGATCACGTAGCCGCCGAGTTCGTCCGCGAACGTCGCGAGGGCCTCGTCGAGGGTGGCGTGCGCGACGACGTGGATCAGACCGCGGGCGACGTAGTCGTCGATCCAGTGTTGGTCCTGGGTGACGTTGCGCGCGCCGACCAGGTAGATGCGGGCCGAGGTCCGGTTGACGATCCCCTGCAGGGTCGCGGCGAGCAGCTTTCGGGGGGTCGATTCCCCGGTGATCGTCACGACGGTCACGTCGCCCAGTGGCGGCTGCGTGGTGAGATACCGGTCGATGATCGAATCGGGGACGACCCCATCCGGTGCCGCTGTCGTAGCCGCCTCGGCCGGCTTCGATCGACGAGGACCGGGCAGGACCGTCAGGACCCCCAATGCGAACACGACGACCAACACACTCACAACTCGCCACTTCGCCTGCACGATCCCCCGATCGTCGGTGGTGATGTCGGTGCGGGACCGTAGCAGGAGCGGATGCTCCGCTCAGGCCGTCACCGGGACGCGGCGGGTGTGGCGGGTCGAGCGCAACACCCTGCCGAACCCGCGGGAGCGACCGAAGGAGTCGGCGCGGCCGTTGGCGTCCCAGGCGACCCGCCCGTTGATCAGCACGGCCCGCACCGCACCGTCGGTGCGGTTCACGAGTCGCTGCAGCTCGGGCATGCCGGGCATCGGGGCCTCGACGACCTCGTCGACCCGGTCGTCCAACGCCTCCGGGTCGACCACGGCGATGTCGGCCCGTGCCCCCACGGCCAGCCGCCCGGCGTCGATACCCAGGTAGTCGGCGATCTCGCCGGTCACGCGGTGCACGGCCCGACCGAGCGACAACACCGGCCGGCCATCGTCACGTCGCTGTTTCACCAGACGCAGCAGGTGCAACGGGAAGCTGTAGAACGCCATGTTGCGCAGGTGCGCGCCCGCATCGGAGAAGCCGATGATCGCCTGGGGATGATCCACGATCCAGGCGACCGATTCGGGGTTCGTGTTGCCCACGGTCGTCGTCCAGCGTAGGTCGTTGCCGAACTCGGCCTGCAGGTCGAGGAACGTGGTCACCCGGTCGGCGCCGCGGGCGTCGGCCACCTCGGCGAAGGTGCGCCCCGCGAGCGACGCGTCCGGGGCGTCGACGATCCGGGCCTCGGCGAGGTCGCGGTGGTACGCGCGCCCCTTCCACCTGTTCGTCCACTGACTCGTGAAGCGTTCCCGCCAGGCCGGGTCGCTCAACAATTCGGTGCGGGCCCTGCCCGCCAGGTGCAGCGCCTCGGTGCCCGCCCCGATCTCTTCGAGCACCGGATTCTCCAGACCGTCGGTCCACAACCGGAATGGTTGGGGGAGCGACTGGAGGCGGAGGTCGGCGCGCGCCAATCGTCGAGCCAGGCCCGCGAACCCGCCGAGGATCTTGAACGCTCCCGGCGCGGCCTTCGCGTCGAGCAGCGAGATGATCGTCGTCCGTAGCGGGTCGCGGCCGATGCCCGAGGCGATCGCGGCGAACAGCGCGAAGTTCCACCGGGCCGAGATGTCGGGCACCGCTTCGAGGATCGCGCCACGCGAACGCAGCACCTCCGCGAGGTGGCGGTACTCCTTCCAGGTGGAGTACACCGACGGCGTCGGGCGGCTCCGGTAGCGGTCACCGTCCATCTTGTCCCAGGGCAGGGTGTTGATCGACAGGCCCAGGTAGCCGGCGTCGAGTGCCTCGGCGAGCAACCGGGCCATCTCGTCGAGCTCGGCCTGCGTGGGTCGCTCGTCGTCGGTGAGCGACCGGCCGAGTCCCATCGTGTGCGCCCGGATCGCCGAGTGGCCGAGGAACGAGCAGACGTTCGGGCCGAGATCGAGCGAGGTGAGGTGGTCGAGGTACCCCGGTGGGTCGGTCCAGTCCTTGATGCGTTCGAGCAGGGGAAGCACCTCGGACCGGGGCACGCCCTCGACCCGGCAGAACGTGTCGGCCAGGTCTTCGGGTTCGCCGATCGCGAACGACAACCCGCACGACCCGATCAGCACCGTGGTGACGCCGTGCCGGACCGATTCGGTGAGTCCGGGATCGATCTCGAGTTCGGCGTCGTAGTGGGTGTGCAGGTCGATGAAGCCCGGCGTGACCCAACAGCCTCGAGCGTCGATGACCTCGGTGCCCGCGGGCACCTCGAGGGCGGGGCCGATCGCGGTCACGGTGCCGTCTTCGACGAGCACGTCGCCCAGACGCCCGTCGGTGCCGGTGCCATCGACCACCAGTCCGTCGCGGATGAGCGTCGGTCGTTCGCGGGAGGTCATCGCCGTGACCCTATCGATGCGGACCGGCCAGATGTCGGCGCCGCGACCACGGCGCCCGGATCGACCTCACCGGAGTCGGCCCGGGTCCGGTTCGCTCAGCCGGCGGTGACGACGATCGGGGTGTGTGCCCGCGCGTCGAGTGCCGGGACGTCGTCGAGCGAGAAGTCCGGCCCCGAGTAGTAGCGGGTGCGCTGGGAGGTGAGGTGGCCGGGGTCGGCCGAGAGCGTCGGATCCGTGTTGGGCACGGAGTTCACGGGGGACATGACGTCGAGGCCCGCCTGGCCCCACGTCGATCCGTCGCCGGTGCAGAGCTTGGTGGCCCTGTCGTCCCGGTACGTCGTGGCGACGTCGAGGTCGAGGTCGGTGGTGAGCGAGCGGGTCGTGATCATCGTCCCCGCCGGTCCGGACACGACCTGCCACGACGGCGGCAACGCGTCGTCGGTCGTCGAGGTGATCGGCGTCACCGAGTCGGCGACGCCGTCGATTGGTACCCGGGTGTTCGACGGGTCGGAGTAGGTCATGCCTTTCAGATCGGTGGCGAGGTCGTCGGCCTGGCCGAATCCCGGCATGCCGGCGTGGCCGCGCAACTCGATCGTGGTGTCCTGTCGGTTGGGGTAGAACACGTCGGTGAGCACGGTGTAGGTGAAACTGTTGGCTCCCATTCCCGATCTGATCGCCCGGACCGGACCGGAGATGTTCACCACGAATTCGCCGGTGTAACCGATGATCGCATCGAAGGTGTTCTCGGTGCGGCCACAACCGCCGGTGACGGCGAAGTACTTGGAGCGGTCGAGCAGGTCGGCGCCCGAGGATCCGTCGTGGTGAATGGTCAATGCGTCGTTCAGCCAGCGGTCCGAGAATCCGAGTGAATAGAACGGGGTGGTGACCGTCGAGTGCTCGGGGTTCGAGGCGTTCACGTCGTTCGGGGCGAGGGCGGACGGTCCGATGTGGTACGTGTCGCGGTAGTCGCCCGAGTCGAGGCTGAACGTGTAGTCGACGCCGGTGGTGCCGGCACTGCCGCCGGTGAGCGTCGAGCTCGTGAACAGGTAGACGGTGCCGGTGTGGCCGTCGATCGGATCGGTCAGGTGCAGCGGCGTGCGCGACGCGGCGTCGACGCCCGGGGGCGCGGCGGCATCGGTGGTGCGCCCGGCGTCGTTCGCGAGGAACGAGATCTCGTCGTCGGCGTCGAGGGTCGGGTCGCTGTCGGGCGGCGTGTAGGTGCTCCAGGTGGTGTACCCGGCGGTGGTGACCGGTGGCGGGGTGTACACGAGGATCTCGTACGGGGTCGCGGTGCCGTAGAGCTTCGGGTAGCTGCTCGTGGGCAGATGCTGGATCTCACCCGGCGAGACCAGGTCGCGTTCGTCGACCTGGACCGGGATCTGATGCCACGCCGAACCGTTGTGGCTGAACGCGACGACGTGTTGCGGGTCGGCGCCTTCGAGCCCGGGCACCTGCGACCCGGTCAACACCACCGGGTCACTGGCCCGTTGCAGATTCGATCCGTACCGGGTGTTGCAGCCGGCCAGCGTCGCCGCCGCGAGCGCGACGACGACGGCGCTGCCGAACACGCGCCGCGAGATCCGATCCATTGGGTTCCCCTTTCGCCGTCGTCGACTTCGCCTCCGTCGACGTCCGCCGAGACCCTACCGCGGACGCGAGCGGTCAGGAATAGGTGAGACGGGTGATCCAGTCGGCAACACAGGCGGGCTTGTCCTCATCCTCGATCTCGACGGTGATCGTGCGGGTCGTCTGAATCGTGTTCGGGTCCCGCAGGTCCGCGGCAGCGAGCACGCTCGAGGCGCGGATCCGGCTGTCGACCTTGACGGGGTTGATGAACCGGACCCGGTCGAAGCCGTAGTTCACGCCCATGGCGATGCCCGCGAGGCGCGACGTGTCCTGCGGGATCGAACCCGACAGGTGCGTGAGCATCGACAGGGTCAGGAACCCGTGGGCGATCGTCACCCCCCAGGGTGACAGTTCCGCCGCGGCCTTCGGGTCGACGTGGATGAACTGGTGGTCGTGGGTGATGTCGGCGAAGGCGTCGATCTGGTCCTGGGTCACGGTGAACCACTCACCGGTGCCTTCCGGTTCGCCGACCGCGGCCTGGAACTTGTCGTATGCCTGCTCTGCGTTCGTTGCCATGGAGAAGAACCGTAGCCAACCGAGCAAACGTCGTGACGGCGCTCCGGCGTCTCGGCTACCGGGTACGGCCGACCGGCCGGACGCTCACCGACGCCGGATCGGCGCCATCGTTTCTGGAGGGAGGTCCATCGTGAGGAAGCGGTCGATCATGGTGTGGAGCGCGTCGGGTTGTTCGAGTGGCATGACGTGCGACGTGCCGGGAACGATCCCGAGTTGCGCGTCGGGGATCGACTCGTACAGCTCGACGGTGTGGCTCAGCGGGATCGGTTCGTCGTCGCCCACGACCACCAGCGTCGGCACGCTGACTCCTCCGAGGTCGGCGGTGGTGAGTGTCGGTTGGGTCCGCCAGAGTTCGCCGATCTTGGCCCAGTAGGTCGGCCAGCGGTCGGCACCGTCGGGCGCGTGCTGGATGAAGATCTCACGGAGAAATGCGACCTCGGGGTCATCGGGGCCGTCGCCGATTCCCAGCTCTTCGACGCGCACGCCCGAATGATGGAAGTTCGCGCCGATCAGCACCTGGCGGTTCACCAGGTCGGGTCTGGCGAGGCTCATGACCAGCGCCGTGTTGCCGCCGTCGCTCCACCCGACCAGATGGGCCGGAGCGCCCACCACCGATCCACAGAACTCGATGGTCTCGGCCGCCATCGAGTCGTAGGAGAAGGGCGCGTCGGAGTCCGGGGTGCGGCCGTGGCCGCGACGGTCCGGGACGTACACCCGGTAGCGGTCGGCCAGCAGTGCCGCGTGGGGACCCCAGGTGGTGCCGTCCGCCATGCCGCCGTGCAACAGGATGAGCGGTGGGCCGTCACCTTCGACGGTGTAATAGGTGTCGATCCCCGAGAGTCGAACGGCGCTCATCGACACCGAACCTACCGTCCCGGCACAGGTCCCACAGCGCATCCGTGATCGGAGCGCGCGTCATAGCAGATCGTCGGGTCGACGACGGTGATTTCGGCGATCGCGTCGGTGAAGTCCGTCGCATCGTCGGCGCTGAGCTTTCTGGTGGTGGGCGAGGGGGGACTTGAACCCCCACGTCCTTTCGGACACAGGAACCTGAATCCTGCGCGTCTGCCAATTCCGCCACTCGCCCGAG